>JACDHS010000100.1 GCA_013820875.1 Verrucomicrobiota bacterium | reverse complement strand
GCCGCAGCACGCGAGATTATCAAGCGGGCCTGCAAAATCTGAACGCCGCAATATTGCCGTACCCGCTGCGGCTGACTCTTCGAGCACAGCCGCGCTCCGTTTTTTACGCCATCTCACCCGGAAAAAACCACACCCATAAGCGCCGGGCCGCACTCCCAGTTCTTACAGGGTGCCTCAATCCTGAACACCGGGCGGGACGCCCAGTGAACTCGCAGCCGAGGACGGCTACGCTACGCAGGGTGGGCGGGCGTCCTCGGCGTCTTCGCCTGCCAGTTCAGGTTTACAACTGAGGTGTCCTGGCAAAAAGTGAGATGCGGCCATAGCGTTCAACGTAAGAACATTGAAAACTGGCTCAGAAAACCAAACGCAAGGGGGCCTGTTACCGTGTACAGACGTCATTTCCGGGGCTGCAATGAGTCTTGTACCGTGTTCACTCCTTCACGTTTGCTGCCGGAAAAGCTGCCGACAGCAGATCGTGTTCTGTTACTGCTCCTTCAGAATGGTAAAGCGTCGGCTCCCTTCACTAATGAAACTCACGGTCACTCCTCGCTTGCGATCGGCGTTTTTCATCGCCTCACGGAAATCGCGCAAGCTTTTCACTGGGGTATGGTTCACACCAGTAATCACATCACCCGGACGGAATCCTGCCTTCTCAGCAGATGAGCCCGGTTCGACTACCGTCACGATCACGCCTTGCGTGGCATCAATCCCAAATTCATCTGCTACAGCCTCCGTGAGAGTTCGCACCGTCAAACCAAGATCCGAACGCACTGCGGGAGCGGAAGGAGTTTGCCCGCGCCGCATTGAAGCAATCCCGCCTCGGTCATCTGGAATTGCCTCAGTTTTCACTTTCACTTTCACGTTCCGGGTTTTGCCACCGGATTCCGGGCGAATGACATCCAGCGTAATTGTCTGCCCCGGAGGGGTATAAGAAACTTGTTCTTTCAATTCGCGTGACGTTTTCACCGGTTTACCTTCCACCGCAACAATCACATCGCTGGGGCGCAAGTCGGAAGCCGCCGCCGGGCCACCAGACTGAATTCCGCGCACGATGACACCATCCATGACCTTTGGAAACACTTCCCGCAGCTCCAACTCCTCACGGAAATCGCGAATCTCAATACCAATGCGTGAACGGGTAAATTTCCCGGTCTTAATCAGGTTTTCAGCCACCTTCCTGGCGATATCGCTCGGGATTGCGAAGCCGATTCCCAAGCCAAGTCCGCGGATCATTGTGTTGATCCCAATCACTTCGCCATACAGGTTTACCAGCGGACCGCCGCTGTTGCCTGGATTGATGCTGGCATCTGTCTGAATGAAATCCTGATCGGCGTAAGGGCCAAGTTCAGCGAAGGCGCGGCCCTTTGCGCTGATATGGCCAACCGTCACGGAATAATCGAGATCAAAGGGAGCGCCAATGGCCAGGACGAATTCACCGGGGCGCGCTGCGGAAGAATCACCGAGTTTGGCGTGGACCAATCCTTTGGCGTCTTTGATTTTGATGACTGCCAGGTCGGACTGCGGATCGCGACCACGCACTTCCGCTTCAAACTGTCGGCTGTCTTTGAAGCGCACGGTAATTTTTTCAGCGTCTTCTACCACGTGGTTATTGGTCAGGATATAACCATCCTCGCTGATGATAATTCCTGAACCGCGTCCCGTGGGACCCGGTCGCGGCCGGCCACCCTCGCCATATTCCTCTTTGAAACGTTTGCGCCACTCCGGCGGGAGCAAATCCCAAAGTGGATGCTCTTCCGCACCTGCTCCCAGGTCGCTCCGCTTTTGAGTCGTGGTGATAACAACAACGGCGGGAGAAACTCTCTCAGCGACCTCCACAAACGCCTCGTTCAACTGACGAGCCACATCGATCGCCGGAGTTTTTGGAATTTTAGTTTCAGCCGCCCTGGCCGCCTGGGCAAATGCGCTGTCAGTGGCGTTTAAAACCAACATTCCAGCGGTGAGATAGGAAAAAAGTATTTTGGCTTTCATGGTAAAATTCCCGTTCAGCTTCGAACGTTCAGATTCCATACCGAGCCCCGCGTCCAAAGCTGTTGGTTGCAACATAGTGGGTAAAGCGCAGTTTGGAAGTCGGGAAAACCACGAAAATTGGGGATGCTGGATGCTGGATGCTGCTGAAGCATTGACTTTTGGCAATCGGCTATCTCTCAAGGAGTTCACTCCATCACTCCATCACTCCATCACTCCATCACTCCATCACTCCATCACTCCATCACTCCATCACTCCATCACTCCCTCCCCCGCTCAGTCCGACACAGCCAGGTCCATATCCTTTGTGTAATAAAGAATACGCCCGCAATTCGGGCAGGTGACAATCTCCTGATCCTGTTTGCAGGAGAGAACGATCTGGGGCGGGAATTTCAAGCGGCAACCTCCGCAAACACCATGCTGAATTCCCACAACGGCACTACCACCTTTATGTTTCAATAATCGCTCGTAACGGGCACGGGTGCTGTCGTCCACATGGGCGGCAAGTTCTTCCCGGTTGGCGGTCAACTGCTCCAGTTCCTTGTCCAAATTTGTTTCCCGCGCGGCGAGTTGTGTTAATTGATCGTCCACCAACTTTTTGGCATCCGCGGCAACCTTGCTCGCGGTGGCCACTTCCTTTTGAGCAGCCTCGATCTGTTCCATCAGTTCGATCTGTTGATCGTCCAATTTGATGACGGCTGCTTTGCAGTTATCGATCTCTTTGGTGAGGGCGCGAAACTCTTCGTTCTTCTTGGTTTCGAACTGCTGGATGGAATATTTCTCGATCTTTGTCTTGAGCGTCTCAGCCTCAAGTTCGAGGCGTTTGCGTTCCGTTTCCAACTGTTTAACCTTCAGCTTGGCATTCTCAAGGCCGGATTGAGTGCTGGAAGCTTTCTCCTGGAGGGCTTTCCGTTCGGGTTCAATGTGAGCTAATTCCTCTTCTGTTCGAAGGATTTTGCGGTCCCGGTCCTGAAGAAGGAGCAGTTTTTCGATGACTTCCAGCATGGTCAGCAGAAACTATCGGGCCAAAATAGCCAAGTCAATGCGCACGGCGGAGTTTAAGGGTTAATGTGGGTTAATGTTCAAATTTCAAAGTTGGAACGCAATTTCGGGGGGATTCCGGCCTTTCCTGCATTCGGCATTCGGAATTTGTTATTCCTCATTCGAACCTAGCCATCCGTCATTACCTCCCTCTCTTTGAACTCTGTATTGCAATGTCTTCAAATCTCCTTTTCCTAAGCGCGTGAGGCTCCACAGCTCCCTCGGTTACAAGTCACCTGTGGACTTTGAAAACCAAGTAAACTAAACATTAACAAAGACACTCACCCCCGGTGTCCACTAAATCGGGGGAACCTCAAAGATTTCAGGAGCACCACCTGCTCCTTTTCACCTCTTCTCCTTTTCTCCCCCTTCACCCGGGACAGGCAAGATGCGCTGTCCTACTCTATTTGCGGCTTCGCCGCGCTGTACCTCCATGGTTAATTCTTCGTCGCCATTTGCTTTTCCCACCCCTCACGCTACACTCACTTTGACTTTGGGAGAGTGGAGAATCGCTCTCGACGCAAGTTGAGGGAGGAAAGTCCGAACACCATAGGGCACGACGCCACGTAACTCCGATTCGGTCGGAGATACACGCGGGAGGAACGTTTCAAAGCGTTTCGACGGAAAGTGCCACAGAGAATATACCGCCAGAGCCGAAGTTGCGTTCGAGGGAAACTTCGAAAGGCTACGGTTCTGGTAAGGGTGAAAAGGTGGTGTAAGAGACCACCGCGTTTTGTGTAAACAAAACGGCATGGAAAACCCCGTCCGGTGCAAGGCCAAATAGGGAGCCCACGAACGGCCCGTTCACGGCAGAGCAATCTGCCAGGGTTCCGGGTATGGCTGCTAAGACAAATGATTCTCTCCCCCGGTTTCCGGGGCAGACAAAACTCGGCTTACAACTCTCCCAAAGTCATTTCCTTCCAAGGGAAAGGGAGTTCAAGGTTTAAGGTTCAAAGTTCAAGGTTGGACAACCGATCCCAACCTTGAACTTTGAACCTTAAACCTTGAACTCCCTCGCCCGTCAGCTTTCGCTGAGGCGTTTCTTCGGCGCTTCCACCAGCATACGGTGTGCGTCACGGAGAATTTCCGGAATACGCTCGGCGAACGGGCTTTGCGCGACAGCCGCTTTTATTTTGTCCTCATTGAAGCTGGCAGAATTGCTCCCCGGAAACCAATGATCCGCCTGTCCCAGCAGGTTGTATCGCATTTTTCCCCACGCGACCAGGTCGAGCGATTTTGCATAAGTCCACAGCCGCAGGATTTCAGGAATGTTAATCTCTCCCGGGGTATCCACGTAATGGGGAAGATTCTCATTCCAACGCTGGCACCAATCTGCTCCCAGCAGGCGATCCATCTCTTCGCGAAGACGTTTCTCCATCGGACCGATTGCTTCCGGGATGTTGTCGTAGAATTTCAGCGCGGCGACATGTTCATCAAAATCACTCGGACGCGCCGCGCCGCAACTCAACGTATGAACTTCCTTTCGGCCCAGGCAATAAAGAGCATTGAACTGCATTGGTGTCAGTGGCGCGCACAGATCTTTCATCTTCTGCG
Source organism: Verrucomicrobiota bacterium (assembly GCA_013820875.1). Lineage (GTDB taxonomy): Bacteria > Verrucomicrobiota > Verrucomicrobiia > Limisphaerales > JACDHS01 > JACDHS01. The sequence continues at coordinate 16,518 of JACDHS010000100.1, read as the reverse complement.
GCGGATCGTAGAGCTTCCCCCCTTTGTCGTTCGGGCTGATGATGAAAACGCCCATGTCCCGTTTGTGCGCAGCTTCCACAGCAGCCCAATTCAGGTCGTTGACGAAATACCAATGCAGATTGACGTAATCAAATTCGCCACTCTCCACCGCTTCCAGGATGACGTCGCTCGTGGCATGAGTGGAGAAACCGAGAAAGCGAACGCGACCTTCCTTCTGAAGTTTCCGGACCGCTGCCACGCAACCGCCCTTCCGCAAAGACCAATCCAACAATTCGCGTTGATTGATGCCATGCAATGAGAGTAGATCCACGTGGTCGAGTTTCAGATAATTCATCGACTCCTCGAACGTTTTCAAAAATTCGTCAGGGGTGGCTTTGGGCGAAACTTTCGTTTGAACAATGATTTTCTCGCGCGGCAGTTGCGGAAGAACTCTGCCAAGCTGCATCTCGGAACTGCCGTAACCTCGAGCCGTTTCGATATGGTTTATGCCGAGTTCAACTGCCCGGTGAATGGTGGCTTCCAGGTTTGCCTGGTTATGTGCCGGAATTTCGGACGATTCCACATCCTGCCACTTGTACTGATAACGCATGCCACCGCAGGAAAAGACGGGCATCTGCAAATTGGTTCTGCCGAACCGACGATATTTCATGGACCAGATTTATGGCAGGATTCTGTAACGCGGCGCAAACGAAAGTTCTTGAAGTTGACGAATAATGTCTAAGGTTTAACCTGCATTCGGTTTTCGTCCCACTATGAGCAGGAACATTTTGTCTATTTGCGCAGGGTTATCCCTTTTATGCACCACACTCGTCGCACAACCAAAAGCAGACGGACCGACTTATAAAACCGGCTTCAGCGCTGTCACTCACATCGGCAAGGAACTTCGTGACGCACTCAAGCCAGCGCTGCGCACCAAAGTGCACTCACATCCCGTCGCACTCGAAACAGACGTCCGCCCCTTCGTCAAAACGGTCGAATACCCGGATGAAAATGAACCGCTCCGTCTGGTGTTCGTTTCTGTCGGATTCATTGATTTGATGAACCATGTCTCGCACGCGAAGGCAATTGACCGCATTCAGCCCGGCTATTTCCAACGTTACCTCGTCAGCCTGGCAGATGAATCCGGTGACTTTTCCCTGAAAGAACTCCCCGGCATTTCTGACAGACGCTATTGGAGCGATGACATCCTGAACGATCAGCAGAGCAATTTTAATCAAATGGTTGGAATGGTCGTGGCCATCGAACTTTCCCATCATTACCTCGGACATTACAAAAAAAATTCAAACACCCTCGCTGAAAGCGATAACCAGGAACCAATCAACAATTTGCTCCAACCTGCCGAGTGGGAAGAAGCATTGAAGGTCGGCGTACAGAACGCACTCGATTGCGGTTATGGAATCGATGGCTTGAAAGTGTTCTACGATGCCATCGCAAAAATGCCAAAACGCCCGGATTGGGTGGACTACTTCCTGCCGGAACATGTCAAAGTCGCGAAGCTGCAGAAAGATCTGCAGAAAGCAGAGAATTACTATTTTGCGCAGTGATGGGCAACATGCTGACAGCGTCTCACTGGTAGAAAAACATTAATGGAGTAACAGTGCGTGAGTTTTACCCATTCGCTTGCGAAGTTCTGCCAGCGAGACACCGACAGCACGCTAACTAAACTCCTCCGAAACGGCGATGCCGCCGACCATATTCTTCCAACGCTTCAAAGAACTGCGCCTTCCGAAAATCAGGCCAGAGTGTTGGCGTAACGACGAATTCCGCGTAGGAAATCTGCCACAGCAGGAAGTTGCTCACCCGCATTTCGCCACTCGTGCGAATCAACAAATCAGGATCAGGATAGCTGTGGGTGTAAAGATGTTGTGAGATGACCTGCTCGTTGATTTCGGCAGGATCAATCTTCCCATCCTTTGCCTTGGCCGCAATGTCCCGAACCGCTTCAACAATCTCCTGACGGCCGCCGTAACTGAGCGCGAGAATCAAAGTCAGCCCGTTATTCTTCGCGAGGGCCGCTTTGCTCTTCTTCAACTGTTCCTGGCAAAACTCCGGCAACCGGTAAATCTGCCCCACAGCTTCGAGCTTCACGTTGTTACGTTGCAACTCGCCAATTTCATTCTTCAGAAATCGCGCGAGATACTTCATCAACATGTCCACTTCGTCCTTGGGACGGTTCCAATTCTCGACCGAAAACGCGTAGAGCGTCAGATATTTGACCCCTACCTCCCCCGCAGCCCGCACAATCGCACGAACTGATTCCACCCCGTTGCGATGCCCCTCGATTCTCGGATATCCCCGCTCCTTGGCCCACCTCCCGTTACCATCCATGATGATCGCCACGTGCTGCGGCACGTTGGCTTTCGCTTCTGGGCTAAGATGGAGGGCGGTCGTCACGGTTTTTGGATTTCAGAGAAACATAGTCTGTTCTCGCGCTGGCCCAACCGACGCAATTGCCAGCTTCGCACCTGTCAGTTCAGAGATAGCTTTCAGATACGTGCGAGCTTTCGCTGGAAGATCTTTCCAGTTCTTCACTTTGTCAGTCGGCGTTTTCCAACCGGGGAACTCCACGTAAACCGGTTCGCACTTGGAAAGGATCGCCACATCATTCGGAATGTAATCAATCTTCTGTTTGCCGATGCGATATGCGATACACACTTTCACCGTATCCAGCGTGTCCAATCCATCCAGGTTCGTAATCGCGAGTTCGTCAATGCCGTTGACCATCGTGGCGTGACGCGTCGCAACAGAATCAAACCAACCACAACGACGAGCGCGACCGGTGGTAGCGCCGAATTCGCGGCCCATCCCGTGCAGCATGTCGGCAATCTCCGCATTTTCCGTTGGCAACGGACCTTCGCCCACGCGAGTCGTGTAAGCTTTCATCACACCGACGACGCGATCCATCCGGTTTGGCGCAATACCCGAACCTGTGCAGGCACCGCCCGAAGTTGTGTTCGAAGAAGTGACGTAAGGATAAGTTCCGTGATCGATGTCGAGGAACGTCCCCTGCGCGCCTTCGAAAAGGATGCTCGCATTTTTCGCCATCGCTTTGTGCAACAGGATGAGCGTGTTCGTGACAAAGGGCTTCAAGCGATCACCAGCGGCGCGGTATTCGTCATGCACTTTCTTATAGGAAAGCGGCTTTGCGCCGAACACTTTCAAAATGGCGTTGTTCTCCTTGATGCGAACTTTCAGCTTCTCCGCGAAAACTTCCGGGTTCACCAAATCAATCAAACGCAGACCGACCCGCGCCACTTTATCGCCGTAGGCCGGACCGATGCCGCGCTTGGTGGTGCCGATCTTGTTTTTGCCTTTGACAGTTTCGCGCTGGGCATCGATCTCGCGATGATAGGGCAGAACCAGGTGCGCCGTCTCCGAAATGAACAGGCGACCGTCACACTTCGTGCCGAGCTTCTCGAGGGTATCGATCTCTTTGACCAACCCGATTGGATCCACCACCACGCCGTTGCCGATCACGCAAATCTTCTTCTTGCGCAGAATGCCGGACGGGATGAGGTGCAGGACATATTTCTTGGGGCCGACGTAAACGGTGTGACCGGCATTGTTACCACCCTGGGTGCGTACGACGTAATCAGCCTGTTCGGTGAGGACGTCAATAATTTTGCCTTTGCCTTCATCGCCCCATTGGGCGCCGACGAGAATTGTGTTCATTGTATTTAAAAGCTGTTGCATTGGTTACATCGTTTGCGTTCGGTCCGAAGATCGCGTTCGCGATTCGAGCCCAGCCAACGTTGTAACAAATAAAAAGCCCCGAAATGCAAATTCGGGGCATCGCCATCACTATTTGCGGGCAGACGTTAAAAACTGCGCCCCCCGCTGTCAACGGCGGAATCCGGTCTACAAAAGGAGAGGACGCGATAAAAGTGGGGGAGGAATTCCCTCCAGGTCTTGGAGAGCGGCACTCCTGTGCCGCTTTTCGTTCGGTTGCAATGACGATGTGAGGTCGTCAACAACGGGCCCACTCGCAGAAAAGCGGGAGAGGACTACCTAAGCCAGAACTATAGAGTTACTGACCGCTGGGCGTTCAACGACTCTCCATTTCTGACTTCGGCTGTCCTCCTGCCCCTTTTTCGTTCGGTTGGAATCGCCACGATCAATCACCCGGGGGGCAGGGCTCCGTCGTATTTAACCGCCATTTGGAATCACACCCGGTTGCAGCCTTGATAAAATGGTGAACCGTACACGCACCTTTTAATGTTAAAAAGGCCACTCGGCGGGAGCCGCACGCATACCTTTTGCTGTTAAAAGGCCACTCGGTGGGAACCGCACACACACCTTTTACCGGTAAAAGGTCACTCGGCGGGAGCCGCACACACACCTTTTACCGGTAAAAGGTCACTCGGTGGGAGCCGCACACATACCTTTTACCGTTAAAAGGTCACTCGGCGGGAGCCGCACGCATACCTTTTACCGGTAAATGGTCACTCGGTGGGAACCGCACACATACCTTTTACCGGTAAATGGTCACTCGGTGGGAACCGCACGCACACCTTTTACCGGTAAAAGGCCACTCGGCGGGATCCGCACGCATACCTTTTACCGAGGGGGCAGGCCCAAGTGGATGGGTTCCAAGTAGTTGTTTTGCAAAGGGTTGCTGATTTCGATACACCGTGTGCACAACAACATATCTAACGAGCTTGCGCGCCGTCGATTTGATACCGCGCAGGATTCGGAGCTAAATCGCCTATAACTCTAACAGCTGGGTGAGGAATGGCGCGCTGTCGGCGCTTAACTAAAATGGCAGTAGTCCATTTTTTTAAAACGACTAAAAACGTGAACTAAAAATCATTCCTCGTCACACCGGAGTTGTTTTTCTAAGGTAATCAGGTTCTCAGGCACCTTACAGCAACCACCAAAAGATTGAAAACACTCCTCCTCCTCGAAGATAACGCGGATCGGATCGCTGGGTTCGAAGCTGTTCTAGCCGACCTGGGGCAAGACTGGCGGATGCAAGTTTGGAAAGACGCGCCCACAATGCTTTTGGAATGCGCCGACTGCTTCGATCAAACTGCGCTTCTTTCACTTGATCACGATTTGGTCCCGGAACCGGGCGCAACCGTTGACCCCGGCACGGGGTTGGATTTGGCAAACTATCTTGCCGGTCACCTCCCCTTTTGCCCGGTGATCATTCATTCCTCGAATACAGATCGCTCCTGGTCAATGCACAACGAACTCAGGTTCGGCGGTTGGAATGTGGAGCGCATTGGTCCTCTCGGTGAAGACTGGATTCCCAAATCATGGTTGCCCAAAGCCCTCGAAATGATTGGGCAATTTGAAAGAACGGTTATTTTCCAAAAGGCAGCGGATCATCAGGCACGAGCCAGGCGTGCGCTTCTTTCCTTGGAAGGGTTGGCAATAGCTGATGCGGTGGGTGAGATGCTCAGCTACCGGTATGCTGCTGCGCCTCGAATCATCCGTGAGGGATTGGTAGGCGGACCATGGTTTCGCACAGACGATTCCGAAATGGCGATCTCCATCGTCGAGATCTTGAAGTTATATGGCCACATCCATCAGGATGCGCTCGCCCGTCGTTTTGCCTGGCGATTCGAACGCGATCAGGATCGTGGCTATGGGAAAATGACGCGAATGCAATTGCGTGAAATCATCGCTGGGGCCGCCTGGCGACCAACCGCTGCCGCGGCTTTCGGTGGACAAGGCTCAATGGGCAACGGTGGAGCAATGCGTGTTGCTCCAGTAGGCGCTTACTTTGCCGATGATCTGGAGAAAGTTGCAGCCGAAGCGGAACTCTCCGCACTCGTCACTCACACGCATCCCGAAGGTGTCGCTGGAACAATCGCGGTCGCTATCGCCGCCGCAACAGCATGGAACGTAAGCACTGCCCCAACCGATGAACGTGCCCGGAGTTTCTTTGAAACCGTGTTGCGATTCACACCCGAAAGCCAGGTGCGACGCGGTCTCGTTCTCGCGTCGGGAACACCAACAACAGTTCCAGTTGAAGCAGTGGCAAAAGCACTCGGTAATGGTTTTCTGATCACAGCGCCCGACACAGTGCCTTTCGCGTTATGGTGCGCGGCACACAACCTGGACAACTACGTCGAAGCGATCAGCACCACGATCTCCGGAGGCGGTGACTGCGATACGAACGCCGCAATCGTCGGCGGAATCGTTGCCCTCTCCGCCGGGCCGGATTCAATTCCGGATGACTGGCGAAAGAGTCGAGAACGCCTGCCGTTTTGGGAATTGGTTGTTTAATGAGATCCAGGGAATGACTATGAACTGGCTCGGCATCGTAACACTGCTGCTCGGCTTTATCGCTTTCGTGATCGGGAAGCAGATTGCGCGCAAACGGTTTAGTCGGACGACAGAACTCTTCCTGCTTGTTTGTGGGGTGATGTTGTCCCTGCCGGCAATCTTCTTTGCGATTTACTATTTCAAAATACTGGGCGAGCCAATTTGGCTTTATCAGATTCGCACGATTACCGGTTCTGAATTGCTTGCGTCGTTTGCCGGATTTCTCGCGGGGTGGTTGCAGGTGCGATTGGTTCCTCATCTACGCGTCAGTAGAATGGGTCAAAAGGTTTTAATTCCAATGCTGTTGGGATTTGGTTTGGCGCTTCCATATATGAAGCCGCTCTTACGTCCGCTACCAAAAAACAACATCCCCGACCAATGGCGCGGAGCGGCCTGCATGCAATCCACTCCTTCCACATGCGGTCCCGCTTCCGCCGCTACTATTCTGAATCATTTCGGGCAAAGAATTACAGAACGCCAGTTGGCGACGGAATCTTTCACCTCATCTTCCGGCACCGAAAATTGGTATCTCGCTCGCGCTCTCCGTCGCCAGGGTATGAACACGTCCTTCCTGCTCGGCAATCCCATGGAAGTTTCCTTGCCTGCCATTGCTGGGGTTCGGTTGAAAAACGTCGGCAACAGTGGGCACTTCATCGCACTCATCGGACGCGACGCCGATCAATTGATCTTCAGCGATCCCATGGATGGATTCTCCACAAACACATTGGCCGAGCTGGGTGTTCAATACGAGTTCACTGGATTCTTTCTTTTGATTCAACCACAAGCGACTCCTGAACAAGGTGAGATTTGATCACTGAGGCCAGGCAGTTGTTTCCATTCTGACCTCCATGATCTTCGAACCGCGAGCAATCTTGAAAACGATCGATTGTCCAATGAACTTCTCCTCAGCAAAGATCTTCATAACCTCAGATTGTCCCTGACACCCTGGCCATCAATCGCAACAATAATGTCGTTCTTCTGGATTTGACACGTTCGGCGGGGCTCGCTGTGCATAACTCCCACAATCATCACCCCATCGTAGAGATCGTCATAGCCCGTCTGTCCGATCTGCGCCCCTGAGCGCTCCGCCATCTCACAAGTTGAGCTTGCCAGAAGTTGTTCCGGGCGAAAACATCGAGGCATGATGTTTAGCGTTACCCGGATGAAATGGCGGGCTTTAATTCCGGTGCTCGCCGGATGCGTTCTTTCCGCAGTGGCTGCACCCGCGCCACAGGTGGAATTCTCCCTGCAGAAAGTCGCTTTCCAAATCGGCGAGACAAAAATTCACGCGCAAATGCGGCAGTTCGGCACGAACACTCTCACAATGGTGAATGTGCATGATGACGAACAGGCTTCCGTCGAGGCTGGCGTAGTTGTGCTCGAAAAAACCGGCGGTCGTTTGATCGAATTCACCCACACGGGGAAACGCCGGATCGTGTTCGCATTGAATGGCAGGGAATATAACTTCGATCCGAACCGCATCTTTTCGAAAGCCGGGGTGCGTTTGACGTTGCGCGGCACGGGGGAGGTTCCCGCCGAAGCGCATGCGGCGGTGGACACCTTCGCCGAACAATTCATCAGCTATTTCAAGCTGGACCAACAATCGGCGTTTATCACATTGCACAATAACGGCGATGGCGGCTTATCCATCCATACTTACGAGCCGGGTGGCGCCTGGGCCGCCGACACCGATGAACTGCATGTCAGCAAGACAGCGGATCCGGACGACTTTTATTTTGTAACCGACAAACGGATTTACGAAGAACTCAAGAAGCGGGATTTCAACGTCATCCTGCAGGACAACAGCATCAAGCGCGACGACGGTTCTCTCTCCGTGTTTGCAGGTCGCCACGGCATTGCCTATATCAACGTAGAGGCGGAACCTGAGCATCTGGAGGAACAGATTCGCATGACGGAAATAGCCGTACAAATCATCCGGTAAGTTGGACGGTTGCATCGTTGAATCGTTGCATGGTTGAATGGAAGGGCAACGAAACGCGTTTTTCATGCAACCATTCAACCATTCCACTATGCAACCACTCCACCTCCGCTTCCTCGTTGGATCCTGTTTCGTTCTGTTGCTGGCGCTGTCTTCGGCGACCGGACAAAATCTCGGCGCGATTCTTGCGCGGGAGGGATGGACCGTGCAGCAGGTTGCGCCCGGTGTTGAACTGCGCCAGAGACATTTCACCAACTTGTTCGACAGTGCACAGTTTATCACCTTGCTCGCGGTGGATCTGAGCCAGACCAATTCCCGGATACGCTTCGCCGCAGCACAACAATTTGGCACGAATCAAATGGTCGTGCCGGACCTGGCTGAGAAAGCTGGTGCTGTTGCGGCAATGAACGGTGGTTTCTTCGGGAAAGAACCGACGGCCAACTCTGGAATTCTGAAGATAGACGGAAAGCTACTTCCATTCACCCGGAAAGAATCGGACGAGTTGCATTTCGTAGGCGGTTCCGCGGTGGGAATTGATCAAGGCGGACAGTGGCACTTCATCGAACGTCCTGGCGCAAGTTGGCCGGATGACTGGAAGGAGGTAGAGCACGCACTGGCCGGCGGGCATCCGCTGGTTCTTAAGGGGAAGATTCATTCCGAAGTGATACGCACGAATTACAAACATGCCCGCGAAGCCAGGCACGTTCTCAGCAAACATCCCCGCACCGCCATCGGTGTGACAACCAACCGCATCGCCCTGCTGCTGTCCGCGGATGGGCGTCATCCCGAAAACGCAGAAGGTCTCACGATGCAGCAAACCGCGGAAGTGATGCAGGCTCTCGGTTGCGACAATGCAATCAATTTGGACGGCGGCGGTTCCACCACGGTATGGCTAAAGGGCCAGGGAATCGTGAATCATCCCAGCGACAATAAGAAGTTCGACAAAGAGGGAGCGCGCCTTGTGCGCACGGCGGTGATTGTGGAATAGTTGCGTGGGGAGCAGCGAAACGCGCCGCCCATTCAACTATTCAACCACCTTCGGCTGCCTCTCTTTCGGGACTGGAACTGAGATTCCTTTGTAGGCTCCAGCGGCGATAAAACAGAAGGCGACATGCGTGATCAGGACGGCGAACTCACTTTTGTTCGGGGCGGTCGGCACAATGTAACGGAACACGAGATAGTTTATTGCGTAGAGCACAAGCCCGATCAATCCGCCCAACAGCACCGCCTTGAACGTTCGGAACCGATAAATGACTGCGGCAATGATGAATGTGTAGCCAAGGGCCATCAGCATTTGGACCACCCCGGTAATAAACAGCGCTGTCGTGCTGTCAGTCCGAAATAACGGACGCCCCATCGCTTCAGTCGGAAGCCCGAGTGAGTTCCAGGGAATTCCGCGCGGCAAAAACAGAAAGAGAACGCCGACAACGAGCCCGGCATACAAAGCAGCTTTCAAATTGAGATGATATTTGGCGCGAATATCCTGCTCATCTTCCATCATAAGCGATCTCCTTGGATTAAAATAAATCCCAGGCCAGCTTTCTCAATGCGTGAAAAGCCTGATTGTGTGAAGCGACATCGCAGGCCCACTCTCCTTCGCCGGAGGATAAGGGTCTGCCCTTAATGATAGAACGGGGCAATGCCAATTGTCGCCAACGCCGATCCTTTTACTCTTGGGTCCGTATGTATTCCTGGTGGCAACAATGGAAAGTGTTCACGGCTATCGTTTGTTTTCTGCTCCTTGCGCCAAGCGCCTTTGCCTTGATCAGCCGGGACTATGCAATCGAAGTCAGCGCCACTACCCAGGAATCTCCGGCGCAGATCACCTTGAACTGGCTTAACACTTCGGACGGCCTCCAGTTTCAAGTCTGGCGCAAGCTCAAGCATCAAACGAGTTGGACCTCACTCGCCATTCTTTCCCAGAACACGACAAGTTATGCGGATTCGAATGTTGCGGTCGGCAACGCCTATGAATATGCCGTGACAAAATATCCGCAACCCACTTACGCCCGTGCCGGTTACATCTACGCTGGCATCAAAGCGCCGCTGGTGGATGCTCGCGGCAAGGTGTTGCTGGTGGTGGAAGACACCTATGCGAATGACCTGGCGTCCGAGTTGGCACGATTGCAACAGGATCTGGTCGGGGATGGCTGGACGGTCATCCGACGCGATGTTTCGAGGAACAACAGTCCTGCCTATGTTCGTTGGCTGATTCAGTTGGAGTATCAGGCGGATCCGAGTATCCGGTCGGTGTTTCTCTTCGGGCGCATTCCTGTCCCTTACTCCGGCAATTACAATGCCGATGATCACACCGATCACACTGGTGCCTGGGCGGCTGATACCTTTTATGGCGACGTCGATGGCACCTGGACCGATTCCACGGTGAACAATACCAGTGCCACGCGGGTTGCGAATCACAATACGCCCGGCGACGGAAAACTGGATCAAAGCATTATTCCATCTGACCTGGAACTGGAAGTTGGCCGGGTGGATCTCGCGAACATGCCTGCGTTTCTGCCGAAGACGGAAAAAGATTTGCTCCGGCAATATCTCAACAAGAACAACAACTTCCGCCATGGGCGCATCACGGCAGTGCGACGTGGAATTCTCTTCGACGGCTTCGGCGAGAGCGGCGGTGAAGCTTACGCCGCGAGCGGTTGGAGAAATTTCGCTCCATTCTTCGGCTCGGCAAACATTCAGGAAATCGGTCAAAATCAATTCTTCTCTACCACGACTGCACAAAGTTATCTCTGGACCTACGTCGGCAGCGGTGGCGGGCATCAATACGACAATTGTTATTGGGTAGGCGTCACGAGTGATTTCGCGAGCAACGACATTCGCACGATCTTCACGATGTTCTTCGGCAGCTACTTTGGAGACTGGGACGTGAGCAATAACTTTCTCCGCGCTCCACTCGCGACAACCACTTACACGCTGACCTCAGCGTGGGGCGGGCGTCCGCACTGGTATTTCCATCACATGGCGCAAGGCGAAACCATTGGCTACAGCACCCGCCTGACCCAAAACAACAATGGTCTCTACGTCCCTGCGCAATTCAGCCGCCAGGTTCATGTCGCTTTGATGGGCGATCCCACTCTGCGGATGCACATCGTGTTGCCAGCATCTGACCTCGCTGCCGTGATCAACAACGGCGGCGTGACTTTGAACTGGAATGCTTCGCCCGATTCCAATTTGGTCGGCTACCATGTTTACCGGGCGACTTCCGCGACCGGGCCTTTCACACGGTTGACTGGAAGTTCACCGCTCACAGTTCGCACCATCATAGATTCACCCGCCACCGGCACTTACACCTACACGGTGCGCGCCATCAAGTTGGAGACATCCTCCAGCGGCAGCTATTACAACGCGAGCCAGGGAATTTTTGTGAGTGCCAGCGTTTCGCAATCGATCCCGAATACTCCGATCAATATCTCCAACGCCCAGCGTGTGAGCAACCAGGTCGCTTTTCGCTGCAACGGTCAAGCCGGACAGACTTTCGCAATCGAACGTTGCGAAAACCTCGCCCAATGGACCTCCATCCTGACAAACACATTAAGCGCCAGTGGCTATTATGATTTCTCGGAAACGCTCCAGGGAGCGGGTCGGCGGTTCTATCGCACAAAAACGCTGCCGTGAGTGGGACGCTGATTAAAGGTTGGGACGATGCATTGTTCCCAAAGCCAGCATGTGCGCATCGAATGCATCATTGAGAAGCTTTGAAGGCTGCCCGTCCTCAGCATTTCCAGCATCATTGATTTCGCTGAGGAAAAGTCGCGCCAAAAGCCTCCTCTTTGCGGGATTTCGCAGGAGAAAAAAGGCGACGAATTGCCTTGGAATTCTCGCTGGTTTTATGAAGATTTCCGCACCCTTAATAACCTTGCTCGCAAGGATTAACGAATCCTTCAGTACAATGACAAATTACACCCTCGTACCACTCCGGAAGATCGGAACATCCACAACCAAATTCTGTCGGTCAGCCGCACTTTGCATTGCGCTGGCTCATTTGACCATGACAGACGCGCACGCCGTTGCATTTCGATTGCCGAACCAGGATCCGGAAGCCATTGCGCGCGGTAACGCCTTTGCGGCCACCGCCGATAATCCTTCCGCCATTTATTATAACCCCGCTGGCATCACTCAATTGGATGGACACCATTTCACTCTTGGCTTGTACCTGGTTTCTGCAGGGACGGAATTTGAATCGTCCTCCGGCCTGAAAGCCAGAACCGACACGACATTTCAACCTGTGCCGCAACTTTACTACGTTTACTCGCCGGAAGAATCCCGATTTTCTTATGGCCTGGGGGTTTATGCGCCTTACGGATTGTCGCTGGATTGGGGTGACAACAATCCCTTTCGCACATTGGCGCAGAATGGTCAGATCGTTTATGCGACGATTAATCCAGTGGTGGCCTACCAGGTTCATCGGACGCTCTCGATTGCAATCGGGCCGACGATCAATTATTCGAAAGCAGAACTGGAACGGGGCATTGGCGTTTTCCCGGGAGATCAATTTCGATTCAAAGGCGATGGCATTGATTACGGATTCAATGCAGGGCTCTTCTGGCATCCGCATGAGAAGTGGGCTTTCGGTTTGAATTATCGTTACGCGACCGAGATCAAATACAAGGGTGACTCAGAAGCCAGCCCATTTTTCCCTCCGACGTCGTCCAGTGGTTCGGTGCGATTCCCGCAGTTTGCGGTGGCTGGCGTTTCCTTTCGGCCAACGGAAAATTGGAATTTAGAGGTGAACATCGATTGGACCGATTGGGATAACGTGAATGAAATCGTGTTTCGCGACACGTCGTTCGGCGATATTCCATTCCCACTGAATTACACTTCGAGTTTCATGTATCAATTCGGGGTGACACGGAAGTTGCCCAATGATTTTTTTGTGAGCGCAGGGTATTTCTTCAGCGAGAATTCCAGCCCGGAAGAATTCTTCAATCCGATCGTGCCGGATTCAGACCTGCACCTGGGCAGTTTCGGTTTTGGCCGCAGGGGCGAGCGGTGGAATTGGGCGTTCGCCTATCATTTCGGATATAATCCGGGTCGAGACATTAACAATGGCACCCTGGCGGATGGCACGTATAAAACTTTGAACCACGGATTCAACCTGTCGGCCACGCTGAAGTTTTAGCGTTCAATCAATATCTTCCTGGTAAACTCGATAGAAAAGGGCCGGATGATTGCTCACACCGGCGCTGAATTCAGCGGACGAGTTGGTCAGGATGATGTTTGTGATGGTTATCCAATCGACCAGATTGCTGGAAGTTTGGATGAAATATTCCGACTCCGAATCACCACCAAGAGTGAATTTCAGGTTTCCATCGGTCAACTGCACCGCTTCCATTTCAAGAACCTGCGGCGGCAAAATGCTCAGGGTAACAACAGCGCTGGTTACGGTTCCAGCAACGTTTGTAACGCGAACGGAATAAGAACCGCCGTCGTTGGTCGTCACATTGGGCAGGTTGAGTTGTGATTCCGTGGCGCCATTGATGTTGGCTCCGTTGAAAAACCATTGGTAGCTCAGTGGCTCAGTGCCGGATGCGGCCACTTCATACACAGCAGTATTGCCGGTGCGAACCGATCCTTCCTCAGGTTGAGCGGTGATTTGAGGGGGAACATTCACGACAAGCGCGGCATTCACACTGGTGACAGTGCCGGCGCGATTCCGCACCACAACCGAGTAAGCTCCTTCATGGGAGGCTTGAACGCTGGAACGTGTGTAGCTGGAGTTTGTGGCCCCGGTGATGTTTGATCCTTCAAATCGCCATTGATAACCTTCAACATTGTTGGTGGCATTGACGGTGAAGGTGGCGTTCGCCCCTGCAATTCGAGTAAGGCCGGCAGGTTGGGTGAGGATTGTGGGCGCGTTAAAATATTCGAGTTTGATGTCGTCGAACCATGCGTTCCCGGTGACTGCCGTGTGAGTGAAGGGTCCATAAGAACCAATCGTGACGGAGTCCCAGGGCGAATAAGTTGCAGAAGTAATGGTTCGAGCAAGCACACCATCTACGTAAAAATAAACCGTGGTTCCGTTTCGTTCGATTTCGAATTTATGCCAACCCGCAGTGCGCGTCGCATTCAGATTGAACCATCCCTTATTGTCGCCTGCTACCACACGTCCTTGATATTTCGTGGAATCAACCACTTCATTGGCCAGTGAGCCTGTCCCGGTTCCGAACCCAACGCCGTAGCGTCCAATTGCGCACAACTGCAGCAGAGCACCGCTATTGTAACCGGCCCCCGCGTAAGAACGAACTTCGCCAAACCACCTGGTCTGTCCGCCCATATTGTCATACATCCAGAAAGTCGCGCGGGCGCGCCCCTCGATCTCAGGGGTGAAATCGCGATACATCTTGTCGTAGGAACTGCTTAGCTGGGCGCTTTTGCTGTTGGCGACAGCGGTGTGATTGGTGCTGGAAATGGTCAGCGCAGTCGCAGGGCTTTGGAAAGCTGTCCAGCCATTCAAATTGCTGTCGAACGTATCCTGAAAAATCACGATCGCGTTCAGATACAACTGCGCTTCGGCGCTTGTCACAGCGCCAGCGGTATCGGTGATGCGCACGGTGTAAGCTCCCACATCAGTCGCTTCCAGGGCACTGATAATCAGCGTGGCGGTTGCGACTCCGCTGAAACGCCCTCCATTGACAAGGTTCACTCCATTCTTTCGCCATTGGTAAATCAACGTTCCGGTGCCGGTGGCTGTCACCTGGAAAGTGACGTTCTGCCCGGAATCTTTTGTCTGGGTTTGAGGATGACTCGTTATGGTTGGTCCAGGCCCCAGGGTGGTTGCATTAGCCACATTTGAATAGGCTGAATCTCCCAACGCACCGTAAGCGCGCACGCGGTAGTAATACGTGGTATCCATCGTCAGGCTGGTGCTGGAGTAGGTCTTTACATTCGCGCCAACCGTTGCGATTTGCGACCAGGGACCAGCCGAGGCAGTAGCACGCTCGATTTTGAAACCCGTTTCGACGACGGAATTATCTGTCCAACTCAGGTTGATTTGGGTCTTTGAGACGGCGGTTGCTTGCAGGGCCGATGGAGCAATCGGCGGATTCTTACGTTCGTAAACGCCGTTACGAGCCAGGCCTCCGTTGTAGTTGGAACCAATGTAGGGCCCGTGAATGCCATCCCCAGGGCAAGCGGTGGCTTTCACCTTTCGATGACCATCCAGAAATCCCACGGTAACACCGTTATAAGTTCCGCTGCCGTAGGGGGACCATTCTGAAGGCATTCTCCAGGCGATCACGTCAAACAAGGCACTGATCATGACTGCGGTAGGTTGATTGGCTCCGCCTGGTTTGTCGGGATGAAACCATCCCATGAGAGTAAATCCAAAGCTGTTGAAGTTGTTGCCGTCGTGAGCACCCCTTGGTAGTCCAGCCATCGAGTTCTTGCGGGCTTCGAAGATATTCCCGAACTTGTCCACCATGAAGTGATAGCCAACATCGCAGAAACCACGTGTGTCCATGTGGTAATTCTGATTGTTGCGCATGTAATTCTTCGAGGACTCCAATCCAGTGGTAGCAAACTCCGATCCAGCCGTGTGATGGATGATGGCGCGGTTCAACGTGCTGATCGTGCTGCTGCAACTAGTATCACGCGCGCCCCAGCATGCCCTGTTGCAGATGGTCGGCTGCGGACCTTTTGCGGCAAAGGTTTCGAATGCCAAAACAGAAGCGAACAAGGTGAAAACAACTGTTGCCACAAGACGAAGGGAAGACGAACTCATCCTAACGACATTAAAGAAAACAGCCCTTGCATGCAATTACTATTGACCGGCAACTGAGAAACAGCGGATCAGCGTAGCGCGGTGATGTTTACGCTGATCGAAAACTGCCGACGGCACGGCCTAAATCCCTATGCCTATCTGAAAGATATGCGGTTCTCAAAAATCATTTCCGGATCCGTTGTGATTGGAAGCTTTGTTAAGCTCGCCCTGGCCCTTCTCCCCACTGCCATTTAGTTAAGGGCTGAAGGCCCGCCATGTGATAGCCCAGGCTGCAGCGAGTCAGACGAGCAAGGTCTGGGGTTACGGCGACAATTTTCTGAGCCCTGTAGGGGCGACACTGTTTGTGCCCCTCTTGGTCCCCTGAGAGTATAGGACAAGTATGTCGCTCTTACAGAGCTTTGGGTTTCCGATGATCTTTACCTGGGCCTTGCTCGTCGGACTCGCTGCAGCCCAGGCTATCAATAGGGGTAGGGATGACGCATTGGATTGCATCACCCCTCCCTCCGAACCGGACGGGCGGTTTTCCCGCATCCGGCTCTCCAGTTAGAAGGCCATGTTCTGGATT
>JACDHS010000099.1 GCA_013820875.1 Verrucomicrobiota bacterium | reverse complement strand
GCACAGTGTGTTGTCCACTTTAAAACTGCAGCAACGACGACCGCACAGTGTGTTGTCCACTTTGAAACTGCAGCAACGACGACCACACAGTGTGTTGTCCACTTTGAAACTGCAGCAACGACGTCCGCACGGTGTGTTGTCCACGTTCCGGGGGACTCAATTTGGCGGGTGCGGCCAGTCCCTTGTGATCTGCTCGATCCCGACACCATCCATCCTTAAAACGGCAGTTAATAGCCGCGAAAGAACGCAAAAGGCGCAAAAACAGAAGGAGAAGCGGGGGATAAGAGAGCGGAAAGAAATCGTGCGGTCATAAACCCCTTCTTCTGTGTTCTTTGCGTTCTTTTGCGGCCATTTCAACTGCTTTTTTAGGTTTATAATAAAGGCCAAAAAAAACTTCTTTCGGAGCCGTACATTTTTTTTCGTGGAGACCGAAAAAAGCTAGCTACGTTGATGCCAGGGGTAATGGAACTCAGGAAAATGAACCAATTCTTTCTGAACTGAATGGCAGTGGGGCGGGGCTGCCAGATTACCCGAGGACTCCATAAGGTTGAAGCCAGCTTACATCGAATGGAATGTGTATCATGAAAATGATTCCAACAAAAGTTCATGGTGTCTTTGATTACATAGGCGGTGCTATCCTTCTGTTCGCGCCGAATATTTTCGGTTTTGCTCATGAAGGTGGAGCGGCCGTGCTTATTCCACGCATCATTGGTCTGGTCGTTTTGATCCAAAGCGTCCTGACCAACTACGAACTCGGATTGCTTAAGATTCTCCCGATGAAAATCCACCTGATGAACGACTACATTGCGGCCACGCTATTGGCATTGTCGCCCTGGATTTTTGGGTTTTCCCAACTGCCAGCGAACGCCTGGATGCCTCATCTGGTCGCGGGTGTGGCGATCTTCGTGTTAACGCTCATGACACAGCGGGAACCTCGTCAGGTCCATGGTGATGCCAGCATGCGCCATGCACAGTAATCAATCGTAATTGGTTACGTTTCGCAGGCCCGTCAACCTCAACCTGACGGGCCTGTTGCATTCAAAGAAATCGTTCCCATCTGACTTCCACTTTGCACTTTTCACGGGCGACGTCATATTTGCGCGCATGAATAAAGACGAGGTCGCGCAGATTTTGAACGAAATTGGCACGTTGCTGGAATTAAAAGGGGAGAATCCTTTCAAGACCCGTGCCTACGTCAACGCCGCCCGCACACTGGAAGGCATGACCGAGTCTTTGGAAAAAGTCGTGACCGAAAATCGGCTCGGCGAAATCAAAGGGTTCGGTGAAGCGTTGCAGGATAAAATCACGAAGCTCGTCACCACAGGAAGCCTTCCTTATTACGATGAATTGAAAGCGTCGATTCCTCCCGGTCTCCTCGAAATGCTGGGCGTTCCCGGCCTCGGCCCCAAGAAGGTCAAAGCGCTTTACGAGAAACTGAACATCACGACACTCGATGAACTCGACGCTGCGTGTAAAGCTGGCAAGGTCGCCGGTCTCGACGGGTTCGGTGAGAAGACCCAGCAGAAGATTTGTGAGGGCATCACATTTCGCCGCACTTACGCCTCACGCCATTTGCTTTCCGATGCGCTTGTTCTTGCGGAGCCGATTCTCGACAGTTTACGCAGCCATCCAGATGTTATTCGTTGCAGCACGGCAGGGAGTTTGCGCCGCAACAAAGAAGTGATCGGCGACATTGATTTCCTGGCTTCATCGAAGAATCCGACAGCCGTCATCGAGTTTTTCTGCCAACAACCCGGCATCCTCAACACCAGCGCCAAGGGCGACACGAAAGCGAGCGTGATTCTCCCCGGCGGCATTCAAGCTGATCTCCGCGTGGTGAGTGATTCGGAGTTCCCGTTTGCGCTGGCTTATTTCACCGGCAGCAAGGAACACAACATCGTGATGCGCCAACGCGCCATCAACCGTGGCTTGCGGTTGAACGAATACGGGCTGTTCCGTTCCGATGTCGAAACACGCGATCCGCTATTGCTCGTGCCCTGCAAAACTGAGGAAGAGATTTTTGCGCAGCTCGATCTCGCGTATGTCCCGCCGGAATTGCGCGAGGACCATGGTGAATTTCTTGCAGCAGAGAAAAACGAAATTCCGCGTCTCATTGAATGGACAGAGTTAAAAGGTTCGCTCCACAACCATTCCAACTGGAGTGATGGCCGGAATTCGCTGGAAGAAATTGCGCGTCACATGAGTGATCTCGGTTGCGCTTACTGGGCGATTACCGATCACTCCAAAAGTTCGCCCCAGGCGAATGGCCTGTACCCGGAACGTTTGCGGCAACAGTTGGTTGAGGTCTGCAAGATCAATGAAAGGTTCGCTGCGGAAGCTAACGAGTTTCGTCTATTGACCGGCTCTGAAGTGGACATCCTTGCTGGTGGCAAACTCGATTTCGAAGATGATCTCCTGGCGGAACTGGATGTGGTGGTGGCGAGCATTCACCATCGCTTTTCCGAAGGTGAAGCGGAAACAACCAAACGCCTGATTGCTGCCGCCGAGAATCCTTACGTTCATATGCTTGGTCACCTGACCGGCCGCCTGCTGCTCGAACGTGAGCCGTACAAAGTCAATCAACACGCCGTCATTGATGCCTGCGCGGCGACGGGAACATGGATTGAACTCAACGGTTGCCCGGATCGTCTCGATATGGATTGGCGCCTCTGGCATTACGCAACCAGCATAGGGGTAAGATGCGTGATCAACTGCGATGCGCATCGCCTGGAGAGCGCCGGGTTCCTGCGACTTGGCGCTGGCGTGGCCCGCAAAGGTTGGCTCACGAAAGCCGATGTCATCAATACCTTGCCGCTGCCGGACTTGATGGTGGAATTGAAAAAGAAACGCGGCAAAACGGGTTAATGTTTTGATGCTGAGAGGGCGAGGATCGATGGGAGCTTTTTCCCGCATTCCTTCATGTCATAGCAATAGTTGCGGATTGGTTCCTATACTCCGAAGTTCAAAATATGCGCCGACGTTACGATCACATTGACCTGCGAGCGCCTCGGTTGGCGGAGGTCACTCCTTTTTACGAGCAATTATTGCCCGCACTCGGTTTCGCGCGCGACGTTCGGGTGGAAGGCTGGTTACAGTTTGAGGCGGGAGACGGGGACATAACAGAGTTCTTCGGAGTAACCGAATCTCCTGGCCACGTTGCCAACGAGAACCGGATTGCCTTTTGGGCAGAGAGCATGGCTGAGGTGGATCGATTGGCAGAAGTCGCCAGGCGTGCTGGTGCGCGGAATATTGAGGGGCCGATGCCATACGAACCAGGCTACTATGCAGTGTTCTTCGAAGATCCTTGTGGGAATCGCCTTGAGGTGTGTCACCGCATCAAGGTATGAAGTTCTACAAACCTATGGACACGCCTCCAACATTCGAGCATGGCACCATCTCACCTAACGTCGTTGTGGAGTTTGCAACGATTCGTGTCATGACACCCAGTGACGACCCGGATCAGGAGTTGCGCCTACAAGGACGGGTTAAGAATGTCTGCCTGTATACACTCGACGAGGTAAAGTGCGACCTCTCGTATTTTGATCCAGAGGGAGTTTTTCTCGGGCTGGATATGACTTCGTTTGTCAGCCTTGATGAGATTGATCCTGGTGAGACTGCACCCTTTGATGTTGAGTTGAAGATCCCGATTGAGGCCACTCGCTGCGTTCTGAATGTTCACTCGAAGCGCGTCCTTCAGGATATTGGAGCCGCACTTAAAGACTATGTTTCCCATGCAAAGTCCGAGAGCGAAATTAACTCAGCAGAGTCACAAGCAGAGCCGTGAGTAAAACATTACATCCCTCTGCAGAGTTTGAAGAATTGTTGCAACTGGCTTCCGTCTGGGTGGAGGAGCAGGAACGGATTGTTTTGCGCGATGGCATTCCGCTGAACAATTCGCAGCTTCACCATGCGTGCCTGGTCGGGGTCGCCCATCCGGAGCGGGTGCGTGTCTTGAATATTGCGCAGATCCCGATCCCGGAGCATCCAGCGTTGCGCGCGCTTTGCGATTCTACCAAGGCAATCACTCCGCGGACAATCGCTTTGAGCGCGAGGTATGGCATTTTGATCCGCACAGATCATTGGTGCGAGCGGGAACTGGTCGTTCACGAACTGGCCCATACATCACAGTATGAACGAATGGGAGGCGTTCGACCGTTTTTGCAGCAATACATGCAGGAATGTGTAACGTTCGGCTATCCGCATGGTCCAATGGAACAGGAAGCCATTGCTATCGCTGCGAAGATCTGTGGTTCAAACGATATACGCTGAGAACAATCTCTGTGAATCGCTCCAATGCCTGGCCGGAGTGATCGTTTGCAGTTTTGCGTTTGATCTTACCTGGGTCTGCCGCAATATCGTGGGGTGAAGAATGTGTTCCTAAAGATTAGCTTCAGCCTCCTTGCTTTCGCCTTGCTTCCAACTGCGTTCGTGACGAGCGCGGCTGAGTCGCCGACGAACGATGGTAAATTACGCATCATCTGTTTTGGCGCGCATCCGGATGATGCCGAACTTCACGTCAGCGGCGTGGCAGCCATGTGGGCAATGAAAGGGCACCAGGTTAAATTTGTTTCGCTCACCAGCGGCGACATCGGACATTGGCGCGAAGCCGGTGGAGCGCTCGCACAACGCCGCCGCGAGGAAGTCGCACAAGCAGCGAAGCTTCTCGGTATCACGGTGCAGGTGCTCGACATCCATGACGGCGAACTTATGCCGACGCTGGAGAATCGCAAAACGGTGATCAGCCTGATTCGTGATTGGAAAGCCGACATCGTCATGAGCCATCGCCCCAACGATTATCATCCCGATCATCGTTATGCCGGTGTGCTGGTACAGGATGCGGCTTTCATGGTTCAGGTGCCGTTCATGACGGATGTGCCGCCGTTGGCGAAAAACCCTGTGTTCCTCTATTTCCCGGATCGTTTCACCAAGCCGAACCCATTCAAGGCAGACATCGTGGTGGATATTGATGCGACGATTGAGAAGAAGATGGACGCATTGGCACTGATGGAATCGCAATTCCTGGAAGGTGGCGCATTGGGACATGCCCGGTTACTGCCACGGGACGCTTCTAAAAAACCGGAGCGGGTGCGTGAAGTGCGCAAGATGCATTCGGATCGGTTTCAGGCAGTGGCGAATCGTTTCCGCCCGGAATTGATCGATTGGTACGGACCGGAACGCGGCAAGAAGATCAAATACGCTGAGGCATTCGAGATTTGCGAATATGGCCGCCAACCGGATCGTGACGAGTTGAAGAAGTTGTTTCCATTCTTTGATTGAATGGGACACATGAGACTCATAACCCCCATCCGTCCCATAAGTCCCACTGAACATAACTGAGATGCCCCCCCAAGTCGCTTCACCGCAGGTGAATTACTTGACCCTGTCGGAGCACTGGAACATCCTGACCGCCGCTTATGGCCCTTCCTGAAAATATCCTGTGCGAACTCCAACGCATCGTCGGTCGTGAGAATGTCCTGACTAAAAAAGAGGATCTGATCCCCTACTCCTTTGACGGCACCGCAGCCATGCAGCAGATGCCCGGGTGCGTCCTGTTTGTCACGAAGACCGAAGAAGTCAGCGAAATTCTTCAACTTGCCAACAAAACAAAAACAGGGGTCGTTACACGCGGATCCGGAACAGGGTTGAGCGGCGGCAGTTTGCCATCCACCGATTGCATCGTGATGTGTACGGTGCGGATGAACCGCATCCTCGAAGTGGACCGCGCCAATCTCACCATGATGGTCGAGCCGGGCGTGACCACCATCGAGGTGTTTGATGAGGCGGCAAAGGTCGGTTTGTTTTATCCACCGGATCCCGGTTCCATGCGCATTTCGACGATCGGCGGCAATGTGGCGGAGAACTCCGGTGGCCTGCGCGGGCTCAAGTATGGAATCACCCGCAACTATGTCATGGGATTGGAAATTGTTTTGCCGGATGGCGAAATCATGATGACTGGAAACAAGTGCGTAAAAGATGTCGCCGGTTATTCATTGAAAGATATTTTCATCGGCTCGGAAGGAACACTCGGCGTGATCACAAAAGTGTTGCTGAAACTGATCCCGAAACCCGCGGCCAAGAAGACGATGGTAGCCACGTTCGACGCGATGGATAAAGCCGCGCAAACAGTGTCGGACATCATCGCTGCGCAGATCATTCCCTGCACGTTGGAGTTCCTTGATCGCACGACGATTCATTGCGTGGAAGATTTTGCGAAGGTCGGCCTGCCGCTGGATTGCGAAGCGTTGTTGCTGATGGAGACCGATGGTCATCCCGCTGCGGTCAATGATGAAGCCGCCAAGATGGAGGAGCTTGCACGCAAGAACGGCGCAATGGAGGTGCGCGTGGCCAAAGACGATGCCGAAGCAACCAGGCTTGCCACGGCGCGTCGCTCCGCTTTCTCCGCGCTCGCTCGCCTCGCGCCCACGACGATTTTGGAAGATGCCACGGTGCCGCGCAGTGAACTGGTGAAGATGGTTCGTTTCGTGGATTTGATTGCCAAAAAATATAAACTGCGCGTCGGAACCTTCGGTCACATGGGCGACGGCAATTTGCATCCGACCTTTCTCACGGACGAACGTAACACGGAAGAAATGCAGCGCGTGCATGCCGCTTTCAACGAAATCTTCGAAGAAGCGATTCGCCTGGGCGGGACGATCACCGGCGAACATGGAGTGGGACTGGCGAAAAAAGACTTCCTGCCAAAGTTCCTTGGCAACGCACAAACCCGCGTCCATCGCGAGCTACGCAAAGTGCTCGATCCGAATGGGATTTTGAATCCGGGGAAGATGTTTGATGTAACGAGCTGAGACAAGCGGCTCAAGGTTCTAAAATTTCCAGCGCACGACAGATTTTTCGAGCGAGAAGATCGGGAACTTCTGAATGCCGTGGAACCGCTTCGCGCCGACCTGTCTTGGGATTCCAGTAAATGGAATGCGATCCTCCCTCGCGCTTCAACGAGCAGCCGTTACCTTCGAGATATCGAATGAGCTCGCGGCGTTTCACGCGAGTTCAACCAGTTCGGCGTCTTTCGGCAATTTTTGGCGGGCGTCCTCTCGCCGGTCTTCCAACAAAAAATCAATCGCGGCACGAAGATTTTGCAGACATTCTTCCTGGGTTTCGCCTTGTCCGTTGGCTTCAGGAAACTCAGGACAGAAGGCGATGAACCATTTGCCGTCCCGATGAATTTGCGCTGTGACGTGGAGTGTCATTCAGATTGAAATATGACGGTTTTTACACGAATCAGCAACTTCGATCAAAGCCCCGTCGGATGATCCAAAAACGCCCACGGCAAATCGAATTTATCGGACAAGTGTTGCGCCAATGCTTTCACGCCGAATGTTTCGGTCGCGTAGTGGCCACCGTAGAAAACATTCAATCCCAGTTCTTCGGCCAAGGCATAGGTCCAATGCGGACCTTCGCCGGTGATGAAAGTGTCCACGCCGTCTTTGGCGGCCTGCTTCAACTCGCTCCCGGCGCCACCTGTGACAATACCGATGTGACGGCACTCATCCGATCCGCCCGGTAACAGTTTGGGTGGTTCACCCAACACTCGTTCCAGTCTGGCGGCGAGTTCATCACGCGAAATGGGTGTTTCAGTTTTCAAACCCAACAGTTGTCCTTTTGTTTCGAAGAACGGTTTTAGCTTTTTTAATCCGAGAGCAGCGGCAAGTTGGGCGTTGTTGCCGAGCCTGGGGTGCGCATCCAGTGGCAGGTGCGAGCTATAAACGGCGAGGTTGTTCTCCACCAACAATCGAACCATTTCGTAACGCTTACCCGTCCATGGATGAGTCGGCCCCCAGAAAAGGCCGTGATGCACAATCAGTAAGTCAGCGCCTGATTTGACGGCCATCTGGATCGTGGAGAGGGAAGCATCCACGGTGGCAGCGATTTTCGTAATGGTGCCGTTGTTTTCCGTCTGCAAACCGTTCACCGCCCCTTCCCAATCGGTGAACTCACCGGTTTTGAGCAGTTGATCACAATGTCCGACGATAGTTTTCAGCGACGCTTTTGCCATGGAACGAGTGAAAGCCAAGAGTGGCAAATCCGCAAGGGCGCCGCTCTGGAATCTGGATACTGAAAACCGAATACTGACTTCTGTGCTGCACTTGTTTACCGCATCCTTTCGCTATATTTTCCGGAGATGTCGGAAACGATGGTTCCAATGGTTCTACCGAAACCGGGTCAGGAAAAGAAAACTGCTCCGCAGGACGAACATGAACCGGGCTACCTGGTCATCTGCTGGAATGATCCGGTGAACCTGATGGACTTCGTGACGCACGTGTTTCAAACCGTTTTTCGTTGGAACAAGAAGAAGGCGGAGCACCACATGATGGAAGTCCACAAGAATGGAAAGAGCCTGCTCACCCGCGAAAGTTTCGAAAAGGCAGAGCATTACGTGCATCAACTGCAGGGCTACGGATTGCACGCCACCATGGAGCGTGACAAGTGAAACTCATCGAACGCAATGGCGAACATTTCGTCTTCGAGTTTCAAAGGCGCGAACGGCAGGTCTTTGATGCCATCCTAGAGCTTTATCCCGTGCTGAATCCCGATTATCATCAGGTCAGTCGCCGCAAAAGCCGAGAAAAACGAATCCAGGAAAGCCAGGCGATGCTCAACGAAGCGATGGCTGAACAGCGCGAGAAGAACAAGGGGCTGGTAAGCGAATTTCTCCGGGAAGAAAATTGGGAGAAACATGCGACCCGCTTCCGTGTCAAAGTCACAGGTGAAGAGATGGAATGGTTGCTCCAGGTGCTGAATGACATCCGGGTTGGGAGCTGGGTGATTCTGGGCAAACCCGAGAACGAACGCGGCGACGTTCCCAACATCACTCTTGAGCAAATGCCTTATGCCGGAGCCCTCGAGTTAAGCGGCTATTTCCAAATGGCGCTTCTGCAGGCGAGGGAGAGCTGAATGATCCAGGTGTTGGGCAAGAAATTAGCGTTCCCAGACCCGCGCCATCTCAAATTTGAACCCGAGCCAGGGCTGGTGGCGGTTGGGGGTGATTTCTCGGTTGAACGATTATTGCTCGCTTATCGCAATGGCATATTCCCGTGGACCGATGACCCCATTACCTGGTGGTCGCCCAATCCGCGCGCCATTTTCGAGTTTGATCAGTTTCACGTTTCCCGAAGTTTGCAAAAGCTGGCAAAGCAATGCGTCGTCCTGGAAGAACATGAGCCTGTCGGATCGAACCAAGACGCACCGTTTGAAATCACAATCAATCGCGCTTTCAGTCAGGTGATTGAGCATTGCGCAACGTCGCGCAACGTGGGCAACTGGATCACAAGCGAGTTCGTAAAAGCTTACACAAAACTCCATGCGGCAGGTCACGCGCATAGCCTGGAAGTCTGGCACAAAAGGGAACTTGCTGGAGGCATTTATGGAGTGGCCATTGGTGGCTTCTTCGCCGGTGAATCCATGTTTCATTTCGTGAGCAACGCTTCGAAAGTTGCACTCTACTTTCTATGCGAACGGTTGCGAGAACGCGGCTACAAATTATTTGATCTCCAGGTGGTGACACCCACCACAAAACAGTTTGGCGCAGTCGAGATTTCCCGCGACGAATACCTGGACCGACTCAAGACCGCGCTCTTTGTGCCTGTCGCGTTCCACTGAAAATCCCTTTTCACAGAAGGCTGGTTCGTGTTTATTGCCATTTCGAATATGAGCAAAACAGCACTTTTGTTTGCGGGCCAGGGCGCGCAAGTCGTCGGCATGGGCAAAGATCTTGCCGAACAATTTCCCTCTGCCAGAGCGTGGTTCGAAAAAGCGAACGAAGCGCTCGATTACGATTTGGCCGACATTTGTTTCAACGGCCCCGAATCTGAATTGACCAAAACAGAGCATGCCCAACCCGGAATTTTTCTGGTGAGTTGGGTAGCATTCCAATTGCTCAAAGAAAAAGTGCCCAACCTGCATTTCGATGCCGCCGCTGGCTTGTCGCTCGGTGAGTTTACTGCATTGGCTGCTGCGGGCGTGATGAGTTTCGAAGACTGCCTCCGCGTGGTGCGCCAACGTGGACGCTTCATGCAGGAAGCCTGCGAAACAACCCAAGGCGGGATGGCGGCGATCATCGGGCTTGATGAAGCGCCAACGCGTGAAGTATGCGCGGAAGCTGGAGTTGAGCTGGCTAATCTGAATTGCCCGGGGCAACTCGTCATTTCCGGTGAAACGGAAAAAATTCTTCAGGCTTGCGAACTTGCGAAAGCTAAGGGCGCCAAACGGGCTTTGCCGTTAGCGGTGGCTGGAGCGTATCACTCCAAATTAATGGCCAGTGCCCAGCCCAGGTTAAAAGAAACTCTCGCAGAGATTCCAATCAATCTTCCAGCCGTTCCCGTCATTTCGAATGTCACCGCCCAACCACATGCTGCGTCGGTGGATATTCACACGCGCCTGGTCGAGCAAATAACTTCATCCGTGCGCTGGGAAGAATCCATTCGTTACCTGCTCGCACAGGGATTCACCCGGTTTATTGAAATTGGGCCAGGCGCTGCGTTGACCGGCTTCATGAAACGCATTGATAAAAGCGCCGAAGCTTTGAATGTCGCCGATGTGCCGAGCCTCGAGGCGACGGTCGCACGCCTCGGATAGTCTTGCCTGACGCTATAACTTGCTGGCAGGCCCTCGAGCTGTCTGAAAGGGTTGGAACGGGCTACCTGCCTGTCCCCGGTTTACAGGTCCAAAAGTGGAAAACCGACGTGAAAAAAGGACGCATACTCGACGATTTTATTAGGGGCGCGAACCTTTCTTCTGGACCAGGATAAACAGCAAAACTAATCATTGGTTGGTTGTTTTTTACCTCCCGTCACGGCCCATTCCTTTCATCCATTCTAAAAATCTGCGCGACTCTGCGTCATCTGCGGAAAACCCTCTCCGCGTGCGACTTACAAAGACACCCGCACCCAAAACATAGTATAAAACGCGCCGACGCGGACCCTTTCACGAAAAAACAGGTCCAAAACGCGCCGTTTTGGAGCCATTTTTTAAAAACACCCTCCGCGTCGCTCCGTTTTGGAGCCATTTTTTAAAAACGGCTCCAAAACCTGCCGTCACGGACCCCTTTTTTTAAAAAGGGGCTCAGGAATCTCCGACGCGAGCCCCTTTTTGAAAAATCGTTAACAAAACTTTCCGTAAAAAGGCCCTTTTTAAAAATAGGCCTCCAAAACGCTCTGATTTGGACCTGTTTTTTCGTGAAGTGGTCCATGACGCGCCGTTTTGGACCCTGTTTTGGCTAAAATAGACCCCGTCCCGCCGATGGGAACCCTGGTTTGTAGAATGTTTTGCAGTTCGCTCTGTTGAGAAGTTTCGCTTATGAGTTTCACCTCTGGTTATCGCGATTGTTTCTCTACAAAGGAATGAGCGTATCAGGTGAAGCAGCCAAAAACTGCAAGCTGTGTAGATTGTTTCCGGACCGACTGCTCCCAAAAAAGTTTGTTTCGGCGACTGAACGGGATAACAGTCACGGGAGAAGGATTGCGACCGTTAAGGTTCTTTATCGTTCCCGCTGGCGAGGTGTCACACTTCTAATCACGCCCCAGGCCACATGCTGTTCCGGAAAACACTTGCGGCAAATGCGCTTTGACCGGCATAAACAGCGGATGAAACGTTGCTTCACTTTGCTCGCCGCAGCCCTTTTCCTCGCGGGAACACTTTCCTCCTTCGCCCAGGAACTGCGGATCGGGATGATCGGCCTGGATACCTCGCACGTCATCGCCTTCACCAGAACCTTCAATGATCCCAAGGACAAAAACTACATTCCCGGCGGCAAGGTAGTCGTAGCGTACAAAGGCGGCAGCCCGGATATTCACTCCAGTGCCAGCCGCGTGGAAGGATATACCAAAACGTTGCAGGAAACCTACGGCGTGAAGATCGTTGATAGCATCGAAGAACTTTGCGAACTGGTGGATGTAGTGATGTTGGAAAGCGTGGATGGACGTCCGCACCTTGAGCAGGCCCGCCCGGTAATCAAGGCCGGAAAGACACTTTTCATCGATAAGCCAGTGGCCGGCTCTTTGCGCGACGCCATTGAAATTTATCGTCTCGCCAAAGAAAACAATGTGCCGGTGTTCAGCGCTTCTTCCCTGCGCTATTGGCCAACCGTGCAGGCGATGAAAAACGGCGCCTTTGGCGAACTGAAAGGCGTCATTTCCGTTGGGCCTGCGCACCTGGAACCGACGCATCCAGATCTTTTCTGGTACGGCGTTCATTCCACTGAATCCCTTTTCACGGTGATGGGCACCGGTTGCGAAACGGTTGTATGCACTGCGACTACCGATACACACGTCGTCACGGGAACGTGGAAAGATGGCAAAGTTGGAACCTTCCACGGAGTGCGCAACGCTGCTGCACCTTACCAGATCACGGCGCTCGGCACCAAAGCCGTTCTCAATGAGAAAATGGCCGGTGACTACACACCGCTTCTCCGTGAAGTGATGAAATTTTTACAAACTGGCGTTTCCCCTGTCTCTCCCGAGGAAACCATTGAAATCTTCGCCTTCATGGAAGCCGCCGACGAAAGCAAACGTCAGGGCGGTTGCCCGGTGCAGATCGCCGATGTGATCAGGAAAGCCAGCGCGCCCAAAGAATAAGCCTAACGCGAACCACGTTGATGACGCGAAAACGCCGGGCAGTTCTGCGAACTTTCTCTCGCCGGTTCTTCTTACCGCGTGGTTCGCGGGCACAATCGAACCATTCAAACATCCTTTGGAGTTGCGCACTCTTATTAGCAAAGCCACTTTAACCACCTTATTTTCATATTTTAATGTTAGCGGAAGAGCACATCCCATGTGCCGTCGGTTCTCGAGTGACGGTAAAAATTGAAGACATCGCTTTCGGAGGCGAAGGCGTCGCGCGCCTGCAAGAGTTTGTCGTGTTTGTGCCATTCGTCGTCATCGGCGAACTGGTGGAAGTCGAGATCACGGAACTGAAAAAGAATTTCGCCCGCGCGCAGTTGGTCAAAATCCTGGAAGCTTCCCAGCAACGGGTGGATCCACTCTGTCCCTACTTCGGGGACTGCGGCGGCTGCCAATACCAGCACATTGATTACGGCGCCCAACTCAAAATGAAGCACAAGCAGATCGTCGATCTGTTCAAGCGGATTGGCGGGTTTTCAGCAGCGCTGATTGATCCAGTGGCGCCGTGCCCGCAACCCTACCATTACCGCAATCGTATCATGGTGCGCAGTCAATGGAACAAGCCCGAGCAGAAACTGAACATCGGCTTCCTCGGCCAGAACAACCGATTCGTGGTGAATGTTCACGAGTGCAAAATCGCCGAACCCGCGTTGAACGAACAACTCACAGGCGTTTGGAAAAACCCGCCACCCAAGGGCGGATTAAAGGTGGTGTTACGAGTCTTGCCACAAGATTGGGAGCTGCCGCGCGATTCGTTTTTTCAAAACAACTTCTTCCTTTTACCGAAATTGGTGGAGGCGGTTCGCGATCGTCTGGTGGATAAAGGTTCGCGCTTCTTAATCGATACTTACTGCGGCGTCGGCTTCTTCGGAATCGAACTGGCAGATCTGGTGGAGAAGTTCGTCGGGGTTGAAATTGATATGCCGGCGATCAAAGCCGCTAAAAAGAATGCAGAAAGACGTGGCATTACCAATGGTGAATTCATCACTGGCGCCACGGAGGTGTTTCTTCCGGGTTTGTTGGACAGATACGACGCCTCGCAAACCACGCTATTGCTCGATCCGCCCCGCACCGGTTGTCCGCCGCAAAGCATGAATCTGCTTAAGGAAGTTAAGCCGTCCCAGATTATTTATGTCTCCTGCCACCCGGCTACGCTGGCGCGAGACTTGAACATTCTCTGTTCCGACGGTGTCTTTGCTCTGGAGAAGGTTGTTCCGCTCGATATGTTTCCGCAAACGCAACACGTGGAGTGTGTCGCCGATATTAGAAGGGTCCAGTAGAAGGAGTTCAGCTAGAAAAAACGAATGAACACATTACGAGATTTCACTCATCGCCTCCTGCCATGGGTCATTGCCGCCATCGCGCTGCTTGTTTTTCTGACCACGCTCAACGGCTGGGTCACCTTGCCAACGCTCGCCCTCACCGCGCGACTCAGCGGATGGGATTGGCAACCGCTCTACACGCAGCCACTTCATTTTCTGCTGACCTGGCCGATTCGCCTGTTGCCCGGGAACCTTGAATTGATCGGCCTGAATGTTTTTTCCGCAGTTTGCGGGGCACTCACTATTGCTGTCCTGGCTCGCTCGGTCAGTCTGCTTCCGCATGATCGCACCCGCGAACAGCGCCAGCGGGAACCAGATGAACTTTCATTGCTTAGCATTCCACTTAAATGGGTTCCACCTGTGTTCGCTGGATTGGCCCTGGCCCTGCAACTGACTTTTTGGGAAAACGCCACATCGCCAAGTGGTGAAATGCTCGACCTCCTGCTGTTCGCCTACGCCATTCGCTGCCTCCTGGAATTCCGCGTCAGCCAAAACGAAAACTGGCTGGTAAAACTCGCCCTCTTTTATGGCATCGGTATTACGAACAACTGGGCGATGATCGGTTTCTTTCCGCTGTTCGTCATCGCGGTTGCCTGGATCAAAGGCCTGAGCTTTTTCAACCTGCGTTTCATTCTGCGCATGATCGCATTCGGCCTGGCCGGGTTGTCCCTGTATTTTCTGCTCCCACTCGTTTACGTCGTCTCTTCGCAGACCGATATCGGATTCTTCGAGGCGCTTCGTGAAAACTGGCGGCATCAGAAGACTTACATCTTCATCCTTCCATTCATCAGCGCGCCGACTTTGCGGGCGCATCTGTTCATGCTCTCGCTCACATCCATCATTCCGATACTATTAATTGGGATTCGGTGGCGCTCGTTCCGCGGCGAAACCAGTGCTTCCGGCGGAATGATCACCAACTTGATGTTCCGGGTGTTGCACATCGCTTTATTCGCGATCTGCGCCTGGGTCTTCTTTGATCCGAAATTCAGTGGTCGCTTGCTTGGCTTTGGGATGCTGCCATTTCTCACCTTTTATTTCCTGACAGCTCTGAGCGTCGGCTATCTGCTCGGATATATCCTGCTGGTTTTCGGTAAGGAACCCGAACGGCGCTGGGAAAAATCAGGCGCAGCCTTCACTGCAATCAATCGGGCTATTGCAGGAGTGGCACTGCTGGCCGCGGTGGCTATTCCTGCCGGGTTAATCTATAAAAACTGGAATTCCATCCGAGTTACCAACGGGCCACTACTCGCAAACTATGCGAATCACCTGACGCAAAATTTGCCCGCACAAAAGTCGATTGTGCTCAGTGACGATCCCAACCAGCTTATGCTCATTCGGGCGGCTCATGAAAAAGCGGGCACACCATTTTTGCATGTCTCCCTTTCCACTGTCGAAATGGGAAATCCCGATTACCGCGCGCAACTGCAGCAACAACATCCGGAACTCGCATCTCTTCTTGAGAAAGCAGCAAAGGTAACCCTCACCGATGTGGACAAATTGATCCTGCTTGATCTGTTGGGTGAAAACTTTCCACTTTATTACCTGCATCCGAGCTTTGGTTATTTCTTCGAACGGTTTTATGCGGTGCCGCACGGCATGAACTACGAACTGCAAAAATTCACCAGCGCCTCACTTTTGCCTCCTCCGCTGAGTGCTGAGGTTATTGCAGTGAATGAAAAGTTTTGGGCAGATGTGGAATCCGTTGCGCTCTCTCATTTTCCAGACGCCAGTGAGATCAGCCTTCAAGCTGACTGGATTGGCGCCAGTTACTCGCGGGGTTTGAACCACTGGGGCGTGCAGATGCAGAAGCAAAACCGCCTCACCGAAGCTGGAAAACATTTCACCGCCGCAGTCGCGTTCAACCCCGACAATAACGTGGCGCGGATCAATGCGGAATTTAACGAGCAATTGCGCGCAGGCAAGGTGGAGGCGGTCAGGACGGTGGAGGAATTGCAGAAAACCCTCAGCATCGGCGCCATGAACATGCACGGGCCATTCGACGAACCGAATGCAAATCTTCTTATCGGCCAGGCTTTTGCCGTCGGCAACAACTTGCGCCAGGCAGTCCAATACTTCTCTCGTATTCTCGATTGGACCCCCAATGATTCCCGCGCTCATGTGGCGATGGTCATGACCTACTTCGATATGCAGCAACCGAAAATGGCGCTCGCTCAAATTCAGAAGATCCGAAACGATCCAAAGATTGCACTCGCCGAGCAACAGAAACTGCAACTGCTCCGGGTGGAATCACTCTCCTATCTGATACAAAAAGATATTTCGACCGCCGAAGAAGTGCTGCTCAACGCGCGCAAGGAGCTTCCCAAGAATGAAACGGTGAATGCTTTATTGCAGGAGTTCAATCTCCAGGCGGCTGTGATCCAGATCAATGACAAGCAGTATGCAGAAGCTCTCGAACGTCTGAACGCAGTGCTTAAAGCGGCTCCAAACAATCCTCACGGCTTGTTCAATCGCGCGCTTGTTTACCTGCAAATGAACCGGCTGGATGATGCCAAACTAGACTATCAAAAACTGGAAAAGGCGCTCACTGAACGGTCACATCCCGTTCACTACGGCCTGGCTGAAGTTGCCCTGCGCCAAAACGATATACCAGAGGCGATCAAGCAGTATCAGATCTATCTCGAGATCGCGCCGAAAGACACGGCTGAATTTAAACAGGTGACCGATAAGTTGAAGGAACTGCAAAGCGGCCAGCCGAAATGAAATGCGCGTCACGCATGTCATCACCCGACTGATCGTCGGCGGCGCCCAGGAGAATACCGTTTCCACAGTGTTCGGCCTGCGCGGAAAACCTGACGTGCAGGTCGATCTTATTTCAGGCCCGGCCACCGGGCCGGAGGGTTCATTGGTATCGCAGTTTGGATCGCATCCAGAACTGCTGAAAATTGTTCCCGAACTCGTTCGCCCGGTTTATCCACTGAAAGACATCCCGGCTCTGCGTGCGTTAACCAGGATTTTTCGTGAAACAAAACCGGACATCGTTCACACACACAGCGGAAAAGCGGGAGTTTTAGGTCGCCTGGCTGCGCGACGGGCCGGTGTGCCTGTGATCGTTCACACGATCCATGGTCCATCCTTCGGAGCATTTCAAGGAGCGCTCCCCAACTTGATCTTCCGCTCCGCAGAGAGATACGCCGCACGCGCCACCACACATTTCATCAGTGTCGCCAACGCGATGACTGAACAATATCTCGCCGCCGGGATTGGCCAGCCAGAGCAATACACCCGGGTCTTCAGCGGTTTCGACATCGCACCTTTTTCAGGTGCGAGGAACGATCTGGCCCTGCGGCAGCAACTCGGTTTGGCTGCGGACGATTTTGTCGTTGGAAAGATTGCGCGCTTGTTCGAATTAAAAGGACATGACGATCTGTTCGCGATCGCGCCGGAGTTGGTGCAACAATGTCCTCGGATGAAATTCCTGTTCGTGGGCGACGGCAAATGGCGTCAGAAATTTGAGTTTCAAGCCCGTTCCGTCGGACTGGAGAAACATTTTATTTTCACCGGCCTTGTCCCGCCGCGGGAGGTTCCGAAGTATGTCGGCATCATGGATGCGCTGGTTCATCTCTCCCGCCGTGAAGGTCTCCCGCGCGCGTTGCCGCAAGCGATGGCGGCAGGGAAACCGGTTGTTGCTTATGATTGCGACGGGGCACGGGAAGTGTGCCTTGAAAATGAAACCGGTTTTCTCGTTTCACCCGGCGATGAGAAGGCATTAAGCAACCGCCTCCTTCAACTCGCCAACGACAACGCTCTTCGGATACGACTCGGCGCCACTGGCCGAACCCTCGTGACCGAATACTTCCCGGTGGAGCGCATGGTGGATCATATCCATGAACTCTACCGGAAGCTGTTGAGTCGAGAGAGGCCGTCATGAATTTCCCTGCCGCAGTTTATTTTGCAGCCTTTGTGGTGGCGCTGTTGACAGCACTCGCTGCCTTGCCGTTCTGGCGGCGTTGGTGTTTCAAGACGAACCTCGTGGATGATCCAGGCCATCGCAAAATCCATCACACTCCAATTCCTCTTGCGGGTGGCCTGGCCGTTTTTACCGGGATGATTGCGCCAATTATTCTTGGAATTATCGCGCTCAAATTTTCTGTTCTGTCCCCGGAATTAAATGACGCATTGATCTACGGCTTCGGCAAACGCCAGCTACAACTCGGCGGCATTTTATTCGGGGCTGTCGGCATGTTGTTGATCGGTTTTGCTGACGACAAATGGGAACTTAAACCAGCCCTTAAGTTTTCTGCCCAACTCGCCGTTGCCGCACTTGTTGCCGCCTGTGGCGTGAGGATCACCTTGTTTGTGCCGAATGTGGTGTTCAGCTATTTCGTCACCATTCTTTGGATTCTCACCGTGATCAATGCCTTCAACTTCATGGATAACATGAACGGCCTTTGCTCCGGGTTGGGCGCCATTGCGGCTTCGCAATTTGGTTTGATCGCCGCGTTAAACGGCCAGTACCTCGTCGCACTTCTCTCGTTCACCATCGCCGGCGCATTGCTTGGATTTCTGCCATTCAACTTTCCAAAAGCCTCCGCCTTCCTCGGTGATGCGGGTAGTCATCTGGTTGGATTTTTGATGGCGATTTCTGCGATTCTTCCGCACTTCTATAGTTCGCAGAATCCCAGGCCGTGGGCGGTGCTAAGCCCTTTATTGATTTTGGCAGTGCCACTCGGCGACCTCATTTCTGTTGTGCTGCTCCGATGGCGCATGGGTAAACCGTTTTACATTGGGGACACCAATCACTTGTCCCATCGTCTCGTCCGCAACGGCATGACGCAGCGGAATGCCGTCCTGCTCATCTGGCTGCTGGCTGTCATCGTTGGGGCGCTGGCTTTTCTTTAGTAACTTTTTCTTGCCAGCGACGTGGAACCTGTCATTTCCAAACGATGCGCCACATTTTTATTTCCACCGCGTTGGTCCTGCTGACCTGTTTCCATGTGTCGGGACAAACGGTTAAAGCAAACAATTCCAGCATCCGCAAAGTGGAAGACATCGTCATCTACAACGATGCCAAATATTACAGCGCGTTTCCGTCCATCGTGCGAAGAGCCAATGGAGAATTGATCGTCGCGTTTCGGCGCGCTCCGAATTGGCGTGCGCTCGGCACCAAAGGCTATACCCACACCGACCCGAACAGTTACCTCGTCCTTGTGCGCTCCAGGGACAATGGTAAAACCTGGAGCAAAGACCCGGAAACCATTTATGCCCATCCATTCGGCGGTTCACAGGATCCCTGCATGTTGCAACTGAAGGATAAATCTATTCTCTGCGCGAGCTATGCCTGGGCATTGCCGAAGCCGGAGGTGGTTGCAAAGTTGAAACAACCCGTGTTCCCGGCGGGTGCAGGTTTTATTTTCATGGGTGGTTACATCATGCGTTCCGAAGATGGAGGAAAGAACTGGGACGGACCGATTCTTCCTCCCAGCGTTCCTTCGGAAAAACGTCTCGATATTTTTGGTGAAACCCTCCCTGCCTACAATCGCGGCGCGATGTGCCAGGGCAAAGATGGGCGGGTGTTTTGGATTGTCGCCGCCCAAAATCTCGAAACCAAACAGACGGAAAATCACCTCATGATCTCGTCCGACAACGGCAAGACGTGGGAATATTCCTGCCCGGTCGCTCAGGACGAAAAAGTCACGTTCAACGAAGCCTCAATTTACGAGACACCGAAAGGCGATCTCGTTGGATTCCTCCGCACCGCGAATTTCAACGATCACACGGTGGTGGTGCGTTCCCGTGATGGCGGGAAAAGTTTCGAAAAATGGGAGGACTCCGGCTTCAAAGGACATCCGCATTATGCACTGCGCCTGCCGGACAAACGCGTGCTGCTCGTTTACGGCTACCGGCATCAACCATCCGGAATCCGTGCCCGCGTCCTGGATGCCGAGTGCACCAATTTCAAAACCGCTGAAGAAATCATTCTGCGCGCTGACGGCGGTGGTTTTGATCTCGGCTATCCCTGGGCGACCATGATTTCAAAAGACCGCGCGCTGGTGGTTTATTACTTCAACCAAAACGATGGGCCGCGACATATTGCCGGAACGGTCTTGAGCGTGAAGTAGCCCGTTCAACCTGGAAACGGCGAAAAAACCCAGAAAACGCAAAAGGGGGGGGAGATTCCGGACCCGGATTCTGAAACTTGTCTCGCGGGAATCTCAGGCGGCTTTTGCCACGGTGCGATTCTGCAGGCTGGAGATCAAACTTTCGAAAATCAGCTTCCCATCGGCGCAACCCAGAAGGACTTCGCTGGCGCGCTCCGGGTGAGGCATCAGGCCAGCCACGTTGCGTGCTTCATTGCAAATGCCGGCAATATTGAACAGGGAACCATTCGGATTCGATAGTTCTGTAGCCTCTCCATTGGCATCAACGTATTGCCATAGGATTTGCTTGTTGCTCTTCAACTTTTCCAACGTGACTTCGTCAGCAAAGTAACAACCTTCACCATGCGCAATCGGAACGCGCATCAGTTTGTCTGACGGAACCAGGCTGGTAAACGGTGAATCGTTCGTCAGAGTTTTCAGGAAAATGTTTTCGCAGCGGAATTGCAGCGAGCGATTGCGGATGAGCGCGCCGGGAAGCAGTCCCGCTTCACACAATATTTGAAATCCGTTGCAGATGCCGAGAACCGGTCCGCCGTTGGCGGCGAATTGCTGCACCGCTGCCATGATCGGGCTGAAACGGGCGATGGCGCCGGTACGCAGGTAATCACCATAGCTAAAACCGCCCGGGACGAGCACGGCATCGAAACCTGCGAGCGAATTGTCCTTGTGCCAGACGAGGCTGGCGGAGTGTCCGAGGACATTGCGCATTACGTGAACGCAGTCCTGGTCACAGTTGGAGCCGGGAAATTGTAAAACGGCAAAATTCATGTGCAAAAAGTATTCGGTGTTTAGTTTTCGGAATAGACCAAACGCGAACGACCGCATACTGAACATTGGAAGCGGCCGTTTCGCAAATGGAACTTACTCAATCACGAACTTGTAATCTTCGATCACCGGGTTGCTGAGCAACTTGTGGCAGGCATCATCGATTTGTTTGGTCCAGGCTTCTTTATCGCCATCCGGGAGTTCGATTTCCAGGTATTTTCCGACGTGAACAGCGCCGACCCCTGTGTAGCCCATGTGTTCGAGGGCGTTCTGCACGGTTTTGCCTTGTGGATCGAGGACAGCTTTCTTCGGTGTGATGATGATTTTGGCTTTCATGTCTGCGCGGTCGAAACCGGAATGCGGGCGATGTTATGGGACACGGAGAAATGTTCAAGATTCAAAGTTTGAGCAAGCGGTCTAAGGGGGTGATTTCAAACAGGTGAGGTGGGTGCAGCTAAGGCCCAACGGGCCGGCCATTCCTCAGCCCAGGCCATCGGCCCACTGCCATTTAGTTAAGAAGATCGCATGCAGAAATCAACCAAGGAGACAAGATCAGTGGCCCTGGCATGGAATTCTTGAACTGTGCGTCTGCGAGCTCTTCAGAACACTAAACCTAAATCCAGCAGTTCAATACCGCTAATCAACGCTAATGACCGCTAATCAGAAGGGGATTGCGAGGAAGGCCGATTGAAAAGCGAACCACC
>JACDHS010000098.1:16438-21746 GCA_013820875.1 Verrucomicrobiota bacterium | reverse complement strand
TAGAGCCTGTCCGCAAAACGCATTGGTTAATGTGGGAGCGTGTTCGGTAAATGGAAAAAGCAGACAAAATCTTCAAAGCAAAGGGTTTTGGCTGAAATCGGTAAGTTATAACTTCCGCTGGTCTACCGCCGTTTAGTTCAAGAATCAAAGCGCCGGTCGTATCTGCAGCGCGAGATTCGCGGTGCGAAGCACTCCCATTCGGTGGGGTTTTCCTGCGTGAAAACCCTGACTTCTGCCTTCACAACTCGTCGTAAGGTTTGGTGCGTGCGTGTTGTTGCTTAGAGATTTACGGACGGGTCAAAGTTGGCTTTGTTCCGCTTTGAAATGGTAACACGCACGCACCAGACTTCGAGAGGATTGTAGAAGGCAGAAGTCAGGGTTTTCACACAGGAAAACCCCACCGGTTTTGGAATTATCCGTTTTGCGGACAGGCTCTACATAGTTGGATGGTTGCATAGCGGGGAATGTCAAAAGGGGGATGTTGACACGAATTTTCAGGCGAATTGGGTCGCCGATGTTCTATAGCCGATAGCCGATGCAACAATGCAATCATTCATCCGTGTAGCTTTTCGCTGCTCACATTCGTGAAAATCTGTGCAATTCGTGTCAGTCCATCGGTGCCTCTGCGTGTCTTCGATGCGATTTCTTGCCGTTTTCGCCCATGTACAGGTTTGTAACTCTCTGATGGAGCTTGAGTTAAGTGCCAAAGCTGGTTTTTGACGCTCTTCGATTTTTCTTCAACACGTTTTTCTCGGGCCTTCGGATTCTACGTAAAGGGTTCTTCCCGAATGGTTTGTGGAGTGTTGGCTGGCGGGGTTATGTGAGATGTCGAAAAAGTCACTCTTCGGCTCAGCGGCAAAAATGAATTTTTTTTTGTGCAGAATCACCAATGAAATCAGGGGTCTGGAGGGGCGGCCAAAGTTTGTTGCAAACTTTGGCCGATGCAAGCGAAACGAATTCTGAGACAAAGTAACCGATTCGACTGATACGAATCAAAAACGCCCGGTGAACACAAAAAAACACCTGGGCAAAACGGATCGGAAAACGACGTGGGCGGGCTGACTGAGTTGGTTGCGCTTTATGAAAGGTTCTGATCCGGGTCGGTAAGTCGGTAACAGTTAGGAGTAAACATATGGTAAATACAATAAAGAGAACGATCGCGTTCCTCGTAGCGCTTGGAACGAAAGCAGTCGCCGCGGTGGCCCAACATGCAGCAACCCTCAGCCTTCCGCATACGGAAGGGGTGGATCTGCCGGTGAAAATAACGGCAGTCAACACCAGCAACACGGCGCACAAACAAGCACTGCTGGAGATGAAGAACAAACAGGCGGCTCTGCAAAGCGCCGCGAAGGTAGGACGCCGTTTCATGACGGTGCTGCGGGAGAGTCTTAAGCCGACCCTCGGCATGAAGTATTCGCAGGGATGGACGGCGGTTGGTTTCGCTGGAAGCCTCACAGTTCCGTCTTCCAATGCGGCGCTGCTGACGGCGTTGCAGTTGGCGGAGGACTATCTGACCGCGCATCCGATCGCCGATGCCGGGGCCAACCTTGCGCCAGCTCGTGCAACCCTCTTGCGGGGCAACCTCGCTGCTGCGCTTATCGCGGTGGCGCAACAGAAGGAAGTGGTGAACCAGGCGATTACCACGCGCAATGAGAAAATAACCGCGCTGGATCAGGGGTTGCGCACGTTGTTGAGCGAGTTGCACCAGGTGTTGGATCCATTGGATGCCCGTTGGCTGGCATTTGGTTTCAAGAAACCGGGTGCGAAGGCTATTCCAGATGTGCCGCAGAACGTGATCGCGGTGTTGATCGGTGCAAACGCCATCTCGGTGAAGTGGGAGGGTGCGGCGCGCGCGGCCTACTATCGCGTCTGGAAGAAGGTGATCGGTGTGGATGCCGATTACGTGTCGGTGGGCAGTCCGGCTGACCTCGACTTCATCATGGAAGGGTTGCCCGGCAACTCGCAGGTGGAAGTGCTGGTCTCCGCCATGAACAACGGTGGTGAAAGCCAGATGTCAACCGTCGTGCTGGTGCAGACACTGTAAGGCAGTGTTCAGTCACCAGTATGCAGTGTTCAGTTAAAAATAACGCGAGCCGCCTGGGAAACCGGGCGGCTTTTTTAATTTGGGGGAATTGAAAATTGAAAAATGAAAAATTGAACTGCAGTCGCCCCATCCCATGCGGCCCCCCCCCCAATTTTCAATTCTCAATTTGCAATTCCCCAGAATCCAGCATCCGGGTGTGATTAAAAGCGGGTGAGATTGGCGTAGGAAACGGAGCGCGGCTGTGTGCGAAGCATCAGCCGCAGCGCGTGAGATTGTTCGAGCGTCATAGAAAACCCTGCCGCGCGACGTTCCACCCTTGAGCGCTGCGGCTGATGCTTCGCACACAGTCCTCTGAGCACTGCCGTCGAGTATTTTTTATGATTTTTTTTCCAAATGAAGCGTCGCAAAAACTGAACCGCGTTTGCGCAGGGATTCCATGTGTTTGGCTTCGTCGTAGGGCGTGCGGGTTTTCCAACAGCGGAACAGGATTCGAATCCATTTAAATGCCAGCGCGCGGATAATCGTGTGATACTTCTTTCCTTTTAGCGTGTAGTAATCGACGTAGTTGCGCGCCCACTGGCATCTTTCCACAGAGAGCCGGGCAAACTCGTGGAAGCTCTGGCGCAAAAATTTCGGACAAGCCACCCGGCAATAGACCACTCGCATTTTGCCGCTGCTTTTGGTCACCGGCGCTACGCCCGCAAGCTGTTGGACGTTGGTGGCGCTTTCGTAACGAGAACGATCGGTCCCAAAAGCCGCCAGCAACCGTGGGGCCAGCGCGGGGCCGGCTCCGGGCAGGCCGGTGAAGAGTTTCGCGTCATCGTGATCGTGGAAGACTTTCTCGATCCGCCGGTCGTAATCTTCGATGATCGGATTGAGGGTCTGGATGACTTCGGAGTGCATCTGGCTCAAGCGGGTGCCGCTTTCGACGATGGCCGCGTCGGTCGTCAAAGCTTGAGACTGCTCGGCGATTTTGAGCACGCTTTCAATCACCTGTGGGCT
This sequence comes from Verrucomicrobiota bacterium, assembly GCA_013820875.1. Classification (GTDB taxonomy): domain Bacteria; phylum Verrucomicrobiota; class Verrucomicrobiia; order Limisphaerales; family JACDHS01; genus JACDHS01. The sequence goes on along the minus strand of JACDHS010000098.1, from coordinate 18,700 downwards.
GCGCACGTTGTGGCCGTAGAAGAAGCGTTTGATCGTGCTCGGCCGGGCCTGCTGAAAGGCGGGAAAGTTCGGCCACTTCTTAAGAGAGTCGCCTGCCAGGCGCGAGGCAACATTGCCGCTTAAGATGTCCAGCGCTTGAGGGAAATATTCCTTTAAAGAGGCTTGCAAAGCCTGGACATGGCTGGTGCGCAGATCAACCGTTTTGCGCCGGTCTTCCACCAGTCGGCCCAGCAACCGGGTTTGCTCGGTGTCCGGCGTGAGGCGCTTGAGCAAATCCAGATGCTTGGTGAGTATCTCCAGGATCTGGTCGGTGTCGAGAGGATCGCTTTTGGCTCCGCTGAATTTGAAGGCCTGGCGGAAGTTGGCAACGGTGTTGGGGTGAATGGGAAAGAGCACCACAAAATCGTAGCCCAAAAGGGCATGGATCAAAGCGCCCCGCGATTGCTCCAGCCCCACAGCGATGGGGTGTCCGCCGAAACGCTCCCGAAGTTTTGCCAGCCATGGGCCGATCACTTCGGGTTTTTGTTCGAGGATGCCGGATTCCTTCTTCTTCTGGCCGGTGGCCTGAAGGCAAAAGGCGTGTTTTTCATCGGCCCAATCGATGGCGATAAAGGCCGCGAACTCGTGAGTCTGATTTTCAAGGATTGCGTTGTTCATAGTACATCCAAAACACGCTGGCTGATCCGGTCGAAGGGCTTATAGTGAGACCTGCTAATATAGCGGTCTGCCACTGAGTATTCGTTGCGGATCAGCGCATCGCCTGGCTCGAAGGACTGTGTGTAGGCGTCCTGCGCCCAGCCGCGAAATTCGTAGCCAGGCGATGCGTGTTTTCCCATTCAGGGAAAAAGTCTGCTCATTAAGCGGCAAGGAAAATTTTTGGCCGCAGAGTTATTCACCGAAGCTGCGGGGATACAATTCCCTGCGGTCTCCTCGCTTCGATGAATAACTCTGGGATAGCTATAAGCCGCGCTCCGTTTGTGCATACGCGCCCCTCCCATCTCACATGTTTAAAATCACACTTACCCCGAACGAAAGCGCCAGAGGACTGGCACAGATCCAAAAGCTAGCGGATCTTCGATGCACTGGGACCGCGCAAGCGTATTGGAGTGGCGCATTCCCAACCGGCGAAAACTGAATGTCCAGTTTTGTCGTTTGCTCATGCTGCGGTGTGATTCAAACTTGCAGTCAGGCGCTCTGATCTTAGCGGAGCACTCATCAATTCGCGTCAGCGTCTTGGACGAAACCGCTCTGCGTTTCAATGACTCTATAGTTCCTTCCCATGATGTCCCGGTCGTTTGACGATATCAGAGGACGCCTGCGGACGTTATTCCTGCCATTTGACGGCGTCGGGAGGGGCTCGAAAAGGTTATTTCCCGCGTTTGACGGTGTCGGATGGGGCTTGAGAACGTTATTCCTGGGGTTTGACGGAGTCGGGTGGGGTTAACAACGTTATTTCTCGCGTTTGACGAGATCGGGAGGGAGTTGAGAACGTGCGGGACCGCAAAGCGGCAAATCGACTGGTAGCCCGTTCCACCCATTTTTCAGACAGGCTCATTTGGTGGATATCCAAAAATATTTTTCACCTGTTTTGATGAAAATGGATGTAAATGCCTCATCTGCGGTGGTTTACAGAGATAAAAATAATTTACCTGAAAAAATTGCTCCGACACTAGGTGACGGAGTGGCTGTGAGAGGATGTCTCGTTCGTTTAACAGGAAATGGAGTTGAACGAGCGACGAAAACAGAACTTTAAACAGAATTGGAATCGATATTATGAGACAGAATATACCGGTTAGTCAGGGTGGATTGCTCGGCAGGATGAACGTTGCGATCAAAGCGGCGGATAGCCACAGCGCCACAGTGGTGTTGGCGCATAACTCAGCGGTGACAATGAGCCTGGCTCGAGCGGCAGCAGTTTTGGCGCGGGACGCTCGGGAATTGGGCAAGGAAGAATTGCGCAAGCTGCGGGAACTGTTGGAGACGGAACGAATCGCAACGCGTGAGTTTGCGTTGCTGGGCCGGGATCAATTGAAACCGGCACTCGGACGGTTGTATCATTCGGGTTGGGATGTGACCGGGTTTCGCGGTGGGTTCCGGGTTTCGGAACGCGCCAGTGACCTGGAGGTTTGGGCGGAAACGTTTCATAATTACCTCGTTCAGAATCCTGGCAGGGAAGTTCCTGCGCATAACATTACGGCTGCCCAGGCAGCGGAACGATACAATGCACTTAAGACTGCGCGGACCGCTGTGAAAGCGCAGGAG
>JACDHS010000098.1:0-16428 GCA_013820875.1 Verrucomicrobiota bacterium | reverse complement strand
GCGTTGAGAACCCTGGTGCAGCAGAGTGACGCGGCGTTTGCTCTCTTGCTTAAGATGCTGCGGGGGTTGGTGAAGGAGTTATCGTTGACTTTAACTCTCGACGATGGACGTTGGACAGCGTTCGGCTTCAACGCACCAGCGGCAAAGGAACGTCCGGAAACGCCGACGAATGTCACGGCGGTTTCGGTGGCAGAGAATGCTATGGCCGTGCAGTGGGACAAAGCGCCGCGCGCGGAATATTATCGGGTGCGCATCAAGGTGGTGGGCGTGGATGAAGAACCAAAAGTGGTGGGCACACCGTCGGATACGGATTTTATGTTTGAAGAGCTGCCAGCGGATGCGGTGGTGGAAGTGACGATTTCCGCGGTGAACAAGGGTGGGGAGAGTGCCCTGAGTGAGGTGGTGATGGTCAGGACCAAGCCACAGTTTGAATAGACGGCAAACAGTCGGAGCCAAGGGCAAAAAGATTGGAACAGAGATGCGTTGCGCATTCGGGAATTTTCTGATAGCAAAATTTGTGCCGTTTCCAGACTTGTGATTTGTGATCAGGGTCGTAAACTCTTCTACAATGGCTCAAGGTTTACACTTGGCACAAAGAATGTCGCTTTCGCAGGTGTTGGCACCGCAATTGCAGCAATCGCTCGCACTGCTCCAGGCACCTACGTTGGAATTGAAAGCGCTCGTCGAACAAGAGTTGCAGCAAAACCCTGTCCTGGAAGAGGTTTCCGCTATGGAAGCGGAGCAGGAGGACAAGACCAGCGGGGAAGCGCCTGCCTATGATATGGCCGATCCGACCGAACCTCCGGCGGACACAAAGTTCGATCCCACAACGGAAAAACCCAATGATGGACCAGTAGATGATTTTCAGGCGGAATTCGAAAAATTAGCGCAGGCAGACCAGGATTGGCGGGATCATTTTGCGCAGACCAACCTTCCCATGCGCCAGAATGAGGAAGCGGAAGAGCGGCGGGAACACATGTTTAATTCGCTTACCGCGCAGATTTCATTACAGGAAAGTCTCCTCGAACAGATGCGTTTTGCTGATTTCAGCGATGAATTGCGGTCCATCGCGGAGATGATCATCGGAAACATTGACGATTACGGCTATTTGAATCCCAGCCCAAACTCCAAACCTCCACTCACGCCGGATCAGATCGTCGAATCCCTTTCGTTTTCAACGAACGTTCCCAAGGAACAAATTTTAGAGATTCTGCGGGTCATTCAAACATTTCACCCTACGGGCGTTGGTGCACGGGATCTGCGCGAATGCTTGCTGCTGCAGTTGGAACGTTTGAACAAGCGGCGCACGATCGAGTATCGAATGGTGGAGGGGTTCATGGAAGCTCTTGGCAAACGGCGTATTCCGGAAATGGCGCGTGGCCTGGGCATCACCACGGATGATGTGCAGGAAGCCATTGTGCGTATCGGTCATTTGGAACCGCGTCCGGGTCGGGCTTTCATGCCGGACAACGATCGTTATATTTTGCCCGAAGTGTTCGTACACAGGATGGGAGAGGAGTTTGTTGTGACAAACAACAACGAACAGATTCCGCACCTCCGAATCAGCAATACCTACAAAGATTTAATGGCTCAGGCAGATAGTTCTGGCGAGGTGCGGGACTATATTCGGGAAAAAATTCGCGCCGGAAAGTTTTTGATCAAGAGTTTGCATCAGCGGCAGCAAACGATTTTGAACATCGCGAACGAGATTGTAAAACGGCAGCGCGATTTCATGGACAAAGGGGTTGCTCACTTGAAACCGATGACGATGGTGCAAGTGGCCGAGGTGGTGGGCGTTCACGAAACGACAGTTAGTCGTGCGGTTTCAGCCAAATACATTGAAACTCCGCAGGGAATCTTCGAAATGAAATATTTCTTCACCTCGGGCATTCAGACTTCCGGCGGCGAGAATATGTCAAACACGAGTGTGAAAGACATGATCGCTGACATATTCGCCGAGGAAGATAGTTCGAAGCCGCTTTCCGACGATCAGGTGGTGAAGATTCTGAAAGAGAAGGGGATTGTTATCGCCCGCCGCACAGTGGCCAAGTACCGGTCGGAATTGAATATTCTGCCGTCGAATTTGCGGAAGGTTTATTAAGAGGGTTGCCGGTGCGGTAGAAAAAATCTCCTACGAGATTCGTAGCATTCGGGAAGAAGAACGGCATGAACTGGAAAAATTGCTTCTCCAATTGGAAAACGCCCTCTCCAAGCAAAAACTAACGGTTTGGTAGACTCATATCACGGCTTCACGAAAAGCTGCTTGGCAATGCGGGCGTTCCGAATTATTTTTATTCCCTGACCGCAACACTCGCTAAAGAAGTCCGCAAGCTTTCCATCGCCGAAAAAATCCGCCTGGCCGAAGACCTCTGGGATGATGTCGCCGCGCACGGCGATGAATTGCCCGTGCCAAAATCTCATCAACGACTGCTCGACGCTCGCTTAGCCGCGCATTTGAAGTCGCCGGATTCTGTAATCACGCTGGAAGAGTTCCGCCGCCGCCTGGCTCGCCGCCTGTGAGTTATCATCTCCGCTTTCGTCCTGAACTGGTCGAAGATGCTCACGAAACATTTGCCTGGTATGAAGCTGCTGCCACTGGACTGGGCCACGAATTTCTACGCTCTTATTTTGCCGCGCTCGCCATCGTGCAACGGCAGCCCTTGATTTACCGAAAAGTTTATCGGTGATTTTCGGCGCGTATTGCTGGGAAGGTTTCCCTACGCGCTCTATTTTAAAATAGAACGCTCGACGGTGGTGATTTTTCTCCTCACTCATGGCGCACGCGATCCGGATACGATTCGCCATTTACTGCGGGAACGGAAAGACGCCGAATGATAAAGGCAGGATTCCGTTTACCAAAGCCCGCTTTACAGTTTCATGAAGTCAATTCGCCGACTGTTTGCGCACCCCCGCGGCGTTATCCAAAAGCGGTTTTGGACTGCCGGATGTAGGATGACTTTCATTCACTTCAACTCCGCTTTCGTAATCGCCTGCAAATCTTCGAGTTCCTCGCGCAGTTTACCTTTGTCCTCTCTTTGCATTCGATCGATGAAGAGGATGCCGTTGAGATGATCGACTTCGTGCTGAACCGCGCGAGCGAGCAGACCGCCGCAGCGAAAGGAAAACTCCTGGCCTTTCACATTCAATGCCGTGACTTCCACGTGTTCCTGGCGTGTGATGTCACCGTAGATTTCCGGGAAACTCAAGCAACCTTCCGGCCCGGAGACTTCTTTGCCATAGGGTTTGATCTTTGGATTGATCAAAGTGAGAGGCATGTAGGCGTTCACGTCAGAAGGTTCTCCATTTAACTCGAGAGTGGATGGACGATCGTCCACTTCACTGACATCAATCACACAAAGTTGCAGCGCTTTTCCAATTTGCTGTGCAGCCAGACCCACGCCATGAGCGGCGTACATCGTTGCGAACATCTCTGTCACAAGGTGTTCTATTTCGGGAGTGATCTTTTCGATCGGCGCACCCTTTTTTCGCAATACAGGGGTGCCGTATTTAACAATTTCCAAACTCATCTTGAGCAAATTTGAATGAAGTTTTCCGGAACGCAACTCAGTTCATGCCTCGGATCGAATCGCTTTGTCCAACGCTTTGACCATCCCTTCGATGGTATGTGGCTTTGCTTCAATGGTGGGTTTCAGTCCCAATGCAATGATAGCCTTGCTTGTTTCAGGCCCGATGGAGGCGAGTTTCGTTTGCGGAAATTTTCCCATCAGTTCAGGCAAATTGAACCGGGCATGAAAGTTTTCCACTGTGGAACTGCTGGTGAAAGTGATCCAATCCGCACCTGTTTCCGCAAGCTTCGCAGCAGTACCACCGATGTCTTCGGTTTCCGGAACCGTTTTATAACACGCGACGTCGTCCACAATGGCGCCCATCTCCTCAAGTTTTTTTGGCAACTCAGGATTTGCCACCTCAGCACGCAGGAGGAGGATTTTTAAATTCTCGACACTTTCGAATTTGCTAAAGGCATCGGCAATTTTGTCAGCCACATATTCTTGCGGCATCAAATCCACTTTCAGATGCACATCTTTCAGTTTAGCTGCGGTCGCCGGGCCGACGGCGGCGATTTTGACTCCGCCGATGTCGCGCATGTCTTCGAATCCCCGGAAGAAGTATTCAAAAAAGCTGGTGACACCATTCGGGCTGGTGAAGACGATCCAGTCATAGGAATTCAGACCCAGCAGTGCATCCAGCAGGCCTTGCGTATTGCTGGGTGGAACAATCTTAATCGTTGGAATCTCCAAAACGTGAGCGCCGCGTTCGAGCAATTGAGAGGAAAGTTCGCTCGCCTGGTCGCGTGTGCGGGTGACAACGATGCGTTTGCCGAAAAAGGGACGCCGCTCAAACCAGTTCAATGTGCCGCGTAATTTCACCACGTCACCGATCACCGTCACGGCCGGGGGGAGGAATTTCTTTTCGGCGACCACATCAGCGATATTTGAAAGTGAACCTTCGATCGTTTGCTGTCGGCCAGTTGTTCCCCAGCGAACCATTGCAACCGGTGTTTCTGGATTCATACCGTGAGTCACGAGAGATGCAGCGATCTCGCGAATCCGTTGGACGCCCATCAGGATGATCTTTGTTCCAGGGATCTGTGCAATCTGTTTCCAATCCAGGCTGGTTTCATCTTTTGTGGGGTCTTCATGTCCGGTGATGACGGTGAAGCTCGAACAATGATCGCGGTGAGTGATTGGAATGCCTGCATAGTTGGGCGCAGCCACCGCCGAAGTAACGCCAGGCACAACTTCGAAAGGAATTTTTGCGGCGGCAAGCTCCTGCGCTTCTTCACCGCCACGCCCAAATATATAGGGATCGCCGCCCTTGAGTCGCACGACGCATTTTCCTGCCCGCGCTTTCTCGATCAGCAGTTGATTTAATTCGCCCTGGGGAATGGCATGTTGGCTGGAACGCTTTCCGCCATAAATGATCTCGGCAGTTTTTGGCGCTAAACGGAGTAGGTCAGCATTGACCAAAGCATCATAAACCACCACATCGGCACGTCGCAGAAGCTCTGCTCCGCGCATGGTAAATAATCCTGCATCTCCCGGTCCTGCTCCCACCAAATAAACCGTTCCTTTGAAATTCATCGGGCGAGAACATAAGGAAAGGATGTTACCAGCGCAACGCCGACTATATTTTTCAACACACAGATCCCGACGCCGGGTAAATCATGCGACTCGCTGTTCACTACAAGCCATCCGTCCGCCCGTGACTCCAAAATCAGCTCGTCACTTTCCGACGAGTCGACGCGACTGAAACACCGGTAATTCACATTCAAACCGACCCAAGTTACGGCTAAAACGTTAAATGGAAGACAGGGGGAATTGTGATTTAAATGGGCTTTCCCGGTGAGTTTAATCGCAGTCGGGGAAAACCTCGTAATTGAGAACGGATTTACCGGCACTTCGGTTTACTGATCATGACTTATGGACGCAAAGTCAGCTTTGCTCTTTATTATCAATGTTGTTGGAGGGTTTGGTTGAAAGTGTAAGTCAGGGGTTCACGGGGCCTTACATGATGGGGCGCCAGCAATCTTTTGAATCGTCGCGATTCAAATTGCGGCGGTGAGTTCGCTGAAGGGTGGCCTGAAATGTAGAACTTCTGCAATTCAGGAAGGGGTTGTAGGCGAATTCACCGCCAGTCTTTTTCACAGACGAGCGCTCTACTCTGGATTTCAAGCTTGCGTTTTTGGGTATCGCCTTAGACATTCCCGCTCTTTATATGGACGCTAAATCTACTCAATCGTCTGGTTTTTATGATTTTCTGGCATGGCTCGATGCTAATTGGAAAAAAGTTGTCATCGGTGCCGTTGGCGTCGTCGTGGTTGTGGCCGCGATTGCCTTCTTTAAGTGGAAGGAGCGACAGAGTGAAATTGACGCGAACAGAGCGTTGTTTTCCCTGACAGGTTTAAGCGCAATGGGCACGAATGGCGTGAGCCCGGACGAACTTGCCAAAATTGCGCAGCAGCATCCGAATACATCCGCGGGAGAGCGCGCTCAATTGCTCGCGGCTGGCGCGGCATTTGACCAGGGCGATTACGCGAAAGCCCAATCCCACTTTGATGCAGTCCTGAAAGGCAGCCCGGCAGCAGGGTTTAAGGCGCAAGCCACATTTGGTGTGGCCGCATCATTGGAAGCACAAAAAAACTTCGATCAGGCTATTCAGAAATACGAAGAGGTTGCCCGTCAGTATCCGAAAGAAAATGTCGCACCCCAGGCGAAGCTGGCGATCGGCCGGATTTACGAGGCGCAAGGCAAGCCGGAGGAAGCCTTGAAACTTTATTCCGAAGTTCAAAACAAGCAGGATCAATTCGAGTATTGGCAAGGTGAAGCGGCTGAACGGAAAGATCGTCTTGTTTCGCGTCATCCTGAATTGAAGGAACAAGCGAACGCCGGTTTTACAGATCAAATCATTGAGGTGACCACCCCGCCGGCGCCAGACGCAACGAACCCGTAAGGTCGAAGACTGACCGTTCAGTTCCCCCCCTCCGTTGAATCCGAATGAAATTAACGATCATTGGCACAGGCTACGTCGGTCTCGTCACAGGAACCTGCTTTGCAGAAGTTGGCCACCAGGTCATTTGCGTCGATAACAACGAAGAAAAAGTAAAGCTTCTCAAATCCGGCGGGATGCCTATCTACGAGCCGGGTCTCGAAGAGTTGGTAAAAAAGAATGTCGAAGCTGGCCGACTCAAATTCACCAGCAGCACCAAGGAAGGAGTTGAAGAATCGGACGTTATCTTCATTGCCGTTCCCACACCGCCGCAGCCGGATGGTTCGGTTGATTTAAGTTTCATCGAAGGTGTTTCCCGCGAGATCGCCGCGGCGATGACGAGTTACAAAATCGTTGTTGATAAGAGCACAGTCCCGGTCAAGACGGGTGAAAAAGTTTCCGAGACGATCAAGCGTTACTGCAAAGCCAAGGTGGATTTTGATGTGGTGAGCAATCCGGAGTTTTTGCGCGAAGGATTTGCGGTGGATGATTTCATGAAGCCGGACCGCGTGGTGATTGGCGTCCTTTCGCAACGTCCGGTGGCGGCGATGCGGGAGGTCTATGAGCCCTATAACGCTCCAATCATTTTTACCGACATCAATTCCGCGGAGCTGATCAAACACGCGGCCAATTCGTTTCTCGCTCTCAAGATTTCTTATATCAACGCGGTCTCTGTGATCTGCGAAGCCAGCGGCGCCAATGTTCAGGAAGTTGCCAATGGCATGGGGATGGATATACGGATCGGCCGTCGTTTTCTCGACGCTTCACTCGGGTTTGGTGGCAGTTGTTTCCCGAAAGATCTCAGTGCGTTCATCCAGATTTCAGAGCAACTCGGTTACGATTTTCGTCTATTGAAAGAAGTGCAACGGATCAATTCTGAACAGATGGATCGTTTCGTTAAAAAGATCACTGAAACGCTCTGGGTGCTAAAAGGGAAAAAAATCGGCGTTCTCGGCCTGGCTTTTAAACAAAACACCGATGACGTCCGGATGTCACCAGCGATTGATCTTTGCCTCCGCCTGCAAAAGGAAGGAGCCACTCTCCGTGTCCACGATCCGAAAGCCATGGAGAAAGCCAGGTCAGTCCTGGAAAACGTCACTTACGTGGATGATATGAATGAAGTGGCCGAAGGTTGCGACGCCTTGATCGTTGCGACGGAATGGCCGCAGTTCAAGAAGCTTGATTTGGAACGGGTCCGCAAATCTTTGACCCACCCGATTATGTTCGACGGCCGAAATCTTTTCGACGCGAAGGAGATGGAGCAACTCGGGTTTATTTATAAGAGCATTGGGCGATAACTGCGGCTTGTACCAGTTCAGAATCGAATCGGGAACACGAGATCCAATTTCTCGACACCTCCCGAATCTTCCAGGTCTTTCCCAATTGAATAGATGACCTTCTTCTCGACGGAGTAACGGAGCGGTTTCCCATCGAAATCGTCGATTGGTAATGAGGGGAGATATTCCGGCACGAGAGCGTTTAATGTTTCTGGCAAAGTGCCATGCGTCTCTTTGTAGTATCGAAGTGCGATAAGAGTTTGAATGGCGGAGATGCTGGAGTTTTGTTCACTCTTGAACGCAAAGACTCGAGCGTGCGATGGCAAGAGCATCCAAGACAAGATTTTGCCGGTGGCATTCCCAGAGAGCATTAGTTTAGGAACGCTTGCCCGATTTGTGGGATGCAACGTTACTGCCGCTAAGCATACTGGCATGTCTGAAAAGTAAAGATTGACAGAATCCAGCGAAACTTGGGCGAATTCGCTGAACGTGTGAATTGTTTCCTTTCGATTCAGAACGGGTCGCTTTCCCATAAGTGAGCTTCCGAATCCTGATGCACCAGGTATACTCAAATCCCCCGATGCGATTGCATCGATCACCGCAACATTCCATTCGAATTCCATCTTAACTGCATTGGAAAGACCGGTGAGATTTGCCCTGAATACCTCTAATCTATTCCCAAAAGAGAGCAGAGTTTCAGTGGGAAGAGACGTTGTTCCAATCATATTTGGCAATTGTTGGATGGCTATACGCTTGGTGGAAGCAGAGTACACGTAGTGAATCAGTCCTCCGCCACTGTCCTGCATCTGATGCCCGATTTTCAATATCGCGAGTAGTTCTTCGAAAGACTCGCGTTCACCTCCGCCTTCAAAGAGCGATCGTGCGTGTAGTGCATGCAGAAGCGCCAGATTCTTCCAAGACTCAAGATATTCAAAACCCTTCAACGGATTTTCAATGGAAGGAATTTGCTGAATTTGAGGAACAAGCAGTGTTGGCGAAGCTGCATGTTGTCTAAACAACGCCAAAGCTGTGTTGTTGGCACCCAATATGGCTTCTACTGTTTCTGCATCCCATTTGCCGTCATATAAGTTTGCCAAAACCTGCAACCGATCTGCGTCGGATAAATCCAAACCTCTGTAAGCTTTCTCTAAATGAAAGAAAGCGTTTTGATCATTCGGAATGTTGGGACGCTTAAAATCAAGATCGGGAGTGATGACTGGCTTGGAGTTTTGGGTCCAGAAGACAATCAGCCAAATAGCTCCAAGCAGCAGGATCACTCCCGTGATTAGAATCTTCTTCATCAACTCGCGTAAGCTTCCATCCCCACACAGCTACAAACCAGATTCCGATCACCGTAAACGTTGTCAATGCGACCGACGGCAGGCCAGAACTTGCTTTCGCGGGTCCACTTCGCGGGGAAGGCGGCTTGCTCGCGGGAATAAGGATGAGACCAATTATCACTCACCACTGCCTCCGCGGTGTGCGGCGCGTTTTTAATGATGTTGTTTTGTTTGTCGGCGTTACCGGATTCGATCTCGAGGATTTCTGCGTGAATGGCAATCAACGCATCGCAGAGGCGATCCAGTTCTTCTTTCGACTCACTTTCCGTCGGCTCGATCATCATGGTTCCGGCGACGGGAAAGGAAATGGTCGGCGCATGGAACCCGTAATCCATTAGGCGTTTGGCGACGTCTTCGACGGTGACGCTCTTGTAAGGGCGCAGATCCACGATGCATTCGTGGGCGACCAGTCCGTTCTTTCCTTTGTAGAGAACAGGGAAAAACGCGTCCAAACGGCGGGCAATGTAGTTTGCATTCAGGATAGCGAACTTCGTTGCGTCAGTCAGTCCGTCCGGCCCCATTAGTGCAATGTAAACCCAGGAAATTGGAAGGATACTGGCGCTACCCCAGGGAGCTGCGGAAACCGCGCCGATTGCATTCTCTCCGCCGGGATTAATCACCGGATGTCCGGGTAGAAATGGCGCCAGATGTTGAGCCACACCGATCGGTCCCATGCCCGGGCCGCCGCCGCCATGCGGAATACAGAACGTCTTGTGCAAATTCAGATGGCAGACGTCGGCGCCGATGCTGCCGGGACTGGTAAGGCCGACTTGCGCGTTCATGTTCGCGCCATCCATGTAAACCTGTCCGCCGTTGTCATGAATGATCTGGCAAATTTCGCGAATGCTTTCTTCGAACACACCGTGGGTGGAGGGATAAGTCACCATCAGGCACGACAACTCCTGCTTGTTCGCCTCGGCCTTGGCTCGAAGGTCGGCCACATCGATGTTGCCGTTCGCGTCGCAAGCAACTGCAACGATCTTCATGGAAGCCATCGCGGCACTGGCCGGGTTTGTCCCGTGCGCGGAGGTTGGAATCAAACAGACATTCCGATGCGTATCGCCACGACTGTGGTGATATTTGCGAATGACGAGTAAACCAGTGTATTCACCCTGGGAGCCGGCGTTCGGTTGCAGCGAGACACCGGCGAATCCGGTGCATTCTGCGAGCCACTGTTCAAGTTGGCGGAAGAGCAACTGGTAACCACGTGTTTGCGTGAGGGGTGCAAATGGATGCAGCTTGGAAAACTCGGGCCAGGAGACCGGAAACATTTCCGCGGTGGCATTCAACTTCATCGTGCAGGAACCGAGCGGGATCATCGAAGTGGTCAGCGACAAATCCTTGGATTCCAACCGGCGCAGGTAACGCAGCATCTCCGTTTCGGAATGGTATTTGTTGAAGACGGCATTCTGGAGAAACTTCGATGTGCGGGAGAATGGCGCGGAATAGTTAGCAGAAACCGAGTTCACGATTTCTGAAATCGACGTCGTTTGACCGCCGTTGAAAACCGCCAGGATTTCCGACAGATCACTCTCTGAAGTCGTTTCATCAATTGAAATGCCGATCGTGTGCGCATCGAAGACGCGGAAGTTCATCTTGCGTTCCTCTGCCAGTTTCACGATGTCCACGCTCTTCGTTGCGCCCAATTTAACCTGCAACGTGTCGAAAAAGTTTTCGGAGCCGATTTGGTAGCCGAGCTTCTTCAATCCCGCCGCCAGGACATTGGTCATGAGATGAACCCGCTGCGCAATCCTGGTGAGTCCTCCCGGTCCGTGATAGACCGCGTACATTGCCGCCATGTTGGCGAGCAACGCCTGCGCTGTGCAAATGTTGCTCGTCGCTTTTTCGCGGCGGATATGTTGCTCGCGGGTCTGCAAAGAAAGGCGCATGGCAGGGCGGCCACTGGAATCTTTGGATATACCGACCAACCGGCCAGGCATGGAACGTTTGTAAGCATCCTTCGTCGCAAAGTAAGCCGCATGCGGCCCACCGTAACCGAGCGGGACGCCGAAACGTTGTGCGCTGCCAACTGCCACATCCGCGCCGAATTCTCCAGGCGCACGCAATAAAGTAAGCGCGAGCAAATCAGCCGCCACGACTACAAGCGCGCCAGCCTCATGCGCTTTCCCGCAGAATCCCGTGTAATCGATAATTGCGCCGCTGGTGTCGGGGTATTGCACAAGTGCGCCGACCACTTTGTCGCTGAATTGAAACGTCTCGTGATCGCCGACAACAACTTCGATGCCCAACACATCCGCGCGCGTTTTAACGACATCAATGTTTTGCGGATGGCACTGATTCGAGACAAAGAAGACGTTTCGTTCATCCCCTTTGACTCCAAAGCACAGGTGCATCGCTTCCGCGCAGGCGGTGGCTTCATCGAGCATGGAGGCGTTCGCGATGTCCATCCCGGTCAACTCGCTGATCATCGTCTGAAAATTGAGCAGCGATTCCAATCGACCCTGGGAAATCTCCGCCTGGTAAGGTGTGTATTGAGTGTACCAACCCGGGTTTTCCAAAATATTACGTTGAATCACCGGCGGCGTGATGCAATCGGAATAGCCCATGCCGATGTAATTGCGAAACACCTGGTTCTGTGACGCGATGCCCCGAAGCTGCTTCAACACTTCGAATTCACTCTGTGCCTTTGGTATATCAAGAGGCTTCGTTGACCGAATCTGTTGCGGAACAACGTTTCCGATGAACGATTCCAGGTCAGAGTAACCGAGTGCCTTCAGCATCTCTGCCGCTTCCGCGGTATTGGGGCCAATGTGACGGTCAACGAACTTATCGGGATGTTCCAGGGCAAGGTGGGTGTTCAGTCGGGCAGCAGTTCCGGTTGAAGTTGTGGATTGTGGCGCGACAGTCAGCGTTTCAGACATTGGGGGAAGTTAAAATCCGTCCAGCGCAAATCAAGCGGCATTTCAAGTATGATTAGGTATGACGCTGAATCCGGCAGTTGAAAAGCAACAAAAGAAGGGAACCAGAGATGAGCTCCGATGACTTTATTCGCAAGACTTTCTCTTTGCGCTTCGTCGCCGAAAATTTATTCTGCACGCCGCATGGCAGATTCAAATCCAAGTCTTTCCGACAAGATTGGGCAAATGTTGCTCATCGGTTTTCGCGGTTACTCAGTCCAGGACTCCGACCCAGTGGTTCGCGATATTCAGGAGCGAAATCTCGGTTCGGTGATTTATTTCGACCAGGAGATGGCGGACACCCAATTGCAGGGGCGCAACATCCAGTCGCCTGAGCAGGTCCAGACCTTAAGCCAAACGCTCAAGGCACACGCCAGGACGCCATTGCTCGTTTCCATCGACCAGGAAGGCGGCCGCGTTAACCGACTCAAATCCACCTATGGCTTTCCGGAAACGTTGTCTCATGAAGAACTCGGTCAACGCAACGATCCAAAGTTCACCTTTGAACATGCCGAAACGATTGCCCAAACCTTGGTCAAGGCAGGCATCAACCTGAATCTTGCGCCCGTCGTTGATCTCGACGTCAATCCTGACAATCCAATCATCAAAGGCAAGAAACGGAGTTTCCATTCGGACCCCGAGGTCGTCGCGCAACATGCGATCGAATATGCCAGGGCGCACCAGAAGCATGGCGTCCTCATTTGTCCGAAACATTTTCCCGGTCATGGCAGTGCAATGGGCGATACACATCTCGGCTACGTGGATGTCACGAATACGTGGACTGAACGCGAATTGATTCCTTTCCAACGCCTGTTCGAATCCGGCCTGTGTGAAGTCATCATGACCGCGCATGTCTTCAATGCGAACCTCGATCCCGATTGCCCAGCGACATTGTCCAAACGCGTGTTGCAAGGTCTCTTGCGTGACAAGCTTGGCTACCGCGGCGTCATCACGAGCGATGACATGGAAATGAAAGCCATCTCCGGCCATTACGGTTTGGAGAATGCCATTCAGTTGGGAATTGAAGCCGGTCTGGATGTCCTCTGCTTCGGCAACAACATGAATTACGACGCCAACATCGGCGAGAAGGCGCACGGAATCATTCTGCGCCTGGTCGAAAGCGGTAAAATTTCCGAAGCGCGCATCGATGAATCTTATCAGCGGGTGATGGCGCTGAAGGGGAAAATCTCGTAGCGAGCGGATTTAATCAAAGAGAGCAGGGATGAGAATGGAGCGTGACAATTGATTGTCAAACAGGTGCCAATTCCTTGTAACTGTGCGGATGAAAAATTCGTCCGAGCCAATGTCGAATGAATTTTTTTAGATTTGTTACTCAATCCATCCGCATCCTGTCAGTCTTGTCCCTCACGCTGGCGGCAAATGCGCAATCCAAGCAAGCTGACGCGAAGAAACCAAACATTATTGTTCTGATTGCTGACGATCTGGGTGTCGGTGATCTCGGGTTCAGCGGCGCGAAAGATGTTCCTACTCCTCATCTGGATCGGTTGGCTGCGGAAGGAGTCATTTTCAGTAACGGCTACGTCTCTCCAATGTGCGCGCCGACTCGGGCTGCATTTCTGACGGGGCGTAATCCGGCGAAAATCGGTTTTCTGGACAATCGTCCGGGCGACTCCCGGCATTATGGAATGGATATGTCGTCGAAGACCATTGCTGATGTCATGAAGGAGAACGGCTATGTCACCTCTCTGATCGGCAAATGGCATGTCGGCCGAGGATTGAACCACGAGTATTCACCCTGGAACCGCGGCTTCGACGAGTTTCTCGGCTATTACGGTGCGTTCGGCCTTTACGAGAACCCGAAGCTGACCAGTCCTCCCGGAACGGAAAAGATCGTGAACGGTTACAGCACCGATATTTTCGCGGATGCCGCTTGTGAATTCATGGAACGCAACAAGAACAAGCCTTTCTTCCTGAACGTGGCTTTCAACGCGGCGCATCTCGTCCAGGTTGCCAAACCAGAGGACCTTGCAAGATTCGAACACATAAAAGATCCGAAGCGCCGGAGAGCCGCTGCGATCATTTCGAATCTCGACGCGAACATCGGCCGTATCGCCGCGCAAATGAAGAAGCTCGATCTTGATCGCAACACATTGCTCTTTTTCTTCAGCGACAACGGAGGTGAACCGCCGATTCTCGGCACGATGAATGGTCCGTTTCGAGGAATGAAATTCGATCTCTACGAAGGCGGAATTCGCGTGCCGTTTTTTGCGCGTTGGCCCGAAGGTCTTCCGAAAGGCAAAACGTCCGATGCACTGATGAGCGCCGTTGATTTGCTCCCGACGATTGCCGCGGCCACTGGTGCAAGGATTCCCGAGGAGGTTGATGGCGCGAATCTTCTTCCTTACCTGCGTGGTCAAACAAAGAAGGAACCGCACAAAGCACTATTCTGGCGCACAACGGAACACTCTGCGCTCCAGCGTATGCGCAAGCAACCAAAGGCAAATCCTCCCGTTTACATTCCCCACATCGCCGCCGTTCGCCAGGACAAATGGAAACTCGTGGTGTTCGATGATGCCGGAAAAAATCCACGGTCCGAATTGTATGATGTGATCAAAGATCCATCTGAATCAAACGATCTCGCGATTAAGGAAAAGAAGGTGGTGCAACGCCTGGTGAAAGAGCTGGATGCCTGGCGAGCCACGTCCAAACCGCAGGTTATTCCGCCGGTGAAATAGGGTGATGGAAAATGACGAATGAACCCGAATGATTAAATATCGACAATGAAGCTTAGAAGTGTGTGGGGCGAGCAAATGATTAGTCTCTTTCGACATTCGAATTTCATCATTCTGTCATTTCACCAGCACCGGGTGTGATTCCAACTGGCGGTCACCGAGTGCCAAAGGATGAGTTTGGGGATTTAGGATGGATTGCTCAATCGGCCGCTCCCGACCACTCGGTGACCGCCAGTTGGAATCACACCCGCCAGCACCTCCTCTATTGTCTTTTTCCCATGACTCGGCTACTCCATTCGTTCACGAGTCATGCTGCAAAAAGTTAAGAAGACCAAACCGAATCTCACCGGCGGCTATTTCGCCATCGTCGCCTCCACTTACAACGCGCGTTATGTCGATTCCATGTTGCGCGCTGCAAAAAAAGAATTGCAACAAGCCGGCGCACAGAAGGTGCAAGTTGTTCGCGTTCCGGGCGCCTATGAAATTCCGGTCGTGGCCGCCAAACTGGCGCGTAATTCTTCCCCGCCGCTTTCAGCGATCATTTGCCTGGGGTTGATTCTTCGCGGAGCGACCACCCACGCCCAACACATCGGTGAAGCGGTGAGTAATGCACTGGCGCTTTTGCAGATTCAGACCGAGGTTCCGATTATCCATGAAGTCCTGTTGCTGGAGAACGAACAGCAGGCGAAGGAACGGTGCCTGAGCAAGGAACACAATCGCGGGATGGAAGCCGCGCAAACCGCCATCGAAATGGCCCGTGTGATGAAAACGCTGGAAAACGACGAAGGATAATCCTTCCGTAGAACTGGCGATCTTAAAGTTTATGAAAGCCAAGATGGAACAAGGAACCATGCATAATCGCCGCCAGTTTATTTCACGCATCGGAGCCTGCGCGCTCTTCGCCACAGTGCCGGGTGCTTTCGCCGAAGAACTGGTTCGGACGCCGCGCCAGACAGAAGGACCTTTTTACCCCGACAAACTGCCGCTGGATACGGACAACGATCTGCTGATCATTAATGATTCCATCAATCCGGCTCTCGGGGAAGTCACCTGGTTGAACGGACGCATCCTGGATTCGCGCGGTGAACCGATTCGTGGTGCGACGGTGGAAATCTGGCAAGTGGATCACAACGGCGTTTATCTGCATGCCGGCAGCGACAGCCATTCAAAGCGGGACAAACATTTCCAGGGATTTGGACGTTTCCTGACCGGTTCCACTGGGGAATATCTTTTTCGCACCATTAAACCGGTTCCCTATCCGGGCCGCACACCGCACATCCATTTTGCTGTCAAAGCGAAAGGTCAGAAGGCGTTTACGACACAATGTTACGTGCAAGGCGAACCTCAGAATGAGCGTGATGGCATTCTCAGAAACATTCGGAACGAGAAAGCGCGCAAATCGGTCATTGTTCCATTTGCCCCGATGAAGAGTTCGCGCATTGGAGAACTGACCGCGCGTTTTGACATCGTGCTCGGAGTTACTCCGGAAGCGTAGTTTTGCACAAGGTTGACAGCCGAAGATTAGGGAAACCATCGCAGGCGTCCAGTCTCGACGGGGGCTTGGGGACACTGCCATTTAGTTAAGGATGATAGGAGTGTGGTGTTGCAGAGAATCCAGTCGTTCCAACATTACCTATGAACGGCGCGCACAGGAGTGACGCGCCCTACCTTCCTGCATTTATCGCCAATATCA
>JACDHS010000097.1 GCA_013820875.1 Verrucomicrobiota bacterium | reverse complement strand
GGACAAGTATGTCGCTCTTACAGAGCTTTGGGTTTCCGATGATCTTTACCTGGGCCTTGCTCGTCGGACTCGCTGCAGCCCAGGCTATCACATGCCGGGCTTTCAGCCCTGAAAGGGAGTGATCGCGCCTTAACTAAATGGCAGTGGGCCGATGGCCTGGGCTGAGGAATGGCCGGCCCGTTGGCCTTAGCTACAGTGTGAGATTTGATTTTACGCAACCCCCGTTGGGGTTGGAAATGCCAGATTCGCGCTGAAGCGTGCGACTGAGGAGACGTTTTGGGCGTACGAATGGCTCTGGACACGCTGTCCGGAGGCGTTTGGGGCGTAAGAATGGCCCTGGACACGCTGTCCGGAGACGTTTGGGGCGTATGAATGACTCTGGACACGCTGTCCGGAGACGTTTTGGGCGTAAGAATGACTCTGGACACGGTGTCCGGAGGCGTTTTGGGCGTAAGAATGACTCTGGACACGGTGTCCGGAGGCGTTTGGGGCGTACAAATGACTCTGGACACGCTGTCCGGAGACGTTTTGGGCGTATGAATGACTCCGGGCACGGTGTCGGGTGCCTCCAACTTTGAGACGCGTTTTACCTCAATCCTGCTGAGGATCGATTCTGTCGCAAACCGACCCGGGTTTTTGCAAAGTGCGAAATATTTTTTCAAAAAAGTTCATTTTCCACTCCGCTTTTCTTCGTAAGTGACTGATAGCTAAACAATAAAGAGAAATATAAATATTTTGACCCGCGGAGGGGGGTACCGCCAATTCTGCGGTACCCCCCCTGTCATAATGCGTGCGTTCGTTTAACAAAATGGGTTAGGCGGACAGGTAAGTAGAAACGATAAAATAAACAAAAAGGTAAATACAGTTATGACACGTAGAATAGCAAAAAATATGGGCGGATTGCTGAGTCAGTCGATCAGCGCCGCAAGCGGGGTGACGGAACACGGAATCGCCCTCGATCTTAAATATGTCACCGCACCCGCCATCACTGGCGCACGCACCGCGGTGGTCAACGACAACACCAGTTTGACGGCAGCGCGGGATCTGTTGCGGCAGCATTATGCTTTGCTGGCGGTGTTGCACAAAGAGATGCGGGCATTTGCGATGTTGTCTCGCGAAACGCTTAAACCGACGTTCGGTGGAAACTATTCGACTGCGTGGAATGCAGTCGGCTTCATCGGTTCGATGGCGGTTCCTTACAAAACGGTGAAACTGGAGGCAATGGCCGAGACGATGGAAATCTTCTTCACCGATAATCCGACCCTGGAACTGGCGCCTCGCGTGACAGCGGCGCGGGCCGGGGAGTTGCGCACGGGATTGAGCAATGCCCGCACGGCAGCGGAGTTGCAGGAGACGGTTGTGAAGAACCTTCTCAAAGATCGCAATGAGAAGCTTGCGGCCTTGCATGACCTCATCATGGTGCTGCTCGGTGAACTCGACATCACACTTCATTCGATGGATGCGCGCTGGTTGTCCTTCGGGTTCCCGATCCCGGGCATCGTGCGGACGCCGGAAATTCCAGTCGGTTTGATCGCGGTGCTGATCGGCGCCAATGCGGTCTCGATGAAGTGGACCCGGGCAACGCGCGCGAAATATTATCGCGTCTGGAAGAGGGTGGTTGGTGTGGATGAGGCGTTCATCCCGGTCGGCAGTCCGGCAGACCTGGACTTCATCATGGAAGGGTTGCCAGGAAATTCGAACGTGGAGATCGCCGTCTCCGCAGTGAATGCCAGCGGCGAAAGCGCGAAGAGCGTTATCGCGCTGGTGACGACGTTGTAAGCAATAATCATGGAAGGTGTCTTGCAAAGCCGCCCGGGTTGAACCGGGCGGCTCTTTTGTTTAACAGGGTGGCACGGGCAACCTGCCCGTTCTGGCGGGCTACCAGCCCGCCAGCTTCCAGCGTGAGCAACACACAACAGATGAGGAGTCGTCGGGTGCCTTGGGAGATCGGCGGCAGGTTGCCGCCGATAACGGGCTGGTAGCCCGTTCCACCCGGTTGAACCGGGCGGCTCTTTTATTTAACAGGGTGGCACGGGCAACCTGCCCGTGCTGGCGGGCTACCAGCCCGCCAGCTTCAGCGTGAGCAACACACAACAGATGAGGAGTCGTCGGGTGCCTTGGGAGATCGGCGGCTGGTTAAAACACCTCTTTTGGGCGTGGATAGGGTGTGATTTTAAGCGGGAGATGGGAGGTGCGGTTGGGCGTAACCGCAAAGCGGTTCGTTGTTTCTATAGTTCTCGCTTGCTCGTAGAGTCAGCCGCAGCGGGTACGGGGATGCGATCAACGTTTGCTCCACATAGCGGTTCTCGTAAGCTGCGCCATCGGTGATTCCGACTAAATTTAAAACTGCCCATGAAATTAACCGAACAAAAGAAAGCCCTGAAGATTGCCACGCAAGCCGCTGCTGCTGCCGGTGAGGTCATGCGGAAAAACCATCGCGCTGTAAAAAAAATCAATGACGAAACACAGCACGACATCAAACTTGAGTTGGATGTGCGGTGCCAAAAAATAATTGAGCGCGCATTGATTGTATCGTTTCCGGAGGTCGCGGTGTTGGGGGAAGAAGGCGTCGCCGGTGATCCGAATGCGCAGTGCCGCTGGGTGATTGATCCGATTGACGGCACTGTGAATTTCACCTACGGAATTCCGCATTGCTGCGTCTCCATCGCGCTGCAATCGCGTGACAAGACCGGGAAGTATCAGACGATCGTCGGTGTGGTTTACGATCCATTCTGCAATGAGATGTGGACGGCGATCCGAGGGGAGCCTGCTAAATTGAACGGGAAGAATATAAAAGTCAGTTCACGGAAGAAGCTGAATGAAGCGATCGTTTCCATAGGTTTCGCGAAGTCCAAAGAAACGATGGAACAGACTTTGCCTTACTTCAACCGGTTGGTTCCGCGTATTCGCAAAATCCGGATGATGGGTGCGGCGGCTCTTTCGCTGGTCTATGTGGCGAGCGGACGTTTCGATGGCTATGTGGAAAAGGGGATCCGGTTGTGGGACATTGCGGCTGGCGGTTTGATTTTGGAATGCGCCGGAGGAGAGTTCTGGCATGAATTGGTGGATAAAAACGAAACGTATCGCATGATCGCCACCAATGGATTGCTGAGGAAACAATTGGAGAAGGTGTAAGTCTTATTGGCTGCCTTTTTTGGAGTAAGATTAAGATCAAGATAGGATTAAGAGGGGAAGGATGTGAAGGTACTGGTTACAGGTGGGACGGGCTTTGTCGGAGAGGAAATACTCCGGCAACTGCACCGCGCGGGGCACCGGGTCCGCGCCCTCGTGCGCGATCCGAATTCCAGGTCATCCCAAAGGATTAAAGCTGAATTTGAGGCGGAACTTTCACCGGGAAATATTCTCGATACGACTTCGCTCCGTTCATTCTTCTCGTCTGGCGAGGCTGTTATTCATCTCGTCGGGATCATCAGCGAAATTGGCGCGAACACATTTGAGGCGGTCCATTTTCGCGGGACGCAGAATGTGGTTGCAGCAGCAAAAGATTCGGGTGTTCGCCGGTACATCCAGATGAGCGCGTTGGGAACACGGGCGGATGCCGTCGCACGGTATCACAAGTCCAAATGGGCTGGGGAAGAAGCCGTGCGAAACAGCGGTTTGAATTACACCATCTTTCGTCCCTCAATCATTTATGGACGCGGCGATATGTTCACCAATCTGTTCGCCAAAATGGCTCGGTGGTCGCCGGTGCTGCCAGTGATCGGACCGGGGCAGGGGACGATGCAACCGTTGCCGGTGGAATGTGTGGCGGAATGTTTCGTCAAAGCCCTGTCTGAGCCGCTTTCAATTGGAAAAACTTTCGACCTCGTCGGCCCTGATGTGTTGACGCTAAACGAGGTGCTCGATTGCATTCTCGTTGCGACAGGGCGAAAGCGATTGAAATTGCATGTTCCCTTGCCACTTGCCCGGGCCATGGCCGCATTCCTGGAAATTATTTACCCGCGAATTTTAAGGAAAGCGCCCCCGTTGAATCGGGATCAGATTATAATGCTGCAGGAACAAACAATCGGTGATCGCCAGCCCATGCAGGAAATCTTGAAGGTGTTCGCGCCGGAACTTCGAAAAGGCATTGATTACCTGGGGAAACTTTAATGAGAGTTACTTCTCTGACTGCTCAGATGATCGTTTGGAATCGGTTTTCTGATTCAAGCGGCCCTCTATCTGTTCGATAGCTTCCTTGAGTTCTTTTCTCATCTGCTCGTTTTCAGCGATCATCTTCTTCAGTTGTTCGACATGTTGGGAGTTATCTGACTCATTCACGACGACACCATGGTAGAGGAAGGGGATTACAATGTCTTTGGTGCCTGCCCCCAAAACTTGGTAAGGGTTTCTCTGAGCGCTCGCCCGACTCATCCTCTGATTGCCTGATCAGTTGGGGCATTCACTCAGTTCCACCCAGAATCGGCTGCCTTTGCCCTTTTCGGATTCGAGTCCCACGCACCCACCCATGCGTTCGACCCCTTTGCGCACGAGCGCAAGCCCCACACCTGTGCCTGGATATTCTCGGGTGTGAAGACGTTCGAACAAACCAAACACGCGATCCTGATGTTCCTTTGCAATGCCGATGCCGTTATCTTCAACCCAGATTCGCACAGAGCCCTCGCGCTTTTCAGTCCAGACCTTGATGCTCGGTATTTTTTGCGAGTCAACAAACTTCATCGAATTGGTGATCAGATTACTTAAAACCTGTCGAAGAGTGGGCAGATGCGCGTAAACCGGCAGCAAAGGCCGTGCAATCTGCAATTCTGCACTGCGATCGTTAATGTCCTTGCGATGTTGTGCGACGATTTCGCTTAACACTCCTTCCAATGTGATATGAGCGGGCTCGAGTTGGGACCGAGTGAGGCGGCTGTAATCCAGCAGATCGTGGAGCAGGGTGTCCATGTACATGGACGAATTCACGATGCGCTGCGCGAATTGCTTCCCGGTATCATCGAGCACGTCAGCATATTCCTGCACAAGCATATGAGCGAAGCCTTGCATGGCCCGTAGCGGCGCGCGCAGATCGTGTGAAATGGAATAATTGAACGATTCCAATTCCCCGTTGATTTCACTCAGTTCATTTACCCGTTTCGTAAGTTGCGAGTTAAGGCTTTTGATTTCTCCCTCGGTTGCCTTCTTGTCCGTGATGTCGCGCGCAAAAATGTAAATCAACTTCTCCGAAAGAAAGGGAGCAGCGGTCCATGCCAGCCATCGATACGAACCCGATTTGCAGCAGTAACGTCCTTCAAAGTAAACGGTGGATCCTTTCTGAAGAGCTTTCATCTGCTCGCACATCGCCCCGTGATCCTCTGGATGCACAAGGTCAAAGCCTGATTTACTCTTCAGTTCCGCCTCTGTAAATCCGAGTATTTTCTCCCAGGTAGGATTGAGTTGCAGGAAATGACCGGTGAAGTCTGCGATGCCCAGGAGATCAATCGACAATGTGAAAAAGCGGTTGCGCTGGGTTTCCATTTCCAGGCGATCCACTGCCTCGGCGAGTTGCCGCTTGTGTTCGGCTTGTTCGATCTGCCGAATCCGCTCCGCCTGTCGTTTGATCTGGTCGGTCTTCTTGTAAAGCTCCACGAACACCGAGACCTTCGTCTTCAGCACGTCGGGAATGATCGGGCTCAGAATGTAGTCAACAGCACCCAGGGAATATCCTTCCACGATCTGGTTTTCGGCGGCGTTCAGGGAAGTAACGAAGATGATCGGCGTGAGTTCGCTTTGCGGACGCTTCCGAATCAATGCCGCTGTTTCGAATCCATCCATTCCCGGCATGGCGACATCGAGCAGGATCACAGCGAAGTCAGTTTGCAGCAGATGCCGCAACGCCTCTTTTCCAGAGCGCGCTTTGACGATGTTTTCGTTCAACGTGGAGATGACCGCTTCCAGGGCAAGCAACTTGTCATCACGGTCGTCCACAATCAGGATATTTACTTTCGGCAGATCAAACGCGGCATGGCCATTGGTTGCCTTGCTCATGGAAGGCACTGGTAATCTGGGCTGTGACATGGGGTAATTCATTTAATCAAATTCCGTTTACCGGTGCAGCCAGAGACGAAGGACGGAGCGGAGTTGTTCCACATCCACGGGTTTTGACAGGTAGTCCGACGCGCCGGCATCAATGCATTTTTCACGGTCGCCTTTCATTGCTTTTGCCGTGACGGCGATAATCGGGAGGTGCTCAAAATTCGCGATCTCGCGAATGGCGCGAGTGGTGGCGTAACCATCCATTGTCGGCAGCATGATGTCCATCAGCACGACGTCAATATCGTTCTGATTGACCAGCAACTCGATTGCGTCTTTACCGTTCTCGGCGGAGACAACGTTCATTTTGAACCGTTCCAGAACACTGGTCATGGCGAAGATGTTGCGAATATCATCGTCCACGAGCAAAACTTTTTTCCCTTCGAGCACGCGATGGTGCAATGACTCCAGCATCTTTCGCTGTTTGTCTGGCAGATTCGCCGCATTGCGATGGAGCAGGAGCGCCGTTTCATCGAGGAGCCGCTCGGGTGAACGGACATCCTTGATAATGATGGATTCTGCCAGGTGTCTGAGCCTGTTCTCTTCCTCCTGCAGAACGTCGCGCGCGGTGTAAACGATCACCGGCATGCTGCGCAGTTCAGCCGAATCTTTGATTTGCTCAAGCAATTCGATTCCCGGCATGTCAGGCAGTCCCAGATCGATAACCATGCAGTCGTATTTTCCTGATTTGATGGCTTCCAAAGCTTCCTTGCCGCTGGCGACGACTGTCGTTTTCACATCGCCATTGCCGATGATTTCACGGATGCAGTTCGACTGGATTTCATCGTCTTCCACAAGGAGCAGGTTGCGCATGGGGCGTTGCACAAATTCTTCGATATGGTCGAATGCCTGTTCCAGGGACTCAGGTTTTTCGTCCTTCGTGACGAAACCGAGCGCGCCGTGGGAAAGGGTCGGCTGCGGATTTTGATCAACGGAAATGATTTCGACGGGAATGTGCCGTGTGGCGAGATCCACTTTCAACCGGTCCAATACACGCCACCCATCCACATCGGGCAAATGTAGGTCGAGCGTAATGGCGTCCGGTTTGATTTCCCGGGCAAGGGCCAGGGCTGCGGAACCACGCGGCGCCACGATAGCCTTGAAACCTCTCTTACGCGCCATCTCCACCAAAACCCGCGCATAGGTGAGATTATCTTCGACGATGAGAAGAACTTTGTCACCGCTCATGATCCTGCCGCGATCGTCATCCATAAACGTTTCGATCGTCTCGACATCTTCGCGTGGCAGATCCACCGGCGAAGCAACATCTATTGTTACCGGAGCGATTTCACGCTTCGGGTAAGTGGTTGGGCTGCCACTCTCCCGACGACCGGGGCGGGTAGGCACATAGTTTTGTGGAAGGTACAGCGTAAATGTGCTGCCTTGTCCCAAGGCGCTGGCAAGACGGATTTCGCCTCCGAGCAGACGGGCGATTTCGCGGCTGATTGCCAGACCCAAACCAGTGCCGCCGTATTTGCGGCTGGTACTGCCGTCGGCCTGTTGGAACGCTTCGAAAATAATCCGCTGTTTTTCCGGGGGAATGCCGATACCAGTGTCGGTGACCGAGAACGAAATGACTGACCGCGCGTTGTTCAGGCTTTCGTGGTCCGCGCTCCAGCCTTCGGTAGCGGTGGACATGCTCAATATGACGGAACCTCTTTCCGTGAATTTGAACGAGTTGGACAAGAGGTTGCGAATGACCTGCTCCAGACGATGGGCGTCAGTGAACATTCCGCGCGGCAAATCCGGCGCGAGTTCCGCGGCGAACTGGAGTCGTTTCGATTCGGCGACGTGACCGAAGGTGCGCTGGACATAATCCTGCAACTCGGTAAAGCGCAGTTCGTTGATGTCCACTGTGACAGTTCCGGATTCGATCTTGGAAAGATCGAGAATGTCGTTGATAAGCGTGAGCAGATCGTTTCCAGACGCATGGATCGTCTTGGAGAACTCGACTTGTCTTGAGGTCAGGTTTCCGTCGGGGTTAAGCGCCAGTTGATCGGCTAGAATGAGCAAGCTGTTGAGTGGCGTGCGCAATTCGTGTGACATGTTCGCGAGGAACTCGGATTTGTACTTCGAAGTAAGCGCGAGTTGCTCGGCCTTTTCTTCAAGCGCCTGGCGGGCATGTTCGACTTCCTGGTTTTTGCGTTCCACTTCGGCATTCTGCTCGGCGAGGAGGCGCGCTTTGTCCTGCAATTCCTGGTTGGTCTTTTGCAGTTCTTCCTGGCGGCTTTGCAACTCTTTCGCAAGTGATTGCGATTGCTTGAGCAAATCTTCCGTTCGGGTATTCGCTTCGATGGTGTTCAACACGATGCCGATTGATTCCACGAGTTGATCCAGGAAGGCCTGGTGAATCGGGCTGAACTGTTCGAACGAGGATAACTCCATGACAGCCTTGACCTGTCCTTCAAACAAGACCGGCAGGACGATGATGTTCGTTGGCGGCGCAGCGCCAAGGCCGGATGTAATTTGCACGTAATCGGCCGGGGCGCTGGTGAGAAGAATACGTTCTTTCTCAAGGGCCGCCTGGCCAACCAGGCCTTCGCCCATCGCAAATTTGTTCCCGACATTTTTCCGGCTTCGGAACGCATAGCTTGCCAGCAATTTCAGGTAAGCTTCGTTCTCTTCGTTCCTGGTCATTTCTTCTTTCGAAGTTTCAACGACATAGAACACGCCATGTTGCGCGCCAACGACTGGAGCCAATTCGGACAAAATAAGTTTGCCGACGGTGAGCATGTCCTTTTGCCCCTGCAACATGCGGGAGAACTTCGCGAGGTTGGTCTTGAGCCAATCCTGTTGCGCGTTCTTTTCCGTCGTGTCCTTCAGGTTACGGATCATCTCGTTGATGTTATCCTTCAACGAAGCCACTTCGCCGCGCGCATCCACCTGGATGAAGCGGGTGAGATCACCTTTGGTCACAGCGGTCGCAACTTCCGCGATCGCACGCACCTGGGTCGTCAGATTCGCCGCAAGCTGGTTGACGTTATCGGTCAAATCTTTCCATGTTCCGGCAGCGCCCGGCACGCTCGCCTGGCCGCCCAGTTTTCCTTCCACACCGACTTCGCGTGCAACGGTTGTCACCTGGTCGGCAAAGGTGGCGAGAGTTTCGATCATGGAATTGATCGTGTCGGCCAACTCTGCAATTTCACCTTTCGCTTCGACCAGCAGTTTGCGTTTCAAATCACCGCGAGCAACTGCCGTCACAACTTTTGCAATGCCGCGCACCTGGTTGGTCAAATTGCCAGCCATGAAATTCACGTTATCGGTAAGATCTTTCCAGGTTCCGGAAACACCTTTCACTTCCGCTTGGCCCCCGAGTTTTCCTTCCGTGCCGACTTCACGCGCCACGCGGGTCACTTCAGAGGCGAACGACGAAAGCTGATCCACCATCGTGTTGACGGTGTTCTTTAGTTCGAGGATTTCACCTTTCACATCCACCGTGATCTTCTTGGACAAATCACCGTTGGCCACCGCCGTCGTCACAGCAGCGATGTTGCGGACTTGTGAAGTCAAATTACCAGCCATGAAATTCACGTTGTCAGTAAGATCTTTCCACACACCAGCCAGACCGCGAACATCGGCCTGCCCACCGAGTTTCCCTTCGGTGCCGACCTCGCGGGCCACACGAGTCACTTCGGAAGCAAACGAGCGGAGTTGATCCACCATCGTGTTGATGGTGTCCTTCAATTCCAGGATTTCTCCCTTCACATCGACGGTGATCTTCTTGGACAAATCACCGTTGGCGACGGCGGTCGTCACGGCAGCAATGTTACGCACCTGCGACGTCAGGTTGGATGCCATCGAGTTCACCGAATCGGTCAAATCCTTCCACGTTCCGGCTACACCCCTCACATTCGCCTGCCCACCGAGTTTTCCTTCGGTGCCGACTTCGCGGGCCACACGAGTTACTTCATCGGCAAAGGAAGAAAGCTGGTCCACCATCGTGTTGACGGTGTCTTTCAATTCCAGAATCTCACCTTTCACATCCACCGTGATTTTCTTGGATAGATCGCCGTTGGCCACCGCAGTCGTTACCGCAGCGATATTACGCACCTGTGTGGTGAGGTTGGACGCCATTGAGTTCACCGAGTCGGTGAGATCTTTCCAGGTACCGGCCACCCCTTTCACTTCGGCCTGACCGCCAAGCTTCCCTTCGGTGCCGACTTCACGCGCCACACGGGTCACTTCAGCGGCAAACGAACGAAGCTGATCCACCATCGTGTTAATGGTGTTCTTCAATTGTAGAATTTCCCCCTTCACATCCACCGTGATCTTCTTGGACAAATCACCGTTCGCAACAGCGGTCGTCACCTCGGCGATGTTACGGACCTGCGCCGTAAGGTTGGAGGCCATGGAATTCACCGAGTCAGTCAAATCTTTCCACGTACCGGCGACGCCAGTTACTTCGGCCTGACCGCCCAGTTTTCCTTCGGTACCGACTTCGCGAGCCACACGGGTTACTTCAGCGGCAAAAGAGGAGAGCTGATCCACCATCGTGTTGATAGTGTCTTTCAGTTCCAGGATTTCGCCTTTGACATCCACCGTGATTTTCTTGGAGAGATCGCCTTTTGCAACAGCCGTAGTCACCGCTGCGATGTTACGGACCTGCGCCGTGAGGTTGGAGGCCATGGAATTCACCGAGTCGGTGAGATCTTTCCAGGTACCGGCCACCCCTTTCACTTCGGCCTGACCGCCAAGCTTCCCTTCGGTGCCGACTTCGCGGGCCACGCGGGTCACTTCTGCCGCGAAAGAACGAAGCTGATCCACCATCGTGTTAATGGTGTTCTTCAATTGTAGAATTTCGCCTTTGACATCCACCGTGATCTTTTTGGACAAATCACCATTCGCAACAGCCGTGGTCACTTCCGCGATGTTACGGACCTGCGCGGTAAGGTTGGAGGCCATGGAATTCACCGAGTCGGTGAGATCTTTCCATGTCCCGGCCACCCCCTTCACATCCGCCTGGCCACCAAGTTTTCCTTCCGTGCCGACTTCGCGAGCCACACGCGTCACTTCTGCGGCGAAGGAAGAAAGCTGATCCACCATCGTGTTGATGGTGTCTTTCAATTCCAGGATTTCGCCTTTGACATCCACCGTGATTTTCTTGGAGAGATCGCCCTTGGCCACGGCGGTGGTCACTTCAGCGATGTTACGGACCTGCGCCGTCAGGTTGGACGCCATCGAATTCACCGAGTCGGTCAAATCTTTCCAGGTGCCGGCGACGTCTTTCACATCTGCCTGACCGCCAAGTTTCCCTTCGGTGCCGACTTCACGCGCCACACGAGTCACTTCAGCGGCGAAAGAACGAAGCTGATCCACCATCGTGTTAATGGTGTTCTTCAATTGTAGAATTTCACCCTTCACATCCACCGTGATCTTTTTGGACAAATCACCATTCGCAACAGCGGTCGTCACCTCGGCGATGTTACGCACTTGCGCCGTAAGATTGGACGCCATGAAGTTCACCGAGTCGGTCAAATCTTTCCACGTACCCGACACACCACCGACCCGCGCCTGACCGCCGAGAATACCTTCGGTACCCACTTCGCGGGCCACACGCGTCACTTCTGAAGCGAAAGAACGAAGCTGATCCACCATCGTATTGATGGTATCTTTCAATTCGAGGAACTCGCCTTTCACATCCACGGTAATCTTCTTGGTAAGATCCCCGTTGGCCACCGCAGTCGTCACCGTCGCAATATTACGCACCTGCAACGTAAGATTCGACGCCATGAGATTCACGTTATCCGTCAAATCTTTCCAGGTGCCGGCGACCCCTTTCACCTTCGCCTGACCGCCGAGCTTGCCTTCAGTACCGACTTCGCGCGCCACGCGGTTCACTTCCGAGGCGAAAGCGCCGAGTTGATCCACCATCGTGTTCAACGTCTTAGCCGTGCGGAAAAATTCGCCTTCCAGCTTCCGCCCATCTTTTTCCAACGCCATATTCTGCGAAAGATCACCCTTCGCCACAGCGCCGATGACGCGTGCTGTTTCGTTGATGGGGTGTGCAAGGCAGGAAATGAGAGCATTAACCGATTGGACACGCTCGAACCAGCGGCCATGGATGTTGTCCGTCGATAGTCGTTCGTTGATTTTCCCTTCCAACCCGACCACTCGACTGATCCTGCTCAAGTCATTCATCTGCCTTTCCATCAACTCAGCGACTTCATTGAAAACATCCGCCACTTTCCCTGGAGCACCTGTCCAGTTCATCGGCATGCGAACGGAGAAATCCCCTTTCTTAATCGCGGTAAGGGCTACCAGCAACTGCTGAGTGTCCAGTGTAACGTCGCTTCCTTCAGCGAGCGAAACCTTGGTGCCTGAGCGGACTTTGTTTGAGGTTTTGTTTGCGGCGCTCCTTGGGGCGCGCGTGATTGAAGACTTTTTCGGCAGAGAAGCGGCTGAAAGATCTGGCGATTTCATAGGCAAAGACATTGGCTGTACAATCAGATATTAAAGGGACAAAAGTATAAATAATGAAACCTGAGGGCGCTATCCTCCGAAAACTGAAGTTCCGCTAGGGCATTTTCCCTGAGGAAAGAAGCTGGAATGCCCGAAGGTTTTTGAAACCGTAGTGAGGGAGGGGATGGGGAGTGATGGAGTGATGGAGTGATGGAGTGATGGAGTGATGGAGTGATGCGAAGCCGGAAACGGGCTCATCGCGAGAATGTCGGACTTTGTGGCGCAAAACAGGTGAGAAAAAGAATATCCCTGTTTGTAAGCCGAAAAAAGGGGGCCCAACTGTGTCAGGGAGCATCGTGGCAACTCTGACCGACTGGTCTAAACGTTTTCGACCTCGTTGTAGGAGTTACAGAGACCGCCAAAAACATTTTAAACGTCTCGGGAAGACTTACATCGGTGGCCAAAAATAGTTTTGACGGCTCGGGAACTCTTACAACGACGTCTAAACTCCAACAATTCCCACATTTTCTCCCGTTTTGACGTCTGGAACGCGCTTTTTCCCGGTTTTTTCGCTGTTTCAGCAGCATTGATGTGAGGCTCGCTCTTAACCGCGGTGGGTTTCATCCGCCTTCAGCGCGGAGGTGAGCTGATAGCCATGGGCGGGTATTTGCGTCAAGTTGTCGTATAAAGTCAGGACGCTTCGCTTTTCCGCTGTGCTTTGATTTCGGCCAGTAGAAAGTGGATGAGACGTTTCAGGCGGGGGACGACCTCCACCGTCTCAAGGATGGTTTGGCGTTCGGCCGCTCCAGGGATCAATGTGCAGGAAACCAGGTCAGCGACTTGATCTGCATCGTCCAGATCTTTCAAATAGCCGATCACATCTTTAATCGTGAGGATGGACGGTTGTCTCTGGCCCTGATGAGATGATTTTTTCCAGTGCAATCCGAGTTGCACCCGTTCATTGACGAGGTCGCGGACTTTGGCAATGAGGGCGTCGATGGCCACATTATCCGTATGCGGCACCTGCAAGGGGCGAATGGTTGCCATGCGATACGGTTTGTAGCGGGTGGTTTTCAGTAATTCCACGCGGGTGATGCCCTGCAGTATGACGTGGGAAGTTTCATCTTCATTATCCACGCCGACACGGATGATGCCCAATCCGGCAACCTTGTAAGGGGTTTCACGGGTGCGTCCGGGTTTCTGGAGTGCCACGACAAACATTCGGTTGCCGTCCAATGCATCGTCCAGCATTCGCCGGTAACGCGGTTCGAAAATGTAGAGAGGTAAAAGCGATTGCGGAAACAGCGTCACATTAGGCAACGTCATCACCGCTACCTCGGATGGAATTTCCATGAAGAAAATGTAAACCCAACCGTCTATTTAGCAAGGCATGCAACTGTAACTTGCCAAAATGCACTACATGAATCACCTTCAACACTCTATTTATGCAAGGTAAAAACGTATTATTCATCTTTTTGATATTGTTGGCCGCTGGCTTTGGCATCGGCCTGATCGTTCTGAACAACAAGGCCAAAGACGAAAAACAAGGTAGTGTTGCGAACATCACGCGTCTTTCCAATGACGTTGTGCAGACCCAGGAAAAACTCCAGGATCAACAACAGGTCAATTTGAGCCTGGAGGGCAACCTCGCCCAGTTGAAGCAGGAGATTGCAACGGTGACCGGCAAGTTGGGCTCCACTGAATCCACTTTGGCCACGACGAAAGCTACTTTGGCCCAGACACAAGCCGAAGCTAAAGCTGCCGCTGAAGCCGCCGCCGCAGAAGTCGCAAAGCGGGATTCACGCATTCAGGAACTCGAAGGCCAGAATGATGACCTGACCCAACGCATGGTGGAACTGAATATTTCCCTGGGCTCCCTGGAAAAACAAATCGCTGATACAGAACTGAAGCTCGCGGCTTCAGAAGGCGATCGTGATTTTCTGCTCAAAGAATTGAAGCGCCTGCAGGCTGAGAAAGCGGAATTGGAAAAACAATTCAATGATCTGGCCGTTCTGCGTGAGCAGGTGAGCAAGTTGAAGGAAGAGCTTTCAATCGCACGCCGTCTCGAATGGATTCGCCGCGGCATCTACGGCACTTCAACGCGCGGTGGAGCGGAAGGATTGATTCGCCCGAACCCGGTCGTCAGCGTCGTCAGGACGAACGTACTGAATGTCGAATTACGCCAGGATGGCACGACTACAATTGTGGCTCCGACCAATGCCCCGGCAAAATGATGTTGGGAGAATTCTAACGGCAACGTAAGCTTTGGCGGCGGTCGAAAGATCGCCGCCTTTTTGCTTTGAGCACCAATCCCGAAAATTTGCTGGTCGATTCTCATGGACGTGTGATGCGCGATTTGCGTGTCAGCGTGACAGACCGCTGCAATTTTCGATGCATGTATTGCCTCCCGGAAACTGAAGCGGCGGAAAACTTCTACCGGGGACGCTGGGGGAATCTCGTTGAATCCACATTGATCGCCCGCCAATGGCAACCTCAG
The DNA here is from genome assembly GCA_013820875.1 of Verrucomicrobiota bacterium. Taxonomy (GTDB): domain Bacteria; phylum Verrucomicrobiota; class Verrucomicrobiia; order Limisphaerales; family JACDHS01; genus JACDHS01. Next base: position 6,943 of record JACDHS010000097.1, on the reverse strand, counting down.
GATAAAATTCTTCGCTTCGAAGAGATCGAACGTGCGGTTCGGGTCGCCGTTGGTTTGGGAGTGGAAAAGATTCGTATCACCGGCGGGGAACCGCTCTTGCGTCAGCAGATTGAAACGCTCGTGGGGAAAATTGCGGCAATTCCCGGCATAAAAGATCTGGCCATGACCACGAACGGCTTTTTGTTTTCTAAAAAAGCGCGCGCTCTCCGTGACGCTGGATTGAAACGAGTCAGCTTCAGCCTCGATTCTTTGCAGCCCGATAACTTCCGGAAAATCACCGGACGCGACGGATTAAACGCTGTTCTCGAAAGTATTGATCTGGCCAAAGAACTCGGGTTCACCCCTGTGAAAGTGAATGCGGTCGTGATTCGTGGGATCAACGATCATGAAATTGAGGCGCTCGCCGAGTTCGCTGCTGAAAAAAACATCAGCCTTCGATTCATTGAATTCATGCCGCTCGATTCGAACCGCGCCTGGCAAAAGGAACTGGTGGTGCCCGGTAAAGAAATTTTAAACCGCCTGCAAACCCAGTTCCAATTGCAACCGGTTCAATCCGCAAATACCTCCGAGACGGCGCGACGCTGGTCATTTGGAAATGGACAGGGGGAGATTGGAATCATCGCGCCGGTGAGCGAGCCATTCTGCGGACATTGCAACCGTGTTCGGTTGACCGCCGATGGCAAGATTCGCACCTGCTTGTTTAGTATTGTCGAACATGATCTGCGTGAAATGTTGCGTAACGGCGCGTCAGATGCTGAAATCCGGCGATTCATGCAAGCTGTTGTCTGGCAAAAAGAAGACCGTCATCACATAGGTGAACCCGAATTCGTCCAACCTGAACGCACGATGAGCTGTATTGGAGGATAAAACGTGCAAATGTTGCGCAGTAAAAATCCTCTTATCCTGGCGTTCTGCTCGGTGGTCCTGGCATTGGCCCTCTTTCAATTCTCCGAGAACACAGCCGACCCGGATTTGTGGGGCCACATTATTTTCGGCCAGCACCATTTGAAAACGGGTGTTTTGGCGCAAACGGAACCTTATTCGTGGACAGCGGAAGGGCATCCATGGATCAACCATGAAGTGTTATCAGAAGCGGCTCTCGGCGCGGTGCATTTTTGGGGTGGCGGTTCGGGTGTCCTGTTGCTGAAAATCTTCGTAGGTTTGCTCGCATTTTGGATCGCCCTGCGGGTGGGAGCACAAGGGTTACAATGGCCGCTTCGCGCGGTCGCCTGGGCATTCGGCGCCATTGCGGTGGTGGAAATCTCTTTTGGATTCGCCGCGCGCCCGCAAATTTTCACGGCGCTGGCGATGGTTGTGCAACTCTGGTTGTTGCGCCGGGTTCACGCCGGGAAGACGAGTTGGTCATGGCTCCTTCCGGTGTTCTTTGTGCTCTGGATCAATACGCATGGCGGCGCCCTCGCCGGAATCGTTCTTCTCTGGTTAACGACGGTTGCAACGACGCTTCATTTCCTGGTTTGCGAAAAAGAAAAGCTCAGTCCGTGGCTCGATCAGTCTGTCACTGTGAAAATTGTGCGCAGTCTCTGGATAGCTTCCTTTCTTTCCACGGGCGCATTGTTTCTGAATCCATGGGGACCCGGCCTGGTTGAGTGGTTGATCGGTAGTGTGCTCTGGCTCCGGCCTGAGATCGCCGAGTGGAATCCGACAACGCTGACATGGGAACACGGAACCTTTTTCATCGTTGCCTTCCTGACGGTTTTTTCGTTCCTCTTTTCCAAACAGAAACGTTCCCTCTGGGAGATGGCTTTCTGCGGCGCCCTGATGGTTTTGGCGTTTCGCTCCGTCCGTCACACACCGCTCTTTTGTCTCGCTGCCCTTGCCCTGGCGCCGCGGCATCTCGCGGACATTGTCACTCGCTTTTCCTCCAGTCTGCCGGGTGGAATCTCCAAAGAGGCGGGCGTTCAGAAAGCGGGCGCTGTTATGTTGTTCCTCCTGGCTGGAGCGATTCTCGTGGCGACAGTCCGGTTGCATAAAGAAAACCCGTTTACGATCGAAGTCCCGCGCAAACAATATCCTGTCGCAGCAGTTCAATTCATTCAGAAACATGCGTTGAAAGGCAACTTGCTCGTGTTCTTTGATTGGGGAGAAATGGCGCTTTGGGAATTGCCGGAATGTCCGCCGTCAATCGATGGACGCCTGGATACCTGTTACCCGCGCCCGCTCATCTCGGAGCATTGGAAATTCTTCAATGGCCAGCCGGTTGATCCGAATATTCTGAACCTTGAAAAAGCTGATCTCGCGCTGCTTCCATCGGCCCTGGCGGGTGCCTTTACATTGAAAGGGATGCCGGGATGGGAAGCAGTTTACGTGGATGACCTCGCCGTCGTGTTGGTGCGGGGGAAAGATCGGTTCCCGACATTGGCTGAATCGAAAGGGCCCTGGATGGCAGATGACGCCGCAATCACTGGTCGCGTGCCGTTCCCTGAACAAAATCCGCGTTGGCCGGTCAAATAAGCGAATTGCCTCCGAGTCAGTTCACCGTAAGATGAATCATAGTTTTTGATTAGTTATGCCCACCTACGAATACGTTTGTTCAAAATGCGGTCACCAGTTCGACAAATTTCAGTCCATGAAAGACAACGCCCTTGCCGTTTGTCCCCAGGACATGTGCGGTCAGAAGCGTTGGGGAAAAGGAAAGGTAAAGCGCATGATGGGAGCCGGCGCCGGGTTGATCTTCAAAGGAAGTGGCTTTTACATCACCGATTACCGCAGTGAAAATTACAAGGCAGGCGCCAAGAAAGATTCTTCTGCCGGCGAAACCAAACCGGCCGCTCCGGCCAGCGCTGCTACGACTGCCAGCACTGATAAAAAACCGGCTGCTCCGGCGAAGACACCGGCCAAACCTGCGAAGGCATCCTGATTCGTGCTGCGGCGACTGACATCTCTGCTGGTTGTTCTCCTTCCAATGCTGGCTTCGGCGCAAGTCGATCCGCTGATGGTGCGCAGTCGTAGCGATCAATTCGTGGTCTATGGGATGGCGTCCGCCAAAGCGCCGCGTTCCGTGAATGCGTTGTTCGAGGCTGCGCCAGCAGGACAGAACCAGTGGTTTAAGCTCAGGCCGAATGCGTTGGGAATCATTACGAATTCCCATCTTTACCTTGAGCCAGGTTTGGTTGCGGTCTCCTGCGAGCGGATCAAGGAAGCGCTTCTCCGTGAACTCAACGAGAAGGAATCGAACAGTCTCCGCGTTTACATCCAACTCAACAACCGGATACGCCAGCACCAGACCAGGATCATGGCTGACCGTTACGAGCGCGGTTGGATGTATGGCATCGAGTTTCCGGTGGAACTGGATGAACATTTTTACAGCGCCACAATCCTGCAGGTGCTCCTCCACGAATTGGCCAATCGCAATTCACCGGATCAACAGATCGATCTTCCCATGTGGTTGCTCAGTGGCCTGACTTCACATTTACAGGCGACGACTTTGCAATCACTGGCACTGCAACCCAATGCCGACTTTGCTCGTGTCCATGTGAAAGTGGATCCGCTCGCCAAAGTTCGCCGGACATTCGAAAAGGAGCTTCCATTATCCTTCGAGGAGTTAAGCTGGCCGGAAACGTTATCTAACGATCGCGACCCTTTGTTCCGGGACAGCGCTCATTTGTTTGTGCATCAACTGTTGAAATTGCGGCAGGGCCGTGAGTCGCTCCGGAGATTTATTTTCGAACTGCAACATCATCGCAATTGGCAGTTTGCATTCATGAACGCGTTTTCCAGCGAGTTCTCTCAACTCGTCGAGGTGGAGAAATGGTGGGGGCTGAACTTTGTTGGTTTCATGGGACGCGATGCCTCGCAGCTCTGGTCCGCGGAGGAAAGCTGGCAGCAATTGAAAGCCGCTTTGGACGTCAGCATGAATGTCCATTTTCAGACCGACCGGGCGCCGGTCGTTGCTGAATACAATTTGCAGGAGGCGATATTCAAGTGGGATTACGCGCGACAAGACCTGGTCCTGCAAAAATCGTTGACGCAACTGCGTGTGCTGCGCTTTCGGACGCATCCAGAGCTACGGACGCTTGTGGATAGCTACAGGAAGATTATCGAAAAGTACCTCGATCAACGTTCCAAACTCGGGCGTTCCACCTTCAAGAATGAGAACCCGATCAATCTGACCATCCTGAAAAAGAACACCTGCCGCGACCTCGATCTTCTGGATGATCAACGAGCCAGCCTTCGGGAGAAATGGCTCGCAGCCCGCGCTTCGGAAAAATAACTGATCCCCGGTTCCTCGCTGTTTTCGGTGGAATTCACCTTTATAAAAGCCTTGAGATTCTCCCTCACCCCGCCCCCGCACCGCACAGCGGTCATCGACTCTATAGTTCTGGTTTCCCGCTGGGAGAGGGAGAATCACCTCCCGTCTCCTTTAGGAAGCCGAAGACTGCCAATCACCTCGGGTTTCTCCGGAAAACATCCAAGAAAGCCGAAAGCGAGTTCCCTCTCCCAGCGGGAGAGGGTTAGGGTGAGGGAATCCGACAAACCCGCAAAACATTGGCTTGGCAAACTGGCGAAGCTGAACCCAAACATCGCCTCTGCATCACCGCTAGGTGATGCTCCAAAAAAACGGTGGGGTTTTGCGTAACCGTCGAAGCGGTTCGTCTCTTTTCTAGTTCTGATTTGTGAAAACCCTAATTTCTGCCTTCCGCAAATCCTCACCAAGCCTGGTACGTGCGTGTTGCAATTTCAAAGCTAATGAAAACCAACTCCGCCCATCCATATATTTCAAAACCAAACACCCACGCACCAAACTTCACGAGGATTTGCGGAAGGCAAAAGTCAGGGTTTTGACAAATCAGAACTATAACGGTTCTCAAAAGTAATTTCCGGATACGCTCGCCCTCGTCAAAAAAGTCTCCCGAGCCGCGAAAGGGTTGTCGACCGGCTTTTGCCTTCTGGTCCTAAGCACCAAAGGTGCGGCCATTCCTCAGCCCAGCCCACGCGGGCTGGGTAAACCCCGCAGATTAACAAGCGGTCTGAAGGACTGCGATAATCACCGGCACATGCCACAATCAATTATCGCGTTTAGTGCATCTGGTGTTCAGTGTTCAGCATCCTCCAGTAGGTATCGCGTTTGTTGGAATGCTACGTTGGGGGATTAAGAGCCCGGATATCGCGGCCCTTCAGGCCGCAAATGTGGTAAAACCGTTTACCCAGCCCGGTGGGCTGGGCTGAGGGATTGCCGGCCCTTTGGGCCTCCGGCCAGATGCACCGAAGCTCTGCGATATCGTTTATTCCTACTCCTTTAGAATAACTCGATTCAGGACCTATCCGGAAATTACTTTTGGCAACCGTTATAGGTCAACCAAGGGAGATTTCATAGCGGGCTGTTTCACCGAGACGTCTCCTGCTAACCGAGAGGCGTTATTGTCACCAACACTTTCGACGAGCTTTTGCGTCGCACCAACCTCGTGGCCCAATTCTCCACCACTCCATTACTCCAACACTCCTACGCCTACGGCGAAGCCTCGCGCCTGAGCATCGTGAGCGATGGAACGAATTCGGCGACTCACGGTTACCTCGCCAACTCGCGGTTGGTCGAAACGATCACCTTCAAAGGATAACTCTGTCGATTTTTCATTTTGGACAACTGTGACCGTCACACTTGGTGGCGTAGAAATACATAAGAAAACTGTGCCGAGGACCGGTTCCTGTGGAAAATTCCTTGGCAAAACCGTATATAGAGCGTGTTGTTCGTCTTGTAATTAAATGAAAATCGCATTCCTATTTCTAACGATAATTGTAGTAATGGTTGGTTGCTGCAGTACCAAGAAGGTGAATTCAATACAGGCATTCCGCAGCAAATATCCTAATGAGTCGGAAGGTTACTATGTAATCGCACCAGTTTCGTCCGAGTTTCTCGACTTTGCTGCTGACCTGCACGAAAGTACCGTAAAGGGTTTGCTTCAGGCCATAAGCAATCGAATAGAGAATCCGGACGCGCTGCGGAAGTTTGTTGCCCGTCAAATGGAGTGGGATTATCGCGAGGATTTCGCCATTACTGCTAATTTTAAAGAGAAGTTAACAAACAGTAACGGTGAGTTGTTCTTTTTTAAGTATCGGAAGGATGCTTGGGGAGAGGATGGTTTGTTAATTCTAAAAGATGGAAAGATTATTGCTGGAGGTGCTGAACCAATGGAAGTGAAATAACCAGCCGAAAAGGGGTCACCCATTAGGGCGCAGATTAGAACTCGCAGCTTCTCGATTACGAACGCTTCACAAAGGAAGGAAAGCTCATCTACATCAGACTGAACACCACAAACGCCATGCCCGCCTCGGAGCGCTGCTCAGTCAGAACTAGATAGTTGCTGCACCGCTCGCGGATGCGGGTTAACCAGGGAAGGACATGGGAGGTTGTTTCACTCTGTGCCTTCCGGATCGAATTCGGTGATGGATGCGACCGCCCATGCTATGTCGGTAGAAGTTATGGCAGCGTGGCAGCGACCCTGTCAAAGCCGATTGTGCAATGGAACCTATTATCTGCATCTGGTGGGGCAGGGACGAAGGGCGGTGAGGACTTTGTTCGGGGATTCGTCACTTCTGTTTCTGCGGCGGCGGGGCGCGCGGGGGAGGCTCGCGGCGCTTCGGGCGGGTTGGATTTTCCTGGGCGGGACCTCTCATCCCCGCAGGACGCGACCTAAAACACGCGCGGGACGCCTCGTCCCGCGGGGATGCGACCTAAAACACGCGCTGGACGTCGCGTCCCGCGGGGATGCGACCTGAAACACGCGCTGGACGTCGCGTCCCGCGGGGATGCGACCTAAAACACGCGCTGGACGTCGCGTCCCGCGGGGATGCGACCTGAAACACGCGCTGGACGTCGCGTCCCGCGGGGATGCGACCTGAAACACGCGGCGGACGTCGCGTCCCGCGGGGATGCGAGGTCCAGCGCGCGTTTCGGGGGTGGTTGCAAGTCGCTGTGGATGAGTGG
>JACDHS010000096.1 GCA_013820875.1 Verrucomicrobiota bacterium | reverse complement strand
TGATTCAACTCACCCACTTCGAACCCAATGTTGAAACATTGGGCTATTCTCAAGTGTTCCTCCGGAACAGGAATTCACCGATCGAAGACTTTTCCAAATCCTATTCCACTGAAAACAGCGAGGAACCAAAGCAGTTAAAACCACAGATCATAGATAAGAAAGGTTTGTGAAAAATGGAGATCAACCCTAGATGCCGGGCAGACCTGCCATAACTCCGGCTGGCTTGACTCCCTGATGGTCTGCTGCGACGTTCCAAACCAATGCCAAACCGGTCAGTGAAGGCGGCCGGTAAATTGTTTCCGGCCGTAGCATCCACTCCCGCTGTGCAGTCCCTGGTTCAGCGCCTGGAGTCGGGCGGCGCATTGTCCTGCTCGCAAGTGAGCGTTTCTGCGCAACCGTTCTTCGCGACCCTGCTCCGTTACCTTTTTCCGCAACGTCCGATCGTGCTCGTTACCAGCGGACTCAAAGTGCAGGAGACCTTTCATCAGGATGTGCAAACGTGGCTGGAGCAGTATTCAGTATCCAGTGTTCAGTCAGTGGGTAACTCTGAAGACCGAACACTGAATACTGAAAACTGGTTTTACCCTGCCTGGGAGATTTTTCCGCACGAACCAAAACTGCCGCATGTGGATGTGATCAGTGAACGTTTGCAGACGCTCGTTTCGCTGAAACGTGGCAGCCAAAGCGACGTCGCTCCCATCGTGGTGACGAGCGTTTCGGCGCTTCTTCAGAAAACGTTTCGGGCTGGGGAAATTGAACAACGCACACGTTCGTTGCAACGCGGAGATCAAACTGAACCGCTCGATCTGATTGAGTGGCTTGAAGAACAAGGCTACGAACCGGAAGCGCAGGTGACGCAGAAAGGTGAAATTTCGTTGCGCGGCGGCATTCTTGATCTTTGGCCTCTGACGAGTGCATGGCCGGTGCGCCTGGAGTTTTTCGGGAATGAACTGGAGTCACTCCGGTTCTTCGATCCATTCAGCCAGATTTCGCGGGAAGAAATTCAGGCGGTCACGATTCCTCCCGGCGGAGAGTTGGGGCTTTTGAAACGGGCGGTGCAGGCGAACAAGTTTGAACTGGCAACACTTCTCGATTACCTGCCACGCGAAACCATTTTCCTGTTATGCGAACCGGAGTTGTTGGACGAACAGGCCAAGCGTTATGCCGAACAGGTCGCAGAGGACGATCCCTTTTTTATCTCCTGGAGCGCGTTCCAGGATCAGGTGACGGCGAAAGAAATGGCGCAGATTGAGGTCACTGAAAGTGGTGACATTCCGTTACTCGAAGATGTAGAAGACTTCCGGGGAGACGCCGGAAGAACGATGGATGAAATCAGCTTTCGAAGTCTTGAGATTTATCGTCCTATTGGCGATCGCCCGCCGGAACCGCAGATTGCGGAAGTGCAACGGCGCGAGTTTTTCGGACAGCTCCATCGCTGGTTGCGCCAGGACTATTCCGTTCATGTTTTCTGCAATAACGAAGGAGAGAAACAACGGTTCGAAGAAGTTTGGATGGAATATGGTCTCGGGAAGGAAAGGCCGTTAACCCAGCTCGGGGCCATCTCCCGCGGCTTCCTTTTCGAAGCGGCAAAAACGGTGGTTGTGACCGATGCCGAAATATTCGGACGCTACAAAGTGCAACGTCCGCGCCGGCTAAAAAGTTCGCGCGCGCAAACCAGCAAATCGCTGCTCGACATCGATTTCACCGAGTTGGAACACGGCGATTACGTCGTGCATCTTCAGCATGGGATCGGGCGGTATCAAGGTTTACAGGTATTGCCGGCGGCCCACGGTCGGAAGCAGGCTGACGGTTCGTTGCGTCCGGAGAAAGAAGGGGATACAGCGCGTGGCCAGGAGTGCCTTGTCATTGAATACGGCTCTTCGGATCCCGAACAGCCGGCACCCAGACTTTACGTGCCGGTCAGCGAAGCGCATCTCGTCAGCAAATATGTGGGAGCGGGCAAAGCGCGTCCGCAGCTCAATACAATTGGGGGAACCCGGTGGGCAAAAGCAAAGCAGCAAGCCGAGGTGGCAGTTCGCGATCTCGCAAGTGAACTGTTGCGCATCCAGGCGGTACGCGAGGCGCAAACAGGACATTCGTTTCCGACCGATAGCCCGTGGCAGCGCGAGTTTGAAAGTTCATTTCTCTACGAAGAAACGCCTGACCAGATGCGCGCCATTATTGAGTCGAAGAACGACATGGAAGGGCAGCGTCCGATGGATCGGCTCATCTGTGGTGATGTTGGCTATGGCAAGACTGAGGTGGCCATTCGCGCGGCTTTCAAAGCGGTGATGGGCGGAAAGCAGGTTGCCATTCTTGTTCCGACCACCGTTCTCGCGCAACAGCATTACAACACCTTTCGCGAACGAATGAGTGATTACCCGGTGAAGATCGATCTGCTTTCAAGATTTCGCACGCGACGCGAGGGCAACCAAGTGATTGAAAATCTGGCTGCCGGTTCGGTGGATATCGTCATCGGCACGCATCGGTTGCTCCAGAAAGATATTCAGTTCAAGGATCTCGGCCTGGTGGTGATCGATGAGGAACAACGCTTTGGCGTGATGCACAAGGAGCGGTTTAAGATGCTGCGACAAATGGTGGATGTGCTCACGCTTAGCGCCACCCCGATCCCCCGAACGCTTTACCTGGCGCTGACTGGTGCGCGCGACATGAGCACGATCGAAACGCCGCCGCAGGATCGTCTGCCGGTGGAGACGATTGTGACGCAATTTGATGAACGGGTAATTCGCGATGCCATCCGCCGTGAAATGAACAGGGAGGGGCAGGTGTTCTTCTTGCACAATCGGGTTACCACCATTGAAGCGATGGCGATGCGTTTGAAAACATTGGTGCCTGAGGCGCGTATCCTGGTGGGCCACGGGCAAATGGATCCGGATGACCTGGAAAAGGTGATGACCCAGTTCGTGAATGGGGAAGCCGATGTGTTGCTTGCCACGACGATCATCGAAAGCGGTCTCGATATTCCCAACGCCAACACGATCATCATTGATCGCGCGGATCGATTTGGGTTGAGCGAATTGTATCAATTGCGCGGTCGCGTCGGGCGTTACAAGCACCAGGCTTACGCTTATTTGATGTTGCCGCGGCATGCCGGGTTGCTGGTGGATGCGCGCAAACGCATCAGCGCCATTAAACAATATTCGAGCCTGGGCAGTGGATTTAAGATTGCGATGCGCGATTTGGAAATTCGTGGAGCGGGCAACATCCTTGGGCCTCAACAAAGCGGACACATCACGGCGGTTGGGTTTGATCTCTATTGTCAGTTGCTCAAACAAAGTGTCAGCCGATTGAAAGGTGAAAAAGTGAAACCACGTGTGGAAGTGTTGGTGCGCCTGGATTTCATTTCGTTGAATGCAGGGGAGCAAAAAGTTCAACACGCGAAAGCTGAAACTCAAAGTCGGACCGAGAAAAAGCCGTTGTTCGAAATCAATGTTCCGCGTGAGACCGCCGTTTACTATTCAGAAGAAAGCTCGAGCTCCGACGCTCGCGCGGTTCAACCCGATATCAAGAAAGGTTCCGCTTACATCCCGTTTGATTACATCACGGAGTCCAGGCATCGGGTGGAGATGTATCGGAAGATTGCGCAAGCGACCGACAAACCGGCGCTCGATAGTTTGAAGAAAGAATTGCGTGATCGTTTTGGACCGGTTCCGCCCGCGATGGAATTGTTGTTGCAGATCAATGATTTGAAAGTTCTCGCCAGCGAAAAAAATGTTACAGCCATCGAAAGCAAAGATGACAAGCTGATGCTTACGCGGAACAACAATCTGATTCAGCTAGGAGGCAAGTTTCCACGCCTGACAAAACGAGATGCCAAAGCCCGCCTGATGGAGATCAAAAAGCTGTTGTTGTCGCTTTAGTTAGTTCTTCTGGAACTTTTCATAAGCCTGAACTTTGGTTTCAATTTGTTCTGCGAGGGTGCGATCTCCGCTACTTTTTGCGACACTTAAGGCTCTGCGCGAGGTTTCGATGGCATCGGGCCATTTTTCACTCTGCGCGTAGGCCATTGCCAAAAGCTCAAGAACGGCAGCATCCTGGCCCTGTGTTAATTGCGCCGCTTTTTGTGCGACTTTCACGGCTTCTGGACCATTGCGAAATTCCGGCTTTTCGTGCGCCGACCAAATAAAGCCGAGTTGCATCAGGGCAGGCAAAAAGTTCGGTTGAACCAGCAGTGTTTCGCCGAATTTGCGAACAGCATCGTCCGTTTTCCCAAGTTGGGAGTGAGCCATTCCGATTGAAAAATGAGCCTCGGCGAATTCGGGTTTCAGGCGCACGGCTTCGGTGAAGTGAGGCATCGCTTCTTCAAGCTTGCCCATCATTGCGTTCGCAGCGCCCAGTTGATAATGGACCTCAGCCCGTTTGGGACTGAGTTCGATTGCTTTGCGCAAAATGGGCAGGGCATCCGGAACGCGATTCTGTTCCATGTAAATATTGGCGACAGACAAGTGAGCCTGGGCCGACCGGGGATTCTGCTGGAGCATTTGATCCAGTCGGCGATTGGCTTCTGCAATTTGCCCGGAACGGCCCAAAGCATTGATCATTTTTTCGTGGGCTTCGAGATTGGCTGGCTCAGCTTTTACGACTACTTCGAAATGCGAAGCCGCTCCCGCGAAATCGTTTTTCTGTTCGAGCGCCAGGCCGAAATTGTGATTGGCCAGGCGATGATTTGGAGCGGTTTTCAGGAGCTTCTGATATTCCAATATGGCGTCATCGAGGCGACCTTCAGCCAACAGGCTCGCCGCCAGATTGTTTTGGGCATCAACGTAAACCGGGCTGATCTCAAGAGCTTTCGTGTAATTAATTTTGGCTTTGGTAAGGTCGCCTTTCATTGAGTAAGCGAGGCCCAGGTTGTAATGCGAGACAGCGTTCTTTGAAGTGACCGCGATGGCGCGTTCAAATAACACGATGCTGTTCTGCCAGAACTGCAGGTGATATCGCCCCACCGCCATGCATGTGCCGGCAACGAGAACCACTGTCGCAATTGCCACTGGTTTTACTGCGCGGATTTTCTGCAGCAGCTCTGTAGTTCCCCACACTGCCAGGAAAAATAAGCCAATGACCGGCACATAGATGAAACGATCGGCCATAGGTTGCGATCCGACCTGGAGGATCCCAATCACCGGAACGAGCGTGCCCAGAAACCAACACCAACCGAAGAGCAGGTGTGGACGCGTGGAACGCATGGCAAACAGCAATGCACTGATGGAAACCAGCAGCACGGCGGTTAATATGAATTGTGAAACCGGCCAGGTGCTCGGGTACGGATAGATTATTGCGAGATCACTCGGCCAGAGCACCTTTCCAATGTAGCTCACGTAAGAGAGGGCGGCGTTTGCGATTCTAATATCAAACGGGACTTGGGTTCCAGTCACAACCATGTCGAGAGTTTGATGAGCGCGAATGGTTATCCAGGAGGAAATGGCGGATAACACGAAGAGCGGCAGCTTCTCCGCAAACAGCAGTCCGGCGGTCTTAAACTTGTCCGGAGCTTGGAAATTGAATCGGCGCAGCGGCCAGACATCGAGCAGCAGCAGAACGCAAGGAAGCGTTACAAGCATTGGCTTGCTCATCAGCCCGAGCGCGAACAGGACTGCAACCAGCCAGTAGCTCCCTGTTTTAAACCCCTGAATCGGACAATTGTTTTCGGAGCGCTTGGCACTGTAGCGACAATAGGCAAGCAACGTGAGAAGAAAGAAAAACGTACTAAGCAGATTCTTTCGCTCCGTCACCCACGCGACGCTTTCGACTTGTATCGGGTGCCATGCGAAAAGAGCCGCCACTGCGGCACTGCGCCATAAAGATCCCGTCAAGCCGCGCAACAGAAAAAACAACAGCAGCGAATTGAGGGCATGAAACCCCACGCTGACAAGGTGATGGGCTCCGGCATTCAACCCGAAGAGTTGGCAGTCCAACATATGCGACATCCAACTGAGGGGATGCCAATAAGTGGCCTCGCTCGCCACATTGCCAAATGCCCATGCAATGCTTTCTTTGGTCAGGCCGGCTTGAACATGCGGGTTTTGCGTGATGTAGGCAGGGTCATCGTAGCCGATGAACTCGTAATTGGTGACCGGCCAGAAGAGCGCAAATGTCCCAAGTATCAGCAGGGCGCAAATGAACACAATACGACTGGGGGGAACGTTTCCAATCGGGGTAATCATGGGAATAGAGATTCCAGAACGAGGCGAAATTCGCGAGCTAAATTTAAAGTGACTAATTTAGCAGAACGCGCGCCATTTTTGGGTTATTCACAACTTTAATTCGCTGCAAAATTCGCTTTGATTACTTGACTCACAGGCGGTGTACAAAAAAGATGAAGGGCCACCCCATTGGCAAAACTCGAATTTTTCTGTTTATGGTAAAAAAGGCGAAGAAACCCGCTCCTCTCTCCCGGAACAGCCGAACACCAGCCAAAGTAAAAACAGCGAGGGTCAAAGCCACAGGAGGCTCCCGTAAAAAGTCGGAGCCGGTGAAGAAGAAAGCGAAGAAGTCCAGGCGCCCCGAGACCGCTCCTGCCCCGTTTCTGGAACGTAGCGATGTCAACATTCCGAAAACACAGGCGGGTGTTGATCTGACAGAAAAAGTGAAGGAGTTGGTGCGGTTGGCGCAGGAGCAGGGTTACCTCACTCATAATGACATTAATGAGGCTTTACCGGAAACGGTCATTACCCCGGAAGAAATTGACGAAGTTTACGTCAAGCTCCGCGGTCTTGAAGTGGAGATTGTCGATCAGGCGGAAGTAGATCGCGTCAAACAACCGGAACCAGAAGAGGAGGAGGACAAGTCGAAGCTCGATATTCTCGATGATCCGGTTCGCATGTATCTCAAGCAAATGGGACAGGTGCCCTTGCTGACCCGCGAGCAGGAGGTAGAAATTTCCAAGCGGATTGAAGATGCGGAAAACGAAGTTAAGCGGGTTATTTACAGCTTTGGCTTTTCTGGGAAAGAGCATATTGCCCTGGCTGAAAAACTCATATCAGAACCACCCAAGGAACGCTTTGACCGGGTGATTGTTGACAAGAAGATCGACAGCCGTGATTTGCACACCAAAGACCTGCGCCGCCTCGTAAAGCAGGTGCGCCTCGTTGATCAGGAGGTGGACGATCAATATTCCAAATGGCAAACCGCTTCCAGCAAAACCAAGCGTGAGACCTTTGAGCAGGAATTTAAAAAAATTGACGCCAAGCTGCAGCGCACCTTTCCCAAGTTCTACTACAAACAGAAGGTCATCGAAGAAATGGCATTGGTCGCGGACAACATCCACGACAAGATCCAGGCCAGCACGCAAGTCATTCGGGAATTCGAGAAGCAACGCAAATCAATGCAACAGCAGACGATCATCCAATCGGAACAGCGCAAAATCAACGCGCTGGAAGAGTTCGTCCGGATGGATTTCAAGAACTACCTTAAGGCCTACCAGGAACTTCAGCATTTCTCCAGGAAAGCAACCCAGGCGAAGACGGAAATGGTCGAAGCTAATTTGCGCCTGGTCATTTCCATCGCAAAAAAATACACAAATCGCGGCCTATCGTTCCTGGACTTGATTCAGGAAGGCAACATGGGGTTGATGAAGGCCGTGGAAAAATTCGAATATCGCCGCGGCTATAAATTCTCCACCTACGCGACCTGGTGGATTCGCCAGGCGATCACCCGCTCCATTGCTGATCAGGCCCGCACCATTCGTATTCCGGTGCATATGATTGAGACGATCAACAAATTGATGCGCGTGCAAAAACAGTTGATCCAGGATTTCGGACGCGAGCCCAGCCCCGATGAAATTGCCGATGAAATGCAGATGCCAGTGGATCGCGTGCGGGCAGTCCTGAAAATGGCGCAGCAACCAATCTCGTTACAATCGCCGGTGGGCGACAGCGAAGATACAAACTTCGGTGATTTCATTGAAGATAAGGCAGCCGAAAACCCTTCTGACATGACCAGTTATAGTTTGTTGAAAGACAAGCTGGGCGATGTTTTAACGAGCCTGAATGAGCGCGAACGCAAGGTTCTCGAACTGCGTTTCGGTCTGGGGGACGGTTATTCACGAACACTGGAAGAAGTTGGAAAACAATTCAAGGTGACACGCGAGCGAATTCGTCAGATCGAAGCGAAAGCGCTTCGCAAAATGCGTCATCCCACCCGGTTGCGGCAATTGCAGGGCTTCCTCGAAACCGAAGAAGCGCTGCTCTAAGCAACAGACCTCCGCGAGCAAGGCAGTCCTTCGCTTTTTCAGTTTGAGATCCAATCCGAGTAAAGTAATCGGAACGGATTCGGCAGACCCATCACGACTTTGCTTCTGGTTAAGTCAAACAACGGCTTACATTGCGGAAATCTTCGGAGAACAAATTTCAGACCAGGATCCCGTTAAAAATAGATACGTTCTCGTTCCATATTCCACTTGCGAAGGGATGAACTGGTGCTTCATTATCTCCCTCGCTGCGCACGTGGTGGAATTGGCAGACACGCTACTTTGAGGTGGTAGTGCCGTAAGGCGTACAGGTTCAAGTCCTGTCGTGCGCACCAAATTTTCTTTTGGTTACATTCGCTTTTCTCGGGCAGAAATAAATTTTTCCACGTATTTGCCCAGCATGTCAGCCTCAAGGTTTACAAAATCTCCGACCTTGCGTTCACGTAGGGCTGTGACCTCGTAGGTATGCGGAATGATCCAAATACGGAAATGTTTCTTCATCACTGCGGCCACCGTCAGACTGATTCCATCCACAGCAATCGAACCTTTAAAGATGACGTAACGAAGGATGTCTGCGGGGGCTGAGATCTCCAGAATGTGATCCGCCCCTTTGCGTTCCCACTTTTCGATTTTTCCCATTCCATCGATGTGGCCTGTCACGAAATGGCCGCCGAGCCGTGAATCGGCGCGGAGAGAACGTTCGAGATTCACGAGAGATTCGGGTTTCGCAAACTTCAGGTTGGTGCATTCCCAGGTTTCCTGGAGCAGATCGAACCGAACCACTTTAGATGCTTTTTGAGCGGTGATCTTCGTCGCGGTCAGGCAACAGCCATTTACGGCCACACTATCACCGAGCTTCAGCCCGCGTCCGCACAACTGCGTCCGGATATCGAGCTGAATACCTTGTTTGCTCGGGGTGATTTTGTGGACCATGCCGGTCTCTTCAATAATGCCAGTGAACATCACAGAAAGAAAAAGCGAAGTTCTGTGCCAAAGCAAGGTTGGGAATTGGATTGTTCGGGTAGGAATTCCCCCGCGAGTGAAACAGGGGGCTGCTAGATTGAAAGATATCGACCGCTCACAGGAAAACTTATAAAACAGAGTCGAAATCTCACACGGAACCCGTCAAATGAACCCGACGCATCGCAAGTCAACGGCCTGCCCCGGGTCGCTTCGAAATAAAGCAGTAATCTCCTGGTGCCGGGGTTTCACTTTGATTGAGCTTTTAGTGGTGATTGCAATCATTGCAATTCTTGCCGGAATGCTCCTGCCGGCGCTTTCCAAAGCAAAAGAGCGTGCAAAACGAACCAGTTGCTTGAGTAACCTGCGCCAGTTGGGGCTGGGAGTGAATATGTATGCGTCGGATAATTCCGACAAAATGCCGACCATTTTTCGAACGGCCTCCGCCTTCACCACGTATTGGTTTCGAAATGGTGGCACCTACCGGAATCTGGGACTGCTCTACACCGGCAAATATATCACTCCGCCACGTTCCTTTTATTGTTTGTCCGGGGATGCCCGGGCTGATGAAGCGTTGGCTTACAATTCTCCGGCCAACCAATGGGAGGGCACGGGGGTGCGGATTTCCTATCCGGCAAGAACTTTCATTGTCAGTGGAGTGTTGGCTACCGAATGGAAAACTAAAGACTTCGCCACGAATGTGGTTTATAGCGATTTTATTGGCGTGAAAAACTTCTCCGGTGGCGGGATTGGAGACACCGGCACGATATATCCTGTCCATGGGGACGAAGGCTATAATCGACTGTTTGGCGATGGTTCTGTTCGCTGGGCAAGACCCGGGCCGGAGACATTGAAAGTGTCAACTTCAGTTCCAAGCGCGGTGCAACAGTCCAAATTTTACATCGAACTGGATACTCTCCGGTAAAGTACCTTTTAATATCACATGAAAACTACATCGATTATCGGCAACTCGCTTCTCCTGGCTGCTTTGTTTCTCAACACCAGCAGCTACGGCCAGTATAGTCAGGCGACGACTGGCGTTTTTGCCGCCGGCGGGACGAATCCCATCGAAAAAGATGCGACGACTGAACCGCACACGCGGAGCAGTTTCAGCAGCGCGGTTCTGTCCGCGTATAACGCCAATATTGGTGGCGTGTTCGATTTTCCAACGTCCGTCACGGGCGGTAACACGGTGCTCTCCGGAACGTACGGCGTGGGCCACGGGAAGCGTTTGCAGATGACTTCCACCGCTGGACTGACACCGGTCATCTCCTCAAGCACGCTGACGCCGATCTCCAATCCCGCCGCCATCACGACGGCTGCTGACACGAGCAATTACAGCTTGATGATTGCGCGGCCCGTGGATGTTGGGACGGGCCAGGTACTGCCGACCGAGGCGGTGACAAGGATCGGGTTTGCCATTCTCTCACGAACCCACGCGACCTACCCCTGTGACATCCAGGTGACGGTCTCTTTTGACGATGGATCAACCCAGGTGGCACAGTCGGCTGTGGGAAATCCGAAGACTTCCGACGATACGTTCTTTGGATTCGCCGCTCTGGAAGGCAGATACATCACCAACGTGAATTTCAGAAGCTTTGCCAGCGGCACTGTTAACCCGGTCAACACCCGCATTGGTTTCGACGATTTCGGTTTTATCACTTCGCAGGTAGCGCCGCCGCCGCCGCCGAACATTGTGAACTTGAGCCCGCTTAACCATGCAATTCATGAGCCAACCAATGGAATCCAGTTTCAAGTGCAATCGTATCTGGATGTGGCCCCGGGCGACATCTCGCTGGTGTTGAACTCGGTGGATGTGTCGAATCAGTTGTTTATCACTGGAGATGCGACGAATCATTGGGTTTCGTTCTCAGGGTTGGTGCCGAACGAGGAATACACAATGATGATCAGCGCAGCCAATGCCTCGGGGCCGACGATTATTAGCAATACTTTCTACACGGCAACCAGCGCGTTCACACTGTTTGATTCAGAAGGTTTTACGAGTGACGAAATCTATCCTTATGGAGCCCTCCAGAACGTGACGCACGGTCGAGGAACCTGGTTGCCTAATTCCTTGGAGCCGGCGGAAATCGAGAATGTCGGCGGACTTCAGGGCAAGGTGCTTAAGCGGCTCAACACCGGGGTATCCTGCCCTGACTATGTTCATTTTCCGCCCGTTTCTTCAGGAACGCTGATCATTGAATTCGACGCGTGGGTTTCCACGACGTCGGGCAGAACATTTGATATCTCCCTCGCTGCGCAAGGCGCTGGCCAAATGGGCAGCTTCCTGGTGTGGGGCGAAATTGCTGGAAAGCTGGCCTACCACGACAACGTGAATTGGCTGTCCATAGCCGACCTGTCGGGGGATTGGCAGCACTTCAAAATTGTCAATTATCTGAGTGGCCCGGCTGCCGGGAAATATGATGTGTTCGTGGATGATATAGCCGTCGCGGAGAAACTGGCCTGGCGCAATGCCCCGGTGGGCACTTCATTCGGGCAACTCCGTTACAACAGCCAAAACACCGGTCCACTGCTCGCGGAGGGTAAAATAGACAATTTGGTGATCACTGCCGGCCCCGAGGATTCCAATGCATTTCCGCCTCCATCGATCAACAACCTCAGCGTTTCGAACTATGCTGTGATGCATCCCGCAGACGGCCTGGAATTCACTGTGAGTTCAGGATTGGCGATCGCCACCGCTGACATCACCCTGCTGCTGAATGGAACGGATGTCTCGAGCAGCCTGCAATTCAGCGGTTCATCCACCAATCGTTCCGTCTCTTACGACCAGCTCGTTCCGGGCAGATATACTTTGGAGATTATTGTCAGCAATGATGCCGGCAGCTCAACTCTCACCCGGACGTTTATTGCCGCCGCCGGACCTTTCACGCTGTTCGATTCTGGCGGGTTTTCCAGTCCCTCCCTCTATCCGGAAGGGCCACTGCAAGCCGCTGAACAGGACGGGAGCTTCTGGACTCCGGCAACGGATGAACCGGCAGAAATTGTTTATGCGGGAGAAACAGAAGGCAAAGTGCTTCGCCGCACGCAGATGGGTGTTGATCGGACCGATATGCTGAATTTCCCGTTGGTTGCCTCTGGAATACTTACCATCGAAGCTAACGTTCGCGTTTCGCTCATCAGTGCCCGGACGTTGGATATATGTCTCCTTCAGGCGACTGGAGGCAACATGGCCAGCTTCCTGGGTTGGGGTACGGTCGAGGATCATTTTGCCTATTTCAATGTCCTTTCAAATGCCTGGGTTCCTCTCACTCAACCCGGGACCAGTTGGCATAAATATACCACGATTAATTATTTGAGCGGTCCCTACGCGCGGACCTTCGATCTGAAGGTGAATGATTTGCTGGTCGGTGAAAAACTTCCGTTCCGTCACAACATCGCCGCAGGAACCCCGGTGGGCCGCATCCGATTTGGCGCCATTCGTGGATCGGCTCTTGCGGAATATGGTGAGGTGGACAATCTCGTTTTGAAAGTCCAGCCGCTTTCAACAATGGCCAATCCTGTGTCGCTCACGAACATCGCACGCACAGGCACTACCTTGACCTTCTCGTTCACGAGCCAGACCGGGTTCGACCATGTCGTTGAATATACCGAGAACCTTGGGTCAAATGTCTGGGTTACATTGCAAACCATTACCGGTGACGGTTCTGTAAAGCAGGCCACGGACAACAGCATCTCTGGCAACGCACGCTATTATCGTATCCGAACCCAATGATCCGTTTCCATTGTGCGGCAATTTTGGATCGGTTTAAAAAACAATGGATCCGTATGGCCTGTTGTTGCGGCTGTCTCGTGCTCTCCATTGGCAGTGGAGCCGTGATGGCGCAAACAAACGAAAACGTTCTCGCGGACGTGCAAGGTTTCGACAGCGAAACGATTTATCCGGCTGGTCCTTTGCAAGCGGTCATTGATGGATTCGCTTCATGGTCGCCCGCCGCGCAGCCTGCTCAGATTTTATCTCTGGGCGGAGCGCACGGTAAGGTTCTTCGTCGCAGCCAGACTGGAACCGACAACCTGGATTACCTCCGTTTCCCTGCGGTCACTGAAGGCACGCTCACAATAAAATTCGACGCACGAGCTTCCAGTTTGGAGCGTACCCTGGACATTGTTTTGATGCCCACTTCGGGTAGTTCCATGGCCAGCATGCTGGGCTGGGGAACGGTTGCCGGCAAAATAAGTTACTATGATGGAGCCGCATGGATTCCCGTTTTCAACCTGGATACCAACTGGCATTCCGTCGAGATTGTGAACTACATCGGCGGAGCCTCGAATTTTTTCGACCTCAAGATCGATGGCACGAACTACGGACAAAACCTGCCTTTCCGGCATGCGTTCAGTCCCGGCACAGGTTTTGGTCGTTTGCGGATTGGAGGTATTCGCGGGCCGGTAGGGCAATTCGGCGATATAGACAACCTCGTCATAAGCGGTACCGCCACGTTGCCTGTGCCGGAATTACCCTTTTCGGTGATCAATGCGCACCTGGCTGAAGGTGAATTTCATCTTTCTTTCCATGCCGACCTTAATCGCGATTACCTTTTGGAAAAATCGGATACCCTGGAGCCTTTCGCATGGCGCATGGTCGGTTTGCTTACGGGAGACGGATCGCTTCAGAGTTTTTCCCATCCCGCTACAAACCAGACATCGGCATACTATCGAGTTGAGCGGTTGGCGGCTTTGGAGATTAATCGGAACGATGGTTTTCGAGGCATCTGGTTTACGCTCGGCCAGTTTTCCGAACATGGTGACAAGTATTCTGGGGGATTGGGCACCTACACGGCGAATCATGTTCCTATCGCCATCTACTCCGAAGAGGTAAACAAAACTTTCTTTGTTTATGGCGGAACGATCAAGGATCAACGTCACCTGCTCATCATGGCTTCCTACTACGATCACGCGACGCATCAGGTCATGCGCCCCACCATCGTGCATGACAAAGCAGGTGTGAATGATCCGCACGATAACGCCAGCATCTGTATTGATGCCGAAGGATACGTTTGGGTCTTCGTCAGTGGCCGAGCCAAGTCACGTCCCGGTTTCAAATATCGGAGCAGGGCGCCGTATAACGTCAGCGGGTTCGAGTTGATGATGCAGGATGAAATCACCTATCCGCAACCATGGCACCTCGAAGGGGCAGGCTTCTTTCATCTGTTCACGAAATACACCGCGGGCCGCGAACTTTACTGGGAAACCAGTGCGGACGGCACGAACTGGAGCGGGCATCAAAAGCTTGCGGGCATTGGTGGCCACTACCAGGTGAGCAACACGCGGGACGGTAAAGTGGGAACCTTCTTTAATCGGCACCCGGGCGGTAGTGTGGATAAACGAACAGATCTTTATTATATGCAGACAACAGATTTTGGAAGCACCTGGACCACTGCGGGTGGCACGCCATTGAGCATACCCCTGACGACTACAAATAATCCTGCGTTAATCATAGATTATGCTGCGCAGGACAAACTGGTTTATGGGTTAGACCTGAACTTTGATTCGAACGGATATCCGGTGATGCTTTACATAACCAGTGCTGGATACCAACCCGGCCCCCAGAATGATCCTCGCACCTGGACCATCACACGCTGGAATGGATCACAATGGATCACTTCAACGGTTTGTCAGTCCGACCATAACTACGATATGGGAAGCCTCTACATCAATGGGACAAACTGGTTTATCATTGGCCCCACGCAGACTGGACCGCAACCGTATCAAACCGGCGGAGAAATGGCGCTTTGGTCGAGCCAGGATGAAGGGCTGACCTGGACGCTGGTGCGGCAGATTACCCACTCAAGCACATACAACCACACCTATGCGCGGCGCCCAAAGAACGCTGCCGACCCCTTCTTCGCTTTCTGGGCTGATGGCGATCCTACGACGGTTTCTCCCTCGCGTTTATACTTCAGCAATTCCGATGGCACCCAGGTATGGAAATTGCCTGATGATTCACCTGCTCCTTTCAGCACGCCGGAGGAAATTCTTAATCCATGAAGCTCAGGCAACCCGAGCCGTGAGTAAAAGATCGTCTCCGAGAATTTTATATTCCACAGACGTCAAAGAAATTTTATGCGCCACATTTGAAAGGCCGGTTCCAGCGACTCCTTTGCGCGCGTCTCGACCACCGATGATTTTGGGTGCATAGAAGAACGCTACTCGATGGGCCAATCCTTGTTCCAAAAATTGTGCGTTGGTTTCGCCGCCACCTTCCACTAGAAGGTTGGTCACGTTTTCTTTTCCGAGTTTCTTTAGCAGCCAGCGCAGGTCGATTCTTCCATTCTTCAATGGCGCTTTGAGCACCTGCACCTGTTTGTCGAGATCAGATACGCGTTTGGCAGCAGCCAACTCCGTGGTGATGATGGTGGTGCGCGAGGCGAATTCATCTGAGACCACTTGCGCGGTCAGGGGCGTTTGCGCGCGCGGATCGAGAATAAGACGGCGAAGCGCTTTGCCTTTTCCCGGTTTCGCGTCGCGGATGGTAAGTCCGGGATCATCGAACAAAATAGTGTTGATGCCAGCAAGAATCACATCTGCGCCCTTTCGCAACTTCATTCCATAGGCCCGCGCCTTTTCGCCCGTGATCCATTTCGATTCCCCACTTGATGTGGCGATCTTGCCGTCGAGCGTCATGGCGGCTTTCACTGTGATGAACGGTGTGCGATGGACGATCCAATGGTTGAAGCTTTCGTTGATGGCTTCGGCGCCTTTGGCTTCAATTCCAGAGATCACCTCAATCCCGGCGCGTTGCAGGAGATCGAACCCCTTGCCCGCGTGGTGCGGGTTGGGATCGGTGGCGGCTACAACAACCCGCTTGATCCCAGCAGCAATAATGGCATCGGTGCAAGGTGGAGTGCGACCGTGAGTGCAACAGGGTTCGAGTGTTACGTAGAGGGTGGCGCTTTTAATATTCGAACCGCGCTTTTCGGCATCGCGAATTGCTTCAATCTCGGCATGCGGTTGACCTGCGCGATGATGCCATCCTTGTCCGAGGATTATATCACCTTTGACCAGCACCGCGCCGACCAATGGGTTGGGTGATGTTTCACCGTGAGCGCGTTTGGCGAGGCGAATGGCTCGGCGCATGAGAGATTGGTGTGTGGGGAAGTTCATCAGCGGTAAATGTCCCGGCGGTGACCTACTGTGACGACAATCACTCGAAGAACCATTTCGTGAATTTCGTATATTATTCGATAATCACCCGTTCGTAAACGCCAAGCTGGACAGTATAGGTCATTTTCGTTTCACTGACCGCCCCTTCTTCAATTGAGAAAGTGAAACATATTCCCGTCGTTGTAATTCCAACGTGATTTTCGGCTTTGCTGTGTCGTAAGCGCGGACGTCGGACAGTTCTTCTTCAGCTTCGCGGAGACGACTATAAGTCTTCAGGTCGAGCAGCACACCGACGGTTTTGCCGTGGTGATCCACTATGAACTGCTCTTTCACTGTTTTCATGAATTAACCATATCCAAGTCTAAGCCCAAAACAATCGGTTCGTTTTGCCCGGATGAGAAATGTTCAACTCAGTGCTTGGTTTTCACCTTCCGGAAAAATACCAAACAGATCGCTGGCGACAAGGTGTCACTTTTACCGCACTCCGCCTATTTCTCAGAAAACAACGCTTCCGCAAACTGCTTCGCATCGAATGGTTGAAGATCGTCCGCCTGTTCACCGAGGCCAATGAATTTGATAGGCAAACCGAGTTCCTTCTGAATAGCCACAACCATGCCACCCTTGCTGGTGCCGTCGAGTTTGGTGACGACAAGACCGGTGAGCGGCACGGCTTTGTGAAATTCGCGTGCCTGGTTGAGCGCGTTCATGCCGGTGGTGGCATCGAGCACGAGCAGGACTTCGTGCGGTGCGCCGGGCGTTTTTTTGCCGATCACCCGATGTACCTTTTGCAATTCCAGCATCAGATTCGTTTTGGTGTGCAAACGGCCGGCCGTATCAATGAAAACGTAATCCGCCTTGCGGGAGATCGCGGCAGATATGGCATCGTGGGCGATTGCGGCGGGGTCCGCTCCATGAGAGCCAGAGACGACCGGGATGTTCAAGCGTTCACCCCAGAGTTTGATCTGCTCCACTGCAGCGGCGCGAAAGGTATCGCACGCGGCAAGAATCGAAGTTTGTCCCTGCGCTTTCACAAAATGCGCGAGCTTGGCGGAAGTGGTGGTCTTGCCGGTGCCATTGACACCGACGATGGAGACCACTGTTAATCCAGGCTCTTTGCGTAATTCAGCCTTGTTGTTGGCTAGTGCTTTTTCAACCTCCCGCTGTGCCACCGCCAGGATGTCCACCCCGCCGTTGCCTTGTGTTTCGTAAGCTCCCTTGACGGCGGTGATAATCTGCGAAGTCATTGCCATCCCGAGGTCGGCGCCGATGAGGGCAACTTCCAGTTCTTCGATGCTCGTGGCGGTCAGTCGTGGCGAACGGGTGACGATCCGCTTGATTTCGTGCGTGAGCTTTTCGTGCGTCTTGAAAAGCCCGTCCTTGAATTTTTGGAATAAACCCATGGTGATTTAAACTGAAAGTGGGGGTGGCCTAAATGGCCTGTGCCTTGCCCGGCGATGGCTGGTTGGACGCCGCGCGCCGCCTGTCCAACGCTACCTTCATCTTCTCGATGTATTCGTAGGGTAACTTGACCGAACCGATGAGTGGTTTGCCTTTGCTCATGCCATGGCAATCGGAGCCGCCGGTTACGAGTAGATTGTACTGTTCGGCAAGCCGCAGGTAGCGCTTTGAATCGCTGGGAGAATGTTTGGTGTGAAAACATTCAATCCCGTCCAGTCCAGCCTCCACCAGCTTTGGGATGACCTCATCTGTTTGATTCAAGGCAGGATGCGCCGCAACCGCCAGGCCCCCGGCCTGATGAATCAATTCGATCCCATGACGCGCAGACATCTTGGCTTTTGGCACATAAGCTGGGCGGTATTTCTTGAGAAAGCGTTCGAATGCCTCGTCCATGGTCCTGCAAAACCCACCTTGCACGAGAGCGCGTCCCACGTGTGGGCGCCCCGGCGATTGGCAATTCGCAATCGCGAACACCGATTCCGCCTTCAGCGGAATATCGAGTTCATTGATCCGCGCCACTATCTCGTAAATGCGCTGTTGCCGCACGCGTTGGAAATCGCCGATTTCCTTCAGCAGTCGCATGTTTTTAATATCCAGAAAATAGCCGAGCAAATGGACTTCCACACCTTTGATCTCAGAGGTGAGTTCTGTGCCGGGAATAAATTCGATGCCCAGTGCCTCACAAGCGGCCGCCATGCGGGGGCAGCCTTCCATCGTGTCATGGTCGGTCAAAGCCATGGCAGCAAGAGAATGCTTCTTCCCGTTGGCAGCGAGTTCCTCCGGCGAGTAGGTGCCGTCTGAGAAACTGGTGTGAAGATGAAGGTCAGCAAACATGTTAATACACCTGAATCATTTGATTATCCGCGCTGGTCGCATCAATTCGCCCTTCACTTTGTCGAGAATTCCATTCACAAATTTACCGCTGTCATCGGTGGAAAACTTTTTGGCGATATCCACAGCTTCGTTGATGCTCACCACGGGGGGAATATCCTCCCGGAAAAGCATTTCGTAAATAGCCAGGCGAAGGATGTTGCGATCCACGGCGGCCATGCGGTGAAGATCCCAGTTCTGCGCGTACTTCATGATCTCTTCGTCAAGCTTTGCGCGGTTCTCGATGGTGCCGCGAATCAACGGTTCGGCAAACAAGCGCACCGCGCTTTCTTCGGCATTAGGAGGCGGCAATTCGGTTTTTTCCCCCCAGGTCGCTTTGTCGTTGCCAAGCGCGGCGGCGCGCTGTGAATCCCAGAATGCATTGAGCGCCCCTTCGAGATTTTCGGGCGGGTTAAGATCGTACTGAAATAAGAACTGTACAGCGCGTTCACGCGCTTCACGGCGTTGTCCCATGGAAACAGAATGCCCCGAACGAGGCAGATGACAAATGAAAACTAGCGAGAAGGAGGAACCGGGGGATCAAGTTTCACGTGCATACCACACTAGACCTGGGCCTTGACAACTGACGCAGATTCCGTTTCCTGCAGTTTCTCCGAAATGATCTGGGCGAGGTCGGTTAGTTGAAAAGGTTTTTCCAGGTGGGCATTGCCGTTCTCCCGAATGAAATCAAACGTCTCGTCAGCGATAACATCGCCTGTGAGAAACACAATGCGCCGCGCAAGATCCCTGTCCCGCTGGAACACAGCGTCATGAAACTCTTTTCCTGACATGCCCGGCATCCGGAAATCCGACAGGACCAAATCGAAATGCCGTTGGTTCATCAGTTCCAGGGCCGCCAGGGGATTGAGGCAGAACGTCGGCTGATGCCCCAACATGCGCAACATGTCACAAAGAAGTTCGGCCAGCGCGAGCTCATCATCCAGCACCAGAATTCTACCGGATCGAGTGCGCGCTTTCGGTTTTGCCGGTGCGGAAGGCTGGACGCGCGCGGGAATTGCAGAAAGTTTCTCCACAACGGGCAACTCCAGAATGAATGCGGCGCCGCCGAGCGAGGAGCTCTGGTAAAGAATCTTCCCTTTGTGCTCGGCCATAATGCTGTGAGCGATGGATAAGCCGAGTCCTGTTCCAAGGCCCACTTGTTTAGTGGTAAAAAAAGGTTCAAAGATCTTTTGCTCGATTTCTGCTGGCACGCCGGGACCGTTGTCTTCCACCGTTATCTGGATGGTTTTACCATCGCTCTTGCTACTGATCTGCAACCGATGCGGCCCTTTGCTCCGCTCCATGGCTTGAATGGCATTGGTCATCAGGTTGCCTGCAATCTGCTGGATCTGATCGGGATCCGCTTCGGTCCTGGGAAGGTCCAACTGCAAACACAGTGTCACCTGGACGTTGCGCTGCTGAAAATCCAATTTCCGAAGATCCACCGTGCGTTCGATCATTTCATTCAGATCAACCATTTCCCGCTCCGACGGTTGATCGCGAGAAAAAGCCAAAAAGTTCTTAACCAACTTGGCAGCGCGGGCGCTTTCGAGGGAAATCTTTTCCAGATCGGAACGGGTGTTGGGGGCGAGTTCGTGATGGGTAAGAACCATCTCCAGGTAACCGCGAATCACTGCTAGCGGATTGTTCAACTCATGCGACACACCCGAAATCATTTGGCCCAGTGCGGAAAGTTTTTCCGCCTGCCTCAATTGTTGCTCGAGCTTGGTGCGTTCGGTGACTTCGCGGAAAAAGAATTGATACGCCGGTTTGCCTTCGAAATCGATCAATGCCCCGTCCAGTTCAGTCAACGTGGTGCCGCCATTCTTACGCACGAGGTTCAACTGAGGTTGTTGGCAGGACCAGTTAAACCACTCTTTGGCCGCAGTTGGCGCCATACAGGCTGCGTGTGCCGCGTGGCAAACCGATGGAAGATGCCGCAGAAGCGATGCAGCCTGGTTCAGCCCGAGCATACGCTGGGCAGTGGTGTTGAGTTCAAGAATGCGCAAATCAGTGGCATCGCAAATGATGATTGCCTCACTGGCCTGATCGAAAAGACTGCGATACCGCTCCTCCGTCGAGTGGACCTTCATGCGCAAGGCGCTGTTCTTGCTTTTTTGCGAGCGAATATGCTGGATGGCCGTCTGGTTCGCCTGCCGAACCTCTTCGAGCACAAGGATAATCATGCTGACCGCAATGAACAACTGCAGCACAGCGGAAATAAAGAATCCAGAAGCAGTGAGCGCATCGGTCATCTGGAAAAATGGGTAGGACGCAAAATACGTTCCCCACAGTAAAAAACCGAAACCAAGCAGCGTTGCGCCGATAAATTGTTTGCGGCGGCGATATTTAAAAAAGCAAAAGGCAGTCAAACCGCTGGTCACGCCGATCAAACCAAATATCGGCATTTGAATGTGAAGCGGATTCACCAGGTAATAAGCGCCCACATAACTCCACACCAGCAGAAACCCGAGAAACAAACCGAGCGTCCGTTCCCGGACTCGTAATCCAAGGAACTGCGAGCTGCCCCAGAGCAGAAAAGTGGCTGAAACCCCGACACACCATTGTTGGTACATCAGCATCCACGGCGTTTCTTTAGACTCGAGCAGGACGTAATTCAACGAGAGCCAAAGAGCGTAGAAAAGCCAGGCGACTGTCCAAAGGGTAAAATAACGCCGCTTGGTGTAGCGGTTAAGATACGTGAAAAGCCCAATCAATACCCAGACACTGAGAATCGATATGAGCATGGCCGATTTCACCGAGCCAATAGACAGGGCGAAATCAAGATTTAAGGCTGCAAGAAAGCTCATTGCACAAGCTACTCAACGCCTGATTGTTTGAGGGGGCAAACGTTGAAACAAGTAATTGTATATCATCGGAACGCAAAAGTGTCGATAAGTAAAGGCTCGGCAGCGCGCAGCCCCACCATTTCACCCTAAATCCGGCAGTTACTTAACCGCTAATCTGCGCTAACCAACGCTAATCCAAGAATTTGCGGGGAAAACAGCCTGGCAAATAAACCACTTACCGGGTGAAGTCTTTGTCTCACGTAACCGCTTCTCCATTAGCGACTATTAGCGCAGATTAGCGGTTAAACTGCGGTTTTTAGGTTCACCGGTAAACGCCACTCGGCGGGAAGCGCAAACAGGCCTGCAAAGGAGGGATGGCGAGTCGTAGAAACGTTATAAGCGGCTCCTTTGTGGGATTTGTACCCCAAAGTCTCCTGGTCAGGAACAGTTGGCTGACGTCCATCGCCCATGCGCGCCCGCCAAATTGAGTTTCCCGGGAACGTGGACTTGAGACCATCCAGACGGTTTTCGGATGATCCTGAAGTGGGCTTGAGACCGTCCAGGCGGTTTCGGGATGATCCTGAAGTGGGCTTGAGACCGTCCAGGCGGTTTCCGGATG
>JACDHS010000095.1 GCA_013820875.1 Verrucomicrobiota bacterium | reverse complement strand
CGGTCTGAAGGACTGCGATAATCACCGGCACATGCCACAATCAATTATCGCGTTTAGTGCATCTGGTGTTCAGTATTCAGCATCCTCCAGTAGGTATCGCGTTTGTTGGAATGCTACTTTGGGGGATTAAGAGCCCGGATATCGCGGCCCTTCAGGCCGCAAATGTGGTAAAACCGTTTTACCCAGCCCGGTGGGCTGGGCTGAGGGATTGCCGGCCCTTTGGGCCTCCGGCCAGATGCACCGAAGCTGTGCGATATCGTTTATTCCTACTCCTTTAGAATAACTCGATTCAGAACCTATCCGGAAATTACTTTTGGCAACCGTTATAAACGATTCGGATCATCAGTTTCCAGTTTACCACTCGAAACATTTTGACACTGCCGCTGAAAGAGAATCCTATTGCTCAACCTTCTATGAGGCTTTCGTTGTCTAACCAAGCGCTGGATCGAATGACGAGGAGTGCGGTCGCATCGTTGTTCCAATCGGTATTTTCTTGGCGCGCTTTTCATCATCGATCATCTGCGTTCGATGATAAAATGAAACCGCTCTTGCTTCTTATCGTGCTGATCAGTCTGTTGACGGGATGCCGGGTGAATCCGCACGCGGCTGCACCCAGAGACTACGAGAACGAGTTGACTGAAGAGGCATTTCGATTCCTTTTTGATCGCTTCCCGAATGCTTCCGAAAATATCCCGTACTGCGTCTTCTGGGGATACAAGGTGGCGCCGGTTCCTGATCGGTTCCTCTCTCGCTTTACGGACACTAAGCATAATGTAGTGAGCTATTCGGACGTGAAGACGGAGATTGTTGGGACGAATGTCACGTTCCGCCTTAAGAAGATTAAAAATGGAGCCGCAGTTCCGGTGGCCATGTTTCAGGTGGTTCACTTACCTTCGGATGGCAGCGGCAGGAAAACGATGGAGGTCGCGTGGATGTACCAGGATCAGTCAAAGAGAGAAATTGTAGCGGTGAACGAGAGCGTGACGGGACCGGCCAAGTTCACTGTTATGCGCGACATCACTCCACCCGCCAGCAACAGGCTCCGCCAAACGCTGGACGGTCGATGAAAACCATCGCGACCAAATCGAACATCATCGTCGGCGGCTGGTTCCCGCCGCTGACCAGATCATTAGACAAAAAGCATGCGAACGGCCGGACCACAAGACTACGAACAAATCACACGCCTGCTTGACGAGGCATTCGCTCCAAGTTGCTATCTACGAATCCGTTTCCAGGGTCCTTGCGTTAGTCATGCTTTTCCATCAAAGCCTGTAGTTCATCGAATTCGATGAACGTCAGCACGGCTTCGGAAGGATCGTGTGGCAATAGTTTGCCCTCTTCTGCCAGGAACTTCTGTCCGGGAGTGATGATGGTGACGCCGGTTTGGCCGATGACTTTGAGGGGAATGTCCGAATCTTTATCGGCCACTTGAGTGCCGTCGGCCGTAATGATGTAACGCCCTTTTGTGCCGCCTCCTTCCACCACCGACCGTCCGGCGGCGTTCCTGATCTCCAATGTGCTGCCGGGCACAAAGGAACGCACCACGGTGAAAATCCTGCCTTTCTTGAGGTCCAGGAGAGTTCGCATCACCGGATCGCCATCCGTCGTGTGGCGTGACATATTCTCGATGGTTAGTTCCGTTTGCTCCTGCAAACGCATGGTGGTGCCGATGCGCCGGAAGAAAATATCTGCCCGCGCACCTTCGCCGGTGCGAAGGACAACCCCTTCTTTGAGAACCTGTTTCTCTTCGAGTTTCGTGAAAGTGGCGCCGTCTTCGGAGTAGTCGCATTTTCCTTTTACCGATACAACGACTGCTTGCGGCTCAGTGGAAGTTTCAGAATTCTCCAGGATTAGCTGTGTGGTTGGTGTGGGAAGTTTTATTTGTTCTGCCGCCCTGGCTACAGTGGGAGTGATCAACATCATTCCGAGGATCAAACCAATGGAACCGTTGCGAAGACGTGTTTTTTTAGTTTTCATATTGCAAGTGCGCTTCATGGCGGGCGGTTATCCGGTAGTTGAACTGCGGATCTGCAAGTCCGACTACTCCGGCACGAGTGGGCGTGCCTATGGTTTAACCGCGCAACGTTCCGGGGAACAAGGGGCCCAAGGCACAGGTTTCCCGTAGGAGAAACCACATAATGCAACTGATGGGATTGGAAGGTTATGTCCGGAACAGGAACATTCCTGGTCACGCAAACAAATCCATCACTGCTTTACCATGGCCGTCTCGCGTCACGTAGAAGGGGCGTTTCTCGATTTCGTAGGAGAGGGTCGCCGGGATGCCGAGCGCGCGATAGATCGTGGCGTGAAGGTCTTCGATAATCACCCGATCCTTGATCGTTTTGCAGGGGCGTTCGTCAGCGGTTACTCCATGAACATGGCCGCGTTTCATTCCGCCGCCGTAAAGCATCACGCTGCCGGCATCGGTGAAGTGACGATGCATCCCGTAGAATTTCAGGTCTTCAATCTTATCAGGTTGCGGCACCTGGCCTTTCACCTCTTTACCAGGTTTTCCTTCGACCAATGCGTCCCGGCTGAACTCGCTGGCCAACACGATGAGAGTGCGATCCAGCAGTCCGCGTGATTCCAGGTCGCGCACGAGTTGGGCGATGGGTGCATCAATTGTTTTCTTCAACTGAGCCAGGCGGGTGTGGCCGTTCTCATGGGTGTCCCAATGTTCGAAGGGAATGTATTCAGTGGTGAGTTCGATGAAACGCGCGCCTGCTTCGGTGAGTCTCCGCGCGAGCAGGCAGCCCAGGCCGAAGCGGCCGGTATTGTATTTGTCGTAACTTTCCTTCGGCTCAAGCGCGAGGTCGAATGCCTTGGCTGCGGGTGAACTGAGCAAACGATGGGCGTTGTCCATGGAACGTAACAACGATTCCTTCTGGTAATCGCTGCCGAGTTGTCCGGTTGGACCTTTCTCCATCAGCTTTTTATAAAACTTATTTCGATTCTCAAAACGTGACGGACTCATTCCTTCGGGGGGACGCACACTTCTCACGGCATCCGCGGGATTCGGCACGAGGAACGGGCCGTATTCGCTGCCGAGAAAACCGGCGGTGTGAAATGCTTTGAGTTCTTCGCCTTCGCCCAGGTCAAAACGTTGCCCAATATCGATGAACGCTGGAACCGCCGGGTTCTTTGGTCCGAGAGTGCGCGCGATGACAGCGCCGATGTGCGGTGCGGCGACGGTTTGCGGCGGCTCGTAGCCGGTGTGCCATTGATATTGATGGCGTGAATGCAGGATGAATCCAAGATCACCGGCAGTGTAGGAACGGATCAAGGTTCCGCGATCCATCACACTCGCCATCTGCTCGAGACCGGCAGTGAACTTGATGTTGTCCACGGCGGTGTCGATTGTCGGGAAGGTGCTCAACACCTGGTCGGTCGCCATCCCTTTTTCGAACGGTGCATAGCGTTTAGGATCGAACGTCTCCGTGTGCGCCATGCCGCCGCCCATCCAGAGAACGATCACGGTGTCCGCAGTCGCCTTGATTTTCTCACCGACCCCAGTGTCCGCCCAAACCTGTTTGGGATAACCGGCAGCCAGCGCAGTGAGTGTCGCAGCACTCGCGGTTTTCAAAAATTCACGTCGGTTCCAATTGTTCATATCATTCAATCTTTCAGTCTCTCTCGCCAGTAGCCCACCCGTCGGCGTAGATGCGCGATGGCTAATATTCGGATCTGATTCGGGTCAAGCATGTAATATATCCGAAATGGAAACCGGCGAAGTCTCCAACTTCGTACGCCGTCGGCATCTGGCTTCGGTCGTTCCGGTGCCGCCTGGAGCAACCGGACTGCCGC
The DNA here is from genome assembly GCA_013820875.1 of Verrucomicrobiota bacterium. Lineage (GTDB taxonomy): Bacteria > Verrucomicrobiota > Verrucomicrobiia > Limisphaerales > JACDHS01 > JACDHS01. Next base: position 18,229 of record JACDHS010000095.1, on the reverse strand, counting down.
ATCAACATCCGCAAAAAGCTCCTCGCCCAAACCCCGCTGTTGATGATCGTAGTAATCTGCGGATCCGAATGCTTCGGCCAACGCTTTCGGATGATACTTGATCTCTAACATCCGTATTTGCGTTTAGCTTCGGCCATAACCTGCTCGTGCGTTTTCCAGGTTTCATCTGGTTCGTCCGCCAACCGTGCGCGCAATTCATCCTGCAACTCCGTCTCAGTGAAACCGGGTAAGTCGCGATCTTCAACACTGTCCCACAAGCTTTGGGCAAGTCGGATGCGGTCTAACTTTGGCAGCGTCATCGCCTTTTCCCTCAGTTCGTTCAAGTCATTCATACGTTCACTTCTGGTTCAATAAATTAACTGAAACTCCGGTAACATTGTCGTTGCCCAGAGCAAATCTTCCACGCCCTCTTTGTTCACCGGTTTGCCCAACAATTCTTCAGCCAACTTACGTTCTGCTGAAGTCGGTTTCCTTCCTAACGCGTTCTGGTAAATCTGCTGAATCAATTCACGTTCGGATTTTGCCTCGGCGGTGATTGCCTCGGCGCCGCGACGCAGGATGTCCGCAAGGGTTTCGCCATTCGTCATTTCCAAAGCTTGCAGGGTCGTGGCCTCCGAGGGGCGGGTGGTGACGGTTTGTTCGCGATTGGGGCGGCCCAGTGCGACTGCCAAAGGATCCGCATTGACCAGGGCCGCCCGAATAGCACCTGACTGGGTGGAAGCCAGCTTGTTGGGGATATGATCTTTCTTCAAACGCCATGGAGCCATTTGCGCCGCACCAAGTTCGATCGCATTGGACCACTCTGCCGCCGCGAACCCTTTCTTTTCCCAGCCGCTCACTTCTGCGCGACTCCAAATCCACGTTTTGTCGGTGGCGAAATCCATCACCTTTTCATCGCTCTCCTTTCCTGAGCGAACCCGCGCATAGAGGAGGAGGCCTGCCGGGTTCTCTGTTCCTGGAACAAGTTCGCCCGGTTTGGGCAAAGCATTGTTTGGTAGGTGATTGGCGGCGCGAACGGCAATAATGTTGGCACCGTTTTTCAAAACTTCGCGCAAATCAAAGAGGTACGGTTTGTTAAAATCATTGCCTTCACCGATTTTCGTGCCGTTCACATAGAGAATAAAACTGTTGTCGCTGGTAACGACCACATTGGCTTCGGTTGGGGTTGTTGCGAGATGTATAGTTTTGCGGAAGTAAACGATTTCAGCCGGAGCTTTGGATGCGGCGGCTTTGTCATTCCAAATCCATTTTGTCTCCGCACGAAGGCCAAACTTTTTCAGGGTTGTTTCATCAAGCACTTCGACTTCCGCGTTGGGCGCAGCGTAACCGATGCTTGTGACGCTGGTGAGCGCGTCGCGGAGTTGTTCCGCCGTCATACGACGGACGGATGGCCCTCGGAAGACATACTGTTTCTCAAGTTGGTCCACGTTCACGGAAGGCAGTTGGTAAGCGCGCGAAGTAACGATCTGCGCGATGAGATGTTTCACGTCGTAGTTGTGCGCGACGAAATCTTCCGCCAACCAATCGAGCAGATCGGGGTTCCACGCTTTCTGTTCCATGTCATCCACTTCGACAAACGGTTGCCCCATGAACCTGTCCCACAATCGGTTTACCAATGTGCGCGGGAGACGTCCGTTCTTCTCGCTGATGACGCAATCGGCCAATTGTTTCATGCGGTTCGTGCGGTCGGCGTTGCCGTCGATGCTGCCGAACTCGGGATAAAGAAATTTCGAGACCGCCATTTTGCCGGTCGGTTTGTCGCACTCAAATAATTCCAGCGGTTTCTCGCTGTAGATGTTGGCGAGTGAATAGGCATCGGAAAGTTGCAGGTCGTTGATAAAACTATCGTGGCAGGAGGCGCACTTCATGTTGATGCCCATGAAGACCTGCGAAATGTTCTGCGCGGCTTGCATTTCAGGCACCTGCGAAGCGTTCACCACGCCACGCCAAACAATGCCTTTGGTGAACCCTTCTGATTCTGGAGTCGGATTGACCAACTCGGCGACGAACCCATCATATGGTTTGTTGGTGAGCAATGATGAATAAAGCCACTTCGTGATCTGCTTGCGCCCACCATCAATGTAGCCAGTGCCTTTGTAATCGTTGCGCAGGAGATCGTTCCAAAAAGAGAGCCAATGATCGGCGTAAGCCTGGTTTTGATTCAACAACTTCTGCACGAGTTGCTCGCGCTTATCGCGTCGTCTATCGGAAACGAATTGGTCCAGTTCAGTGGCGGGCGGGAGCAGTCCAATGACGTCGAGGTAAACGCGACGCGCAAAGGCGCGGTCGCTGACCGGCGCCGCCCATTTCACTTTGTTCGTTTTGAAATAACCATCGAGCAGAGCGTCCACCGGGTTGCTGAACTTTTTGTTTTGCGGAACTTGCGGCAAACGCGGGTGCAGGTTTTGCGGTTCAATCTTACCCAGCCAAACTTCCTTCTCCCAGGGCGCTCCCTGGTCGATCCAGGCGCGGAGGAGGGCGATCTGTTCCGGTTTCAGTTTTGAACCTTTCGCCGGCATGATTGCATCCGGATCGAACCCCATGACCAGTTCGATGAGCAAACTCTTCTCGCTTTTGCCGAGAACAACTGCGGGGCCGGAGTCGCCCCCTTTCAGGAATGTTGCGCGATCATCGATCCGGAAGTCGCCCTTGGATTTGCCGCGACCATGGCAGTTACCGCAACTGACACTGAGGATCGGTTGGATTTCCTTTGCGAAATCAATCTTGTGAGTGGCGGGGGCGGGTAATTGTTGAACCTGTTCGGGAGTCAGGTCAGCGTGGGCCAATGTCCCCCAGGCGAAAAAGCCACCGATCAACAACCTGCCAAGAATCAATTTCATGTGAGTAAAACAGTTAACAACAGTCTCAGACGCCAAACAACGCATTTTCATTTAAAGGGAATGAGACGAATGGGACATAATGGGACGGATGGCTGGCAGGCTGAACTACTGGACTGAATACTGACCTCAGACTGCTTGCGGGGCGTCACGAACTACTCTAGGGTCGCTTTATGAAACGTTGGTTCCTTGGCCTATTTTGTTTGCTGCAACTCTTCGCGGTTAAAGAGGGGGACGCTCAGACCAATGCTTCCAGCACAGTTTATATTCTTCCCGTCCGCGATGACATCATGCCGCCTTTGGTTTACGTGGTGCGGCGCGGAGTGAAAGAGGCAATGGACGCCAAGGCAGATGTGCTGGTGCTCGACATGGAGACCAACGGGGGCCGCGTGGATACCACCGAGGAAATCATCCAGATCATCGAACAATTCAAAGGTTTGACTGTCACCTATGTGAACCGAAAAGCGTTTTCTGCTGGAGCATTTATATCGTTCGCAACCAAAGAAATTTACATGGCGCCCCAGAGTGTCATCGGTGCGGCTGCGCCCGTGATGATGTCGCCCGGAGGCGGTGGAGCAGAGGGGTTGCCTGACACCATGGAAGTGAAGATGACCTCGGCATTGAGCGCGCTGGTGCGGGCGAATGCGGAGAAGAACGGGCACAATGTCGAAGTTGCCGACGCGATGGTCAAAAAAACCAAGGAACTGATAATCGACGGCAAAGTGTTAAACGAAAAGGGTCAGATACTAACGCTGACAGATCGTGAAGCGGCGACTGAATATGGTGATCCACCAAAACCGCTTTTGTCGGCGGGAACAATTTCTTCGATTGAAGAACTTCTCAGGGAAATCGGTCACGCCAACGCAAAGATTGTCCGGATCGAGCCGACCGGCGCAGAGAAGATTGGCTCCTGGATTAACAAGATCAGTCCCCTGCTCCTGGCAATCGGGATGATCGCTTTTTATCTTGAGTTTAAAACGCCTGGGTTCGGATTGCCGGGCGCGGTTGGGATCGTGGCTTTCTCCCTTTATTTCATGGGTGGGTACATCGCCGGGCTGTCGGGTGCGGAGTGGGTGATTGTTTTTATGCTCGGACTGGTGCTGGTTGTCCTGGAATTTTTTGTTTTTCCTGGAACGGTCTTTCTTGGACTGGCCGGAGTTGGCTTGATTCTCGTCTCGTTGATCATGGCTTTTGTAGATATCTATCCCGGGACTCCAACCTGGCCGACCGATATTCGTTTCAAAACTTCACTGCAAGATTCCATCGAAACGTTCGGGCTTGCGCTGGTGATTTCAGCCGTTGCCGCGGTTTTGCTGGCGCGAATTCTTCCGAAGACACCGCTATACGCCTCGATTATTTCACAGACGACCAGTGGTTCTCGCTCAGAAATGCTGACGGAAAAGCTTCGTGCGACACGGCTCGGGCAAACCGGGGTGGCGCTTTCGACATTGCGGCCGGGTGGCAGAGCACAATTCGGCGATGAAATCGTGGACGTCATGTCGCGGGGCGAAATGATCGAGAAAGGGCAACCGGTGAAGATCGTCGGGTTCAGCGGGCCGGATGCGATTGTGGAAAGCGTGGGGTGAGGTTGGTTCATTCCTGCTGGAAACCTCCCGTTCACCGGTAATTGGGCGCTCAGTTTCCCTTTCCGAGTCCCGATCCGCGCGGATTGGCTCTCGGTTACGTTTACCGAGACCCGATCCGGGCGGATTGCCTCTCGGTTACGCTTACCGAGACCCGATCCGAGCGGATTGCCTCTCGGTTACGCTAACCGCGTCCCGATCCGAGCGGATTGCCTCTCGGTTACGCTAACCGAGTCCCGATCCGGACGGATTGCCTCTCGGTTACGCTAACCGAGTCCCGATCCGAACGGATTGCCTCTCGGTTACGCTAACCGAGTCCCGATCCGCGCGGATTGGCTCTCGGTTTTGCGGTGAAAGTGGCTATTTTTTGGTTCACGGTTTTTTACGCGGTCAAAATCCGTGGTCATCTGTGGCCATCCATGGTAAAAAAGTTTGAACAAGATGAAGATTCTCGTAGCTACAGTTGCTTTAGCACTCGCTGCTGTGTTTGCGCTCGACGCACAAACTGCAAAACCCAAGGCATCCAAGCAGGTGAAATTGTTCGATGGAAAAACCTTTACCGGCTGGGAAGGTGACACGAACAAGGCATTTCGGATTCAGAGCGGCGCGATTGTGGGGGGCAATCTGGATGATCGTATTCCAAGAAATGAATTTCTCTGCACCACACGCAGCTACACCAATTTTGTTTTGAAGCTGAAGTTTAAGCTGGTTGGCAAAGGGTGCAATTCCGGGGTGCAGATTCGGACGCAACGCATACCAAATCACCATGAAGTCATCGGGTACCAGGCCGATCTCGGCGACCCTCATTGGTGGGGCAGCATCTATGACGAATCGCGACGCAAAAAAGTCATCGCCAAATCGAACATGGAAGAAGTGAACAAGGTGCTCAAACGGGATGATTGGAATGACTACAAAATCCGTTGCGAGGGCAATCGCATTCAGCTTTGGATCAATGGATTCCAGACGGTGGATTACACAGAGAAAGAAGAGGGCATTGATAACCACGGAATCATTGCCTTGCAAATCCACAGTGGCCCGCCGAGCGAGGCGTGGTTCAAGGACATCACTCTAAAAGAGTTGCCGTAGGCTTTGTTTACTCCTGGACGGAAACCATTCCATTCTCCTTACAACTTCGCTCCATGTGGGTTGGCAAGTTGTTTGCGTTAATTCCTCTTTTTTAAAACTCAATTCGTTAGAGAGCGAAACGTGACAACGAAGGCAAAGGTTTGACCAATCCAGGGGAAGTTTTTTTGTCCGGCATCGGTGAGGTTAGACCGAAACCGCACCGTCGAATCATCGCTTAAACGAGGCGCTCCGCGGGACACCACAAAAACTATGAGCACACAAAGTCTGCTTGCCGATCCTTCTGTCACGTCTTCCCGCCGGATTACTGAGTCCTCCTTCATCCGCTGGTTCAGTGAGATTGGAATCGAAGACATCCCGGTCGTCGGAGGAAAGAACGCCTCCCTCGGAGAGATGTATCGGGAACTTGCGTCCCAGGGTGTCCGGGTGCCGAATGGTTTTGCCATTACCGCCGACGCTTACCGGCACTTTTTGCATAGTGCTGAATTGGAACCTCAGATTCACGACATCCTGAGCGGTTTGGATACTGCCGATGTCAGCCAGTTGCGAATAGCAGGAGGCACTATCCGACAGCAGATACTCTCTGCGAAACTTCCTGATGATCTTCAGACTGCAATCATTGATGCCTATCATTCGCTTACGAATCATTCGGCGCCATTGCCGGATGTGGCCGTCCGCAGCAGCGCAACAGCCGAAGATCTGCCTGATGCGAGTTTCGCCGGACAACAGGAGACTTATTTGAACGTCCAGGGACACACAGCCTTGCTGGAAGCCTGCAAACGCTCCTTTGCATCTCTGTTTACTGATCGGGCGATATCGTATCGCACCGACAAAGGGTTTGAACATGACAAGGTGGCGCTGTCCATTGGAGTTCAACAAATGGTACGAGCTGACCTGGCGGCTTCCGGGGTGATATTTACGATTGATACCGAAACTGGTTTCCGTGATGTCGTTTTGATCAATGCCTCGTACGGACTCGGCGAGAACGTGGTGCAAGGTTCGGTGAACCCGGACGAATTTTATGTTTTTAAGCCGACATTGAAACAGCGGTATCGGCCGATTTTGCAAAAGAGACTCGGGAGCAAGGAATTCAAACTCATCTACGACGTGGGCGGTGGCAAGATGGTGAAGAATGTGCCGGTGGCGCCGGATGATCGCCGGCGTTTCTGCATTTCAGATGATGATATTCTTACGTTGGCCCGTTGGGCCTGCATTATCGAAGACCATTACAGTTTGAAAAAAAGACAATACACGCCCATGGACATTGAATGGGGAAAAGACGGCCGCACGGGCGAACTCTTCATTCTCCAGGCGCGACCTGAAACGGTCCAGGCTTCGCGCGATGTGAGCATGATTGAAAATTACGACTTGAAGCAACGCGGACGGGTGTTGGCCACGGGCCGAAGCATCGGCGAAAAAATCGCCCAGGGCCCTGTGCGCGTGATCAAGGACGCGCAATATTTGCAAGAGTTCAAGCCGGGGGAGATTTTGGTGACCGACAAAACAGATCCCGATTGGGAGCCGATCATGAAGACTGCTGCCGGCATTGTGACGAATCGCGGAGGACGGACCTGTCACGCTGCCATCGTCAGCCGCGAACTGGGCGTTCCCGCAATTGTTGGAACAGAGAAAGGAACGGAGGCTGTTCGCAACGGCGACGAGGTGACCTTGTCGTGTGCGGAGGGAGATGTGGGTTTTCTTTACGAAGGGCGACTTCCATTTGAAGTGCAGAAAACAAGTCTGCAAGAGTTTCCGCATCCCAAAACCAGGATCATGATGAATGTGGCGAACCCGGAGGAAGCGTTTGTTCTCTCATTTCTTCCCAACGACGGCGTTGGCCTTGCGCGCGAAGAATTCATCATCAGCAATTACATCAGGATCCATCCACTCGCATTGCTGAACTACGACCAAATGCCGGCATCAGATGTAAAAGACGAAATCAGCAGGCTGACGGTTGGCTACACAGATAAATCGCAATTCTTTATAGATAAATTGGCCCAGGGTGTCGGGATGATCGCCGCCGCCTTTTACCCGAAAGATGTGATTTTGCGGTTGAGCGATTTCAAAACCAACGAATACGCGAATCTCATCGGCGGCGCCGCCTACGAACCTGCTGAAGAAAACCCGATGCTCGGGTTCCGAGGAGCCTCCCGCTACTATGATGCACGGTATCGCGACGGCTTTGCGCTGGAATGCCGTGCGGTGAAGAAAGCCCGCGATGAAATGGGGCTGAAGAATTTGAAGCTGATGATTCCCTTCTGTCGGACCACAGAAGAGGGGCGTCTCGTGCAGGCCGAAATGGAGAAGCATGGCTTGAAACGTGGAGTGGATGGATTGGAGATTTACGTGATGTGCGAAATTCCCAGCAACGTCGTTCTTGCCGAGGAGTTTGCTGAGATTTTCGACGGCTTCTCCATTGGATCAAACGATCTTACCCAACTGATTCTCGGGGTGGATCGTGATTCAGAAATCGTCGCGCACATATTTGATGAGCGGAACGCCGCTGTGAAACAGATGATTGCCAGCGTCATCCAGACAGCGCAGAAGACAGGTAGAAAGATCGGCATCTGCGGGCAGGCGCCGAGCGACTATCCGGAATTCGCACGGTTCCTGGTTGAACAAGGTATCCACAGTATTTCGCTGAATCCCGATACCGTCTTGAAAACAACCCTCGCGATAGCAGAAACAGAGAACGCTTTGCTGAAATAAACCTTAACCCTAAAAACGGCAGTTATATTGTTAAACCAGCCAATCGCAGGTGGTCAAAAACTACGCTATCGAAAAATAAGGTCTGGATGGTCTCAAGCCCACGTCCGGATGACCTTAAAACCACAGGATAGCGCGCCAAGGGAAGGTTGAACCTATGGCTTTATGGAGAAACGCGTTCCAGGTCAACGGCGCGTGGAAGAACATTGAGGATCGTCACACCTGCCGGAACATGCAGGCGCACTTCCATGTTCGTCTGGATCGTTTGAATGGTGGTCAGATCCACGTAAGCTTTGAAATCCTCACCGGTGAATCTCCTCAAGACGGCTGATTCACCTGTCACAGTAACCGCCACTTTTTCGGGAGAAATTTTGAAAATCTGCGCGTCTGCCGGATCGGTCAAAACGTAAACCGACAATTCCAGGACGCGGAGAATAGGATTGGTCACCGGGGTTTGCGGCAAACTAGGTCCACTTTGAATATCAACCCGAATAATGAACCACAAACCAATCGCCAGAATCACTGAGAACAGCTTTAACCAAAAATTCTCCTGGACCAATCTTCGGAAAGTCATCTATTTGGCCTCCGATTCAGATTTCATCTTTGCAGCGGCAGCAGACACGGCGTTGAATCTCTGTCCCAACCGGGTACGAATCCAATCCTGGAAGGTACGGGAACGACCTCGTGACACGAGCACCGAACTCAGGAAAGCGCGCAGCTTCTCAGCAGAAACCCCGCGAACCAGTTGTCCTTTGTAAGCGTAACCGATGGAACCCGTTTCCTCAGAAACAACCACCACGATGGCATCGGTCTCTTCCGACAAACCGATGGCGGCCCGATGACGCGTACCGAGTGACGGGTTCAAATCCTGCCGCTGCGTCAGCGGGAAAATGCAGGCAGCGTAAGCAACCCTGTCTCCCTGGAGAATGACCCCGCCGTCGTGAATCGCGTTGTTCGGAAAGAAAATTGTTTCCAACATTTCGGGGGTCGCCTCGCAATCCACCACGATGCCCGATTCCACAATGTCCTGCAGTTGGATGGTTTGTTCGATGGCCATGAGCGCGCCAATTTTGACGTCCGCCAACCGTTCCACGGTCTGGACGATTACCTCGATGTTTTCCCGTTGTTCACGAACTGTGGCGAACATTGGCCGGGTGCCTAATTCAGCCAGGATGCGCCGTAATTCCGGTTGAAAGATAACCAGCACGGCAAACGCCGCAAATGTGGCGAATGAACGGAATATCCAGTCCAGCACGGCCAGATTGAGAATTTTGGCAAGAATGATCAGGGACAGGAGGAAAATCACAAAACCATAGACCACCGGTGCGCCGCGGGTGCCCCGGAAGGATTTAAAGACGTAATAAATACCGACCGACAACACGGCGACTTCCACCACCGGCTTCCAAATGGTCGATAAAAATTTCCAGATTTCTTCCACGTCAATTATACACCGCGCAGCAACGCCTCTGCCATTCGCAATGCTTGTTTTGTTTCGGCTACATCATGGGTTCGAATCATCTCCACGCCACATTGCGCAGCCCAGCAGGCGCACGCCAATGCCGCGGGCAAACGTTCGTTTACACTGCTTCCGAGCAAATGTCCCATGAAAGATTTGCGGGAAACGCCCAGCAACACAGGACAACCCCATTGTTTAAAAACCCGCAGTTCCCGCAACAACTGTAGGCTATGTTCCACTGTTTTGCCAAAGCCTATCCCCGGATCGAGCACAATTTGTTCATTTTTCACTCCCAAACCAGTCAATCGACTCAGCCGTTCTCCAAAAAACTGGTTCACGTCGGCAACCACATTCTCGTAATGAGGCTTCTCCTGCATGTTTTGAGGCGTGCCCTGCATATGCACCGCCACGTAGCCAACCCCGGTCTCGGCAACCAAACGCCACATCTCGTCGTTTTCCCGGTTTGCAGCAACATCATTGATGATGCTTGCCCCGGCATCGACTGCCGCCCGTGCGACGGATGGCTTCATCGTGTCTATGGATATTGGAACGAAAACCTTTTTTCGCAATACCTCGATCACCGGAACCACACGGGCAATCTCTTCCTCAGCACTGACCATCGCAGCGCGAGGCCGGGTGGATTCACCTCCGACATCAAGGATATCCGCTCCCTGTTCCACCAACCGCATGCCATGCTGAATCGCCGCATCACGATCCACAAACAAACCGCCATCCGAGAAAGAATCAGGGGTGACATTCAGAATTCCCATCAGCAGCGTCGGACGCGGAAAAGTGAATTCAAATGGACCAGCCCGGAAAAACATTTCGAGTACTTTGTTCAGAGCGTTGGCGCTGTGTCGAGCGGTTTCAGGAGCGCGCTCTCGCAGAGGAGGGCGACATTCGGACGTATCTGGAGTTTGCCGGAGTCCTCACCGCAATGGAAAGCGTCGAAGCCTGATGAGCCTGAATGAAATTTTAGGCCTTGCACTGAGCGGCGACAAGAACAAGTAGTTCGCTTTTCATCTGCTTCCTCCCTCGGATGAGCGGTTGGTGAGCGCGGATGAGCGGGTAAAATGCAGGAATTAGTTGGTGGGCCCACTCGGATTTGAACCGAGGACCAAACGATTATGAGTCGTCTGCTCTAACCGCTGAGCTATGGGCCCACAGGGAAGTTACTGTATGATGCTCCTCCAGTTTTGCGAGCGTTTTTCGTTCAGGTCAATCATGTCCTGCAAGAAAGTGAGATGCGCCTAATCAACAGAGTTGGAAGGCGAGCAGGTCACCCACGGGGATGGAACTTCCGATGTACTTCGCGCAACCGGCTCCCGGCCACGTGGGTATAGACTTCGGTCGTGCTGATGTTGGCGTGGCCAAGCATTTCCTGGATCACTCGAAGATCGGCGCCATGCTCGAGCAGATGTGTGGCGAAACTGTGCCGTAACATGTGGGGGGTGACGTTTTTTTCGATCCCGGACAGTTTAGCCCGCCGTTTGATGCGCCACCAGAGGGAGACCGAGGCGAACGGTGTTCCTCGCTTCGAAAGGAAAAGGTTGGCCGGCGATTTTCTGTTCACCAATTGCGGACGCCCTACGCGCAGGTAGCGTTCGATGGCTTCGACCGCCTTTTTTCCGACGGGAACGACGCGTTCCTTGTTTCCTTTTCCGATCACGTTGATGAAGCCGGCTTCCAATTGCAGTTGTTCCAGCCGAATCGTGCGGAGTTCGGAAAGACGCAAACCGGAAGCGTAAGCCAATTCGAGAATCGCCTGATCACACAAACTCAGCGGCGCTTCGGGAATCTCTGGTATCAGCAGTTTTTCAATCTCCTCGTTGGACAATGATTTCGGCAGGCGTTTCCAACGGCGTGGCAGTGAAAGGTTTTCTGCAATGTTCCGCGGCAGGAGCTTTTCGTTCTCGGCAAATTTGTAAAAGGCGCGGAGTGCGGCGATCTCGAGGTAAACACTTTCGCTGCTCAGTTTTTGGGTGGAACCTTCAGGGGCGGTTTCCAGCGCGCGCGCCCGTTCGTGTTCGATGAACGACATCAGGTGGGGCAGTTCAACCGATTTCCAATCCGACAAACCGTTCTTCCGTGCCCAATCGACAAATTTGCCGAGCAGCGCGGCGTAGGTTTTTTGCGTATGCTCCGCCTGCCCGCGTTCATGGCGGACATGAAACAAGAAATCTTCAACGAGACTTTGCATTTTTGATCTTTCGCAGCGTGCGCCAATCTTCCGCGAGAATGGCCCAGCGCTCATGATCGCGCCATCGACCGCAGACTTTCAAGTAACGGGGTGAAAAACCTTCTTCGGAAAATCCGGCGCGTTTTACCAGGGCTATGGAAGCTTCGTTGTGTGGTTGGATGTTGGCTTCGATCCGGTGCAAATCCAGTTCTTCGAAGGCGAGCCGCAAAACCAGTTGCAACGCTTCCGTCATGTAGCCTTTTCCGGCAAACGGCGCGCCGATGCTGTAACCGATGCAGGCGTTCAGGAAGTTCCCACGGACAATCTGGGAAAGGTTAATCGTCCCGAGAATGGCGTGATCCTCGTTGCTGCAAATGAACAGGCCGAGGTAATCATCCTGGCGACAACGATCCACGTAAGCTGCGAATTCATGCTGATTCTTGAAGGGCGAAACGACGCCTTGAAACAATCGTTTGCTCTTTCGGATTAGCTGCGAGTATTCCGGCCAATCCTTGCTTTTTGGCGGGCGCAGGAAAACACGTTCACCCTTGGCCGGTTCTTTTGAGGTCACAGGCTGTGACCGGTTAAACGTTGGTAAGCTTCAAAGTACTTTTCCTGCGTTTTGGCCACCACGTTTTCGGGCAAGGCAGGCGCGGGCGGTTGTTTATCCCAATCCAACGTCTCCAGGTAATCGCGGACAAATTGCTTGTCGAAACTCGGCTGACTGCGGCCCGGCTCATATTGGTCCGCAGGCCAGAAGCGGGAGGAATCGGGCGTGAGCACTTCGTCAATCAACAGTAACTGCCCTTCGAAGATGCCAAACTCAAACTTGGTATCTGCAATGATGATTCCACGTTGGCGCGCGTAATCCCGCGCGAAGTTGTATAGTTTCAAACTGGCGGTTCTCGCTTGTTCAGCGATGTCTTTGCCAACCACCTGGACGGCTTCTTCGAAGGAAATGTTTTCGTCATGACCGGTTTCAGCTTTGGTGGCGGGTGTGAAGATCGGTTCCGGCAACTCAGAACTTTCCTTTAATCCAGGCGGCAGGTTGATCCCGCAGATGGCTCCTGTTTTCTGATAATCTTTCCACCCGGAACCTGCAACGTAACCGCGCACGACGCATTCGATGGCCAGCGGTTGGGCTTTCTTTACGATCATGCTCCGACGTTCCAACTGGTCTGCGAAAGGTTGCAATTGAGTTGGCAGCGGCTCGCCTGCTTTGCAAAGCAGGTGATTCGGCTGAAACGAGCTTGTTTGCTCAAACCAAAAATGTGAAATCCGGGTGAGCACTTCGCCTTTGCGCGGAATGCCATTGGGCATCACGCAATCGAACGCTGAAATGCGATCGCTCGCGACGAAGAGCAAACTGTCGCCGAGATCGAACACTTCACGGACCTTGCCGCTTTTGATTTTCGGTATTCCCGGCAGTTCGATCTGAAGCAATGGCTCGTTCATTCAATCGGAATATGGGTTCGAGTTTCTGATTTTCCAGCAAATTGTGGGGGGGAGGGGGGGAGAAGCGGGAAAACGGAGTGATGGAGTATTGAAAGTTTCGCGCCCATCACTCCATCACTCCATCACTCCATCACTCCATCACTCCATCACTCCATCACTCCATCACTCCATCACTCCCCTCCCCCCTCCCCCTGAACTTTGGACTTTGAACCTCAGCGTTTGAACTTCATCATTGCCCGGATGAATTTTCTCGTCACAGGCGGAGCTGGCTTTATCGGTTCCCACCTTTGCGAACGATTGCTCCATGCCGGACACCAGGTGTGGGCATTCGATGATCTGAATTCCTTTTACGATCTCCCCCTGAAGCAAGGCAACATCCGTGACATCCAGTCACTGGCAAAACCGTTCACCTTCGTGAAAGGGGACATCACGGATCGGGCGGCAGTGGACGAGTTATTCGCCGAAACACAGTTTGATCAGGTCATCCACCTCGCGGCGCGGGCGGGCGTGCGTCCGAGTTTGCTGGAGCCAGCGCTTTACCAACGGGTGAACGTTGAAGGAACAGTCAATCTGCTCGAAGCCGCACGTTCCAGCGGTGTTAAAAAAACAATCCTCGCCTCGTCCTCTTCGGTTTACGGGGTGAATTCAAAAGTGCCGTTCTCTGAATCAGACCCGATCTTCAAAGCCATCTCACCGTATGCCGCCAGCAAACTTGCCTGCGAAGCGTTGGGCCATGTTTACCATCACCTTTACGGGATGGATGTGACGATGCTCCGTTTCTTCACCGCCTACGGTCCGCGGCAACGTCCTGACCTCGCCATCAATAAATTCGTGCAACTCATTCTTGCCGGGAAACCGATCCCGGTATTCGGCGACGGTTCGACCGCGCGCGATTACACCTATGTTTCCGACATCGTGGATGGCGTGATGGCCTGCACGGAGCGGAACTTTGGTTATGAGATTTTTAACCTGGGCGAATCGCAAACCGTGAAGCTGAGCTACATGATTGAACTTCTGGAGACTGCTCTCGGTAAAAAAGCGGTTATCGACCGGCAACCGATGCAACCCGGCGATGTGCCGATCACATTTGCCGACATTTCCAAAGCAGAACGGCTGCTGGGGTATTCACCAAAGATAAAAATTGAACAAGGCATCCCGCTCTTCGTGGAATGGTTTCGCAAAACGCAGTCTTAACTGGCTCCGCCTTCCGATGCGCGGCGAACTGTTATCAACACTCGACGAGTCGTTTCCTCCTGATACATTGCTGCCCGATTAATGAATCCCGCAGAAAAATTGCTCCGTGAACTGATCGCGTTGCCGAGCGTGAATCCCGCATTTCTTTCCGCGCAACATCCCAACGCAGGGGAAAAGCGCGTTGCCGATTTCCTCTGTGCCACAGCCGCTTCCGCTGGTCTCGATGTGCAATTCGCGGACGCCTTGCCCGGACGCCCGAACCTCTTGGTTCGGCTTGCCCCCCCTGGAAAAATCAAGCAACGCATTTTGCTCGCTCCTCACCTCGACACCGTCAACAGCACCCCTGAAGGTTTCGTTCCCACCCGAAAAGGAGATCGGCTCTACGGACGCGGCGCTTGCGATACCAAAGGTTGCGTCGCCGCCATGCTTTCCGCTGTGATCGCGCTGGCCAATGGCAAGACTCGTCCGGCAGAAACCGAAATCATCTTTGCTGGCTTGATTGATGAAGAATGCGGCCAGACCGGTTCACGAGCACTGGCGGACAGCGGTTTCAAAGCGGACCTTGCCATTGTCGGTGAACCGACGGAAAACAAAATTGTTACCGCTCACAAAGGGAGTCTCTGGCTCAAGCTCGAAACCCGCGGCAAGTCAGCCCATGGAGCCCGTCCCGAGCTGGGAATAAACGCGGTGCACGAAATGGCGCGCATCATCGATCTGCTACAAACGAAATACGCGGCGCAACTCAAGAAACGACGTCATCCGCTCCTCGGAAACGCGACCATCAGCGTCGGAACAGTGAACGGTGGTTCACAACCGAACATTGTTCCAAACCATTGTGTGATGACCGCCGATCGCCGCTCCCTGCCAGGCGAAACTGAAGCGAGTATCCGGCGCGAATTGCAGGCGCTCTTGCGTGCTGCAAAACTCAAAGCGCAGATTGGCAAATCAAAAGCCCATTCCGGCCTGCCAATGGAGACGAACTTCAAACTGCCACTCGTGCAACAGTTCTTCCGGACGATCGGCCAGACGAAACCTGTGGGCGTGGATTACTTCTGCGATGCGTCGATACTTTCCAAAGGCGGAACGCCCAGCATCGTGTTTGGTCCCGGCAACATTGCCCAGGCGCACACTATAGACGAGTGGATCTCGATCAAATCACTCGAACGCGGCACAGCCATGCTGCACAATTTTTTGCAGTCACTCCCCTAAACATGAGTTCCGAATCACGCAGCACATTTTTTAAACAAAGCGGTTGGATGGTGATAACAACCCTGGGGGGCGGAGTCTTCCTGTTTGCAGTCCACATTTTTGGCCCCAAAATGGGAGATTCAGAATATGGACTGTTTGGAACATTACTTGGGTTGATGAATCTGATGACCATCCCAACCCTCGGACTCCAAACGATATTCGCTCAGCAGACCGCTTCGGCAGTGACCCCACTGGATAAGGAACGTCTCACCTCTACTGTGCAGACGATTCTGCTTTGGGCTTTCATCTTATGGCTGATGATCGTCCTTGGAGTTCTACTCTTTCAGCGTCAGATCATGACTGATTTGACAATCAACAACCCAGCCGCTTTGTGGATGACTCTGGCAGTTGGCCTGGGGCAGCTCTGGATGCCAATATTACTCGGTATATTACAAGGTCAGCAAAACTTCTTATGGTTGGGATTGGGCTATCTAGTCAATGGCGGAGGGAGATTCGTGGCCGTGGCAATAATCGTAGGTATCCTGGGCTGGAAAGCAGCTGGGGCAGTTTTCGGAGCCTGGCTTGGGATTTTTGGCGCATTGCTGATCGGAATCGTACAAAGCCGTAGCATCTGGCTTACAGCTCGTCCCAAATGTGGTTTCCAATGGAAGATCTGGTTGAAGAAGATTATGCCGCTCACCCTCGGCCTGGGTGCAAGCCAGTTCATCTTCAGTATAGATGTGATTTTTGTGAGATCATTGTTCGGTGAAAACGGAACAGGCTACTACGCAGGAGCAGGAATGATCGGTCGTGGATTGGTGATGTTCACTGCCCCTCTCACCATGGTGATGTTTCCTAAAATTGTTCACAATTTGTCGCACGGAAGAAAAAGCAACCTCTTGGTTCAGACACTGGGAGCCAGTTTTCTATTGGGAGCCATTGCCGCCGCAGGGTGCACAATCGCTGCTCTTGGCTTGCAGTATCTGGCGACTACAACAGCAGAAATCTCGTATGTTCCACAGGCGATCATGGAGAAATTGAAAGCTGCTAAAGATGGGGTGACCATCCTTTCCAGCCTGATACCCTGGTTTGCCTGGGCCATGCTTCCCCTGGCTCTTGCGAACGTTTTGCTTAGCAACTTATTGGCCCGTCAACGGTATCAAGTGGTTTTGTATTTGGTCGCAATCGCTTTGGTTTATGCGTTGGTTTTGCTGGGCTTTGGACGCTCGTTTGTTGGAGTCGTACAAATATTAGGATCCTTCAACCTGCTCTTTTTTTCCGTTCTAGCATTATTCACCTGGTTGGATACAAAAAAAGAGTCGATGGCTCCGGTGCAATAGATCGCCGCAGACCCTCATGGCGCTTTCTGCGCCTGAATGAACTCGAAGGAATGAAAAGGCACTACCCCACAAATAAAAAAAGCGAGGTTGTGAAACCTCGCTTTGAAATCCAAACAGTAACGACTTAAGCTTTGGCTTTTGCTTTAGCTTTCACTGGGGCTTTAGCCTTGGGCGCTGTGTCCTTTGTCCATGTGCGCTTCGGGGCTTTAATAACCATCCCTTTCTTGATCGCGGCGGCTGTGACGCGCATATAGCGGACTTCGCCATTGATAATGACTTTGACGCGCTGGAGGTTCGGGAAGAAGCGGCGTTTAGTAGTAGCGGTAACGTGAGTACCGATACCGCCTTTTTTCTTCGCTTTACCACTACGCCAGATGTGGCGGCCCTGAATCGGGCCTGTGCCTGTAATTTCGCAAATACGTGCCATAAAATTCCTGTTCTCTAAAAAGGACTGGTGAAAGTAACAATCTCGACTCGCAGCGCAAGTAATATTTTGCTCAGATTCGCTGGGCAAACAGTTTCAGGCGATAGAATCCTGGTTTCGCAACGGCTGCTCCTGCAGCGTTTCATCCACATCCCATAAATCAAATCCACCGAATTCCGGGCAGCACGATCCCATATTCTGGTAGCATTCTTCACAGAGTTGCAGGTCGCCAAATTGGATGGCTCCGTGTTTACCGCAGTTTTCGCAGACGAGAGTTTCGTCCGGTTGCACTTCTGGCGTTGTCATCGCTTCCTCCTCTTTATCAAGCTCGGACGAGCCCGAGATTTTGCAAATGGGTGCGATTAAAAGTGGGGGAACTATGAAACGCATGCATCCTCACCCATTTTTAATCGACCCTATGTCATTCCCTCGTGGAAAATCTGTCAATGCTGCGAGGAAAGGGGGCCAACCACGCCACTTTTTCGTTCCGTTTTAGACACCTCGTTGGCCAACCTACCTACTTTTTCGTTCTGTTTTAGATACCTCGTTGGCCAACCTACCTACTTTTTCGTTCTGTTTTAGATACCTCGTTGGCCAACCCACCTACTTTTTCGTTCTGTTTTGGATACCTAGTTGGCCAACCTACCTACTTTTTCGTTCTGTTTTAGACACCTCGTTGGCCAACCTACCTACTTTTTCGTTCTGTTTTAGACACCTGGTTGGCCAACCTACCTACTTTTTCGTTCTGTTTTAGACACCTCGTTGGCCAACCTACCTACTTTTT
>JACDHS010000008.1 GCA_013820875.1 Verrucomicrobiota bacterium | reverse complement strand
GGGGGCAAGTAACCCTGAAAACCGCAGTTTAACCGCTAATCTTCGCAAATAGTCGCTAATGGAGAAGCGGCTACGCGAAACAAAGACTTCACCCTACAGGTGAATGCTTTTCTGCTGAAACATCTGTGTTTATCTGTGTCCATCTGTGGTTTCCCTTCTCCCTTTGTCTTTCAACTGCCGGATTTGAGTTCAATTAAAGAATTCCGGTCTTCCCTTTAATAACAAATAGTCTTATTCAAGTTTCTGAAACCATCCATCCCTTTCTCGATGGCAACGGACGGCTCGGCCGCCTGCTTATCGTTCTGCTGCTGCACCATCGCGGTTTGCTTTCCGAGCCGCTCCTTTATCTCTCGCTGTATCTCAAACAGCATCGCCCGCTGTATTACGAATTGCTCGACCGCGTCCGCGCCACCGGCGACTGGGAGGCGTGGGTGGACTTTTTTCTCGAAGGCGTGGATCAGACTGCCCGAAGTGCCGTCCAGACCGCCCGACGTTTGGTGGATCTGTTTGAAGCGGATACCGGCCGCATCCAGCAATCCGGACGCGCCGCCGCCAATGCTCTGCGCGTGCTCGCCGCCCTGCGCCATCGCCCTGTGCTGACGCTCAAAAGTGTGTGCGACAACCACGGTTTGACCTTTCCTACCGCGAGCAAGGCCATGCAAAGCCTCGTCACGGCTGGCATCGCCCGCGAGCTCACCGGCCAGCGTCGCAACCGCGTCTTCGTCTATGACGGCTATCTCAGCATCCTCAACGAAGGAGGCCAGCCGCTGTGAAAACCAAGGAACCGTTTTCAATCCCAACGGGATTGCATCATTCAGCCCGGTAACGAATTTCTCCGACCAAAGCGAGAGCCGACAAATCAGAAACTTTCCCGGCACCCGGTAATCCAGTTAAGACTGTTTTGCAGGTCACAGTACTGGCACATTGGCTAAAGTTCTGGATCCGTTTCGGAATGCGCAGCGGCGGCGGGTGGAAGAAAGCAAAAGGTAAAAGAAACCCGCACGAAAAGCGCGCAAAGCAAAAAAACAATGAAAACAATCTTCATCCTTCTGTGCAGTCTATCCTTGCCCTTGCTTAGCTTTGCCGCAGAAAAGCCGAACATCCTGTTCATCGTCTCTGATGATTTGACCGCGTGCCTTGGTTGCTATGGAAACAAGGTTTGCAAGACACCTCATCTGGACCGGCTCGCCCGTGAAGGTGTTTTGTTTGAACGCGCTTACTGCCAATTCCCGGTGTGTGGGCCATCGCGGGCTTCTTTCATGAGTGGCCTGTATCCGCATACCACCAAAATGATGGGCAACAGCAAAGATCTCGGCGCGTTCAAAGTCAGCAATCCGAAGTTGGCGGATCATCCGAGCATCGGCGAATTCCTTCGGCAGAACGGCTATTTTTCAGCGCGCATTTCCAAGATTTATCACATGGGCATACCGGGTGGGATTGAAATCGGCGAAGCGGGCGGTGACGATCCAGCCTCGTGGGATTGGACTTACAACGTGATGGCACCTGAAACCCGTAGCCCTGGGAAGGCCGAATTACTTTCGCCAAAGCGCGCGCACGCCGGCTCCAATTTCGGACAGGTGATTGTGCCGGACGAACTCGAGGCGACACAGGCGGATATTCTTGCCGCGCAGCAGGCGGTTGCCATTCTCGAAAACCGGCAATCGAACTCTAAACAACCGTTTTTCCTGGCGGTCGGCTTCATTCGTCCGCATGTCCCCCTGGTGGCGCCGCAACGATTGTTCGATCTCTATCCGGTCAACAGCATTGAATTGCCTGTTGTGCCCGAGGGCGATTTGGACGATGTGCCCAAACCGGCTGCTGCCATGGAAAACATTGGCCGTTACGGAATGAACGAAGAGCAGCAGCGAAAAGCTATCGCGGGTTATTACGCCAGCGTCAGTTTCATGGATGAACAGGTTGGAAAATTGCTCGACGCGTTGGACCGTCTCGATTTGCGCAAGAACACCATTGTCATATTTACTTCCGATCACGGTTATAATTTAGGCGAGCATAGTTGCTGGCAGAAGTTGAGCCTGTTCGAGGAAAGCACGCGGGTGCCGCTGTTGATTTCCGCGCCGGGATTCGAACGGAGCGCGGGCAAATCGGCTGAAGGGATCGTGGAATTGATCGACCTGTATCCGACGATTGCTGACTTGATCGGGCTGAAAGAGAAAGCGCCATCCATTCTCCAGGGCACGAGTCTTCGTCCCCTGCTGGAAAAACCGGACCGAAAAGATTGGTCCAAAACATCGGCCTACACTGTGACCCATCAAAAGGGTGAATCGATTCGGACCGTGGGCTGGCGTTACAGCGCCTGGGGAAAAGAAGGTGAGGAACTCTACGACCTGGAGAGTGACCCGCAGGAGTTCACCAATCTGGCGCCGAGCCAGGCGCATGCTGAAAAGTTGGCGCAAATGCGCCTGATCATGGAACAAACGCGGAAACGCGCCACTCAATAACCGCTGTCAGGCCCAACCTCGTGACTCAGAAAGGTGGTCACAATACCCTGTCCGTGACGTCCTTTGCCGCCGCTGGCGTTTCGAGCATGTTCGCGGTTACTCAAACTCGGGCGCGTGCTGTTGATATTCTGATTCTTGAAGCCATGAGGCGAAAAGAAATGCCGCCACGATTGCGTAAACCGCGCAAGCCGGCATCCACATGATCAATCCGGCGAGTTGCTGATCTTCAATCGCACTTAGACTCCACGCTGAAACCGTCGTTTCATAATCTGGATACCAGACACGCGGCGACAAGGCCATGAAGACGCCAAGCAGTGTCGCGTGCAGTGATGTTGTGAACAGGTAAACGATCGCGAGTCCGCGACCGAAGTGCAACCGCTTCAGTGGATCGAGCAAGACCCGCCAGAAAACACAGGACACCGCGAAAAAAGAAATGTGCTGCAACTCATGCACAAACTCGTTGCGCAATGCAGTCTGGTAGAGCGCAGGCAAATGCCAAACCCACAGTGTGACTCCATACACCACCCAGAGAAGAATCGGTTGCCAGACTAAATAGTTGCGAGGACGCCATTCGTGCATTCGCCGGAAGATGGATCCAAGTTTCGTCCTGTATTTCGGCGCCAACGCCCAGGAGAACGCCAGCAAAGGGGAACTCATAATCAGCAGGGGCGCCGCAACGTTCATTAAAATCATGTGCTGCACCATGTGCGCGGAGGAAAGTTCCGCGCTCAAAGCGTCCAGTGGAGAAACCAGGGCGACAATCAGTGCAAGAACTCCGGCGCCGAAAGTCCAGATTTGGCGTCGCGAGATGGCGCGACCGTGCCCTACTTTTTTCCAAAGGTTGCGCACGCCCACCGCATAAAATCCCACTGCGGCAACCACCGATAAAACCAACTGCCAATCGAAATTCCATTTCGTCCAGATCGAGTGTTCCGCGGAATCTCCCTCGGCAACATGCGCGAATAACTGAGACGGGAGAACGAGCAGGACGATGAGAGATGCTGCCAAGACTAAATGGCCTTTCGCGGGCAACCTCCCAGTGG
Source organism: Verrucomicrobiota bacterium (assembly GCA_013820875.1). GTDB lineage: Bacteria > Verrucomicrobiota > Verrucomicrobiia > Limisphaerales > JACDHS01 > JACDHS01. The sequence goes on along the minus strand of JACDHS010000008.1, from coordinate 66,399 downwards.
ACTGTGCGATTGGCGCTTTCATTTTTTCAGCACTCCTTCAAGTAAAAGAAAATTGGGACGCTTTGGACGAGAATGATGATCGTAAAAATGCCGCTCGTGATGAAACCGGTGCGCGCCAAAAACAATTCACTTTCCGGCATTTCGATACCCCGACTGTTGCTTTGGATATTTCGCCCGCATCGGTGGGCGAGGAATGTTGCAAACAGCGCGCCAATGAAAAACAAGACTGACGCGGCAATCGCCATCCACGCCACGATGGTCAAGCCGCCGCGCCTTATTTCTCCCAAACCGGCAACGCAACCGAATTCGGCGATTGCCCACACAGCCAGCAACTGAAAAAACCACGCGCTGCCGCCGCCGAGCAGTCCGAACCACAAGGTGCGACGGCTGACAACAGTGTTGGGAGCTTCATTTTCCATTACGCAAACAGCCGTGGTGAAATGTAGAGCACAGCAAAAACGGCCACTGCCGCAATGACCGTGAAGTACCAGAACATCGCGGTGATTCGCATCTGCAGGCCGGTGAATCCGATGCGGTTTTCAAAAAAATTGAGCATGCGAAGCTGCATCGCGCCAATCATTGCCAGCCCGGTGAGGACAAACAAATCAAGCGTCCAACTGATCACGTAAAAGAGTGAGCCGTATGCATTGGTCCGCGGGGAAAATTCGAGTTGAGAAAACTGGAGTATTTCCAGCGCGATGAACGATGCCCCGAGAACGAAGCTTCCGGCCAGGACGATTTGCGTTCGCTTCTTCTTTCCGGCCCAGAACGCGCGGGTTGCCCAATAAAATGTGCCGGCACTCGCAAGCAGCAGCCCGTAACTCAGCAGCGGGAGTTGAAGTTCGGGAACTGCAATTCCATTTTGCGGCCATGATGCCGAGAAGAGTCGGATGTAAAAGTAGGAGAAAAACAGCGCGCCAAAACAAGTGATGCCAATCGCGTAAACACAAAGCATCGCCCACCACGCTGTGGAGCGGCGGTCGTTCGGATGCACTGGCAGACCCGACTCGGTGCTGGCGGGACTGGAAGCGACGTATTGCAGCCATCGTTTGCCGGGGGAGAGCCAGACTGCGATTGCGCCTGCGGCGAAAATCATTCCCAAAGCCGCAACGAGGTAGCCTTTCACCAGCACACCGATAAATGCGGTCAGAAAACCGAGGGCCGCGAGAAAAGGCTGGTAGCTTGGGCCGGCAAGATATTGGATCGCGTGCGGTTCTGCTTTCAGCGGATCGGTCGCAAGGGTTGCGCGCCATCGTTCCGGAGCATTCGACAAAGCTTTTTGCGCTCGAAGGACATTTTCATTTTGCGGCGCTGGCACTTCGGTTTTTGTCCAGAGCGGTTCCCGGCTTGTGACTATCGGCGGGGTGCCGAAAGTGAAATTAGGCGGTGGCGATTCTGTTGACCATTCGAGGGAATGCGCGTGCCATGGATTTTCGGAAGCCCGTTCGCCGCGTCGCAAACTGCGCAGCCAATTCCCTGCGAATACGAGAAAGCCGATTCCCAAAACGAAGGATCCGATGGTGGCGATGACGTTTTCCTCCGTGAGCCCAAGTGATTTCGGATAGGTGTAAACGCGCCGCGGCATGCCGAGAAAACCCATGATGTGCATCGGAAAGAAGGCAGCGTTAAAACCGATGAACATAAGCCAGAAACTCCATTGGCCGAGCGTTTCGCTAAGCATCCGACCGGTAATTTTCGGCAGCCAATAATGCAACCCGGCAAATACCGGGAAAACAACGCCGCCAATCAGCACGTAATGAAAATGGGCGACGATGAAGTAAGTGTCATGCACCTGCAAATCGAAGGGAACGACCGCGATCATCACCCCGGTTATGCCGCCGAAAACAAAAATGAAAATGAAGCCAAAGACGAACAGCAGAGCCGTTTTGAAGATGGGTTTTGCGCCCCATAACGTTCCAATCCACGCGAACACCTGCGCGCCACTCGCAATCCCAATCATCAAACTCGCGGCCGTGAAGAAACTCATCGCCATCGGCGGCAACCCCGTCGTGAACATGTGATGCACCCACAACCCGAAACTCAGAAATCCAATCAGCATCATCGCGACCGCGACCAGCGTGTAAGCGGCAATCGGGCGTTGCGCAAAAGTGGGGACGATCATTGAGACGATGCCGGTTGCCGGAAGGAACATGATGTAAACTTCCGGGTGGCCGAAGAACCAGAAGAGATGTTGCCAGAGCAGACTGTTTCCCCCGGCGGCAGAATCAAAGAATCGCGTGCCGATTGAGCGATCCATCTCAAGTAATACCGTGGCTACGAGCAGTGTCGTGAAGGCGAACAAAATCATCACGCCGGTCACAAGCAACGCCCAGACGAAGAGCGGCATGCGGCTGATCGTCATGCCGGGTGCCCGGAGCTTCAAAATCGTGACGACGATTTCCACGCCGGCAGTGATTCCAGCGATTTCTACCAGGCTCAAACCAAGCAGCCAGAAGTCCACGCCCAGGCCGGAATAGCGCGGCCCGGAAAGCGGCGTATAGGCAAACCATCCGGCATCCGGAACGGTTCCGAACAGGAAGCTCGAATAGAAAAGGATCCCTCCAAACAGGTAGGTCCAGTAACTGAACGCGGTGAGACGCGGAAAGGCAACGTCGCGCGAACCAATCATCATCGGCAGAATGTAGAGCGTGAGTCCTTCCAGGAATGGCACCGCAAAGAGAAACATCATCGTCGAGCCGTGCATCGTGAAGAGCTGATTGAAAACGTGCGGGTCGATCAGGTTGTTTTCGGGAACAGTCAGTTGAACGCGCATCAGCAGGGCAAGAACACCGCCGATTGTAAAAAAGACGAAGGCAGTCAGCATGTAACGTTTTCCGAGCGGTTGGTTGTTAACCACCGCAAACCAGCGCGCAGCCCGGCTGACACCCGGACTCCAGGTTTTCTCAAATTCGGTTAACGGGCGCGTTGTCATTTCAATGAAGTCAAATAAGCGACCAGTTCCTGAAGTTCTTCATCGGTCAGTTTCGTGTGCGGCATGAGATTGCCGGGTTTCATCTTTTGCGGAGCGAGAATCCAGCGTGTCAGGGTCTCCGTATTGTTGGTCATCAAACCCGCGCCAATGGTTCGGCGACTGCCGAAGTGCGTGAGGTCGGGGCCGATCTGTGCGACGGCAGAAGTGCCTTTTATCGCATGGCACTGGCCGCAACCGACGCGCATATAGACTTCGTGGGAGAATTTGCGTTCCGCGGATGCCACCTGTTCGACGGCTAGTTTGCGGCGTTCAGAAACCCACTGTTGAAAATCATTTGTCGAAAGCGCAACGACTTCAAAAGCCATCCATGCATGTTGTGCGCCGCAGAATTCCGCGCATTGGCCGCGATATACGCCGGGCTTGTCGGCGCGAATCCAAAACGTGTTGATGTGTTCCGGCAGCATGTCCATTTTGCCGTGCAGGTTTGGCACCCAAAAACTGTGAATCACATCGGCGGATTTCAATTGAAGACGAACCGGTTCGCCGACCGGGATGTAGATTTCGTTCGCAATGACGATGTCCTGATTGGGATAGCGCACTTCCCACCACCATTGGTGACCAATCACTTGAATGGTGAGGTTTCGTTCGTCGCCCGTGAGCACGACCTTTGCGCTGATGGAGTAAATGAGCAGCACGAACAAAATGATTCCCGGAATCAGCATCCCTCCGATCAACACGAATTTGGCGTCGCCCCCTGGCGCCTGCGGCTTGCGATTGCCGCGCCTTCCAATCGCAACAATCAAAAGCGCAATGACAATGACAAAAACGGTGCCGCAAACTGCGAGCATGAACCACCAGAGCCGGGAAATCTCGCCTGCTTCAGGACTGGCCGGGTGAAGCACGGATTGAAAATGTTCTCCGCCGCAGCCGCACAACAGCGTGGCTGTCATGAGCGCAATGGCCGTTCGAATTTGCGGAGCTTTCATTGGCTGCGCGGAAAGGTTTGGGCCACGAGAACGAACTCGACGATTCGCTCAAGATCTTGTGCCGACATCCGACCCCGATAACCCGGCATGGCAATGCCTTCAGGCGGCTGCAGGATGTAGTCGCGAATGTAATCCTGCGAAAGGCGTCGTTCAATTTGCCCGAAATCAACGGCCACTTTTCGGCCGTGACCCGAAATCGGATGGCAACTGTTACAGCCGTATTGCGCGAACAACTGCCTGCCCTGCTCCGCTTCCGGTGACAATACCACGCCTGCGGGAACTGGTGGAGGTTCAGAGTCCGGCCACCCTGTCCAGGGGGAGCGCCTGCGCAAATCGGTGAGGTAAAGAATTCCGATGACACAAATCCCGACGACAATCGGCGGCCACAACCGTTTTTTAAAACCGCGCCAGGGGCTGCGGTCGATGAACGGCAGCAAGATCAGAATGATGAACAGCACGATCGGAAAAATGACAACGAACCAGGGCGCAATCGTATTTGGCAAAAGCGCGATCAAACCGCTGTACCAATAGAACCACCATTCCTCAATGGGTCGTGAAATCGTGGTGAGATCAGCCTCTGGATAGAGGCGCTGCGGGCCGAGAGTGAGCGTGAGCGTCAGAACGATCGCAAAAACAATCGTGGCCATGAGCCCCGATTTGAAGACAGTCATCGGGAAGAAGTTTTCGCCTTTCTCACGGGAACGCGCCTGGGCTCGATAAAGTTGACGTTGCTGCGAAGCGGTATAAATGGGTTGATTCCGTTCCTCTTGTGAAGTGACCCCGTGAATAATGACAAGGTAGATGTGCCAGATGACAAAAAGTCCCAACAGCACCGGCACAAAAATTACGTGAACGGCGTAGAGCCGGGTCAACGTTGTTGCGCCGGGTTCCGTTCCTCCCTGGATAAAAACGACAACACTCTCTCCAATCCACGGCAAACGAGAGAACATATGCTGCGCCACCTTCAGCGCATAAATCGATCGTTCATCCCATCGCAGCAAGTACCCGGTGAACGACATGAGGATAATTGCGAAAAAAAGAATGACTCCAATCAGCCATGTGCCTTCGCGAGGAAACTTGTAGCCTCCGACGAGGATCTGGCGGAACAAATGGAAGAAGAGCATCACCACCATCATTCCCGCCGCCCAATAGTGCAGTCCGCGCACAAACCATCCGAGCACCTGCTTTTCGGTGATAAATCGAATACTTTCATAGGCGCCATCAGGCGATGGCGTGTAGGTGAGCGACATGAACATTCCCGTCACCACCAACACCCCCAGGAGAAATGTCAGCGTGGCGCCATCGCCGTAATACCATGAGCTCTTGGCGACGCGGCGATTCAGTGTCCCTTCATACACCCGGCGCAACCCGAACCGATCCGAAATCCATGTGCGCCATCGTTTCGCCATAGTTTTTCCTTAAGCCATCGGCGGAACTGATCTTAAATCGATTTCCACAGTGTCATTGCGCACACGCGCTGCGTAACGGTAAAGCGCCCGCTTAGGTGGACCCTTCATCGGGTCGCCTTGACGTGAAAAAATTCCACCGTGGCACGGACAGAAAAAGCAGTTACTCCCTTCGTCCCACACAATCGGGCAGCTCAGGTCGGTGCAGTTGCGCGAGAAGACGATCAGTTCGGCATTGGATGAGCGCAGGACATACAGCCCTTTTTCACGAAGCGTTTGCGACCAGTCATCGCGTGGAACAGTGACGTTTGCCCTCGTCATTTGGCCGATCGGGAAATTTTCCAATGCGCCAATTGGCTGCCACAACTCGCCGGATTCTCGTCGCAGCACCGGCGACAATGCAGTGCCGATGACGGGAATTGCAACAATTGCAGCGGTGACCAACCCTCCTGTGGCGATCGCAATTTGTAAAAAAGTTCGTCGTTCCATTTCTCTCCGTGAAGTGAAGTTGCCTCAGGAACAACCTTAAGGCTGTCGACGAGAAAGAATAACTCGGTTTGTTCCCGAATCAGGTGTGCGGCTTTACGCCTGCTTCGTTCCATTTTCACCACTTTACAGAACTGCGGTTTTTACTGACTCCGGATGCCTCAAGCCATGTGGCAACCTCTTGAGGGCCTATCGGTATTTAAGTGCAGAAAGAGGTTCCCCCCCAACCGAGAATCAGGGGATAAGCGCGTTGCCCAGCCCCCAAACAATGCCGACGTTAACTCTGAACATCGGTCACCAGCTTTTCCGTTTAAAAGGAGCAATCATGGCAATTACAGCAGCAGATATTCTGGTCGAAACACTTTGTGATTGGGGCGTTGAAGTTATCTTTGGACTCCCCGGCGACGGCATCAACGGGATTATGGAATCCCTGCGCAAATGTAAGAAAAGAATAAAATTTGTGCAGGTGCGCCATGAGGAATCGGCAGCGTTCATGGCATGCGGTTACGCGAAGTACACCGGGAAGCTTGGCGTTTGCCTCGCCACTTCCGGGCCCGGAGGCATTCATCTTCTGAATGGTTTGTATGATGCCAAATTCGACGGGCAACCGGTGCTCGCGATCACCGGGCATCATTACCACGACCTGATCGACACCCATGCGCAACAGGACATCCCACTGGATCGCGTCTTTATGGATGTCGCCGTTTACAACACGCGCATCATGGGACCAGAGCACGTTGAGAATGTCATTCACCTGGCATGCCGCACCGCCATCGCTCGTCGCGGCGTGGCTCACATTAATTTCCCGGTGGATACCCAGTCGGAGTCCGTAAAGTCTGGTTTTCGCTCGAAGCGGAACGTCAAAGGAATGGACACAAATGTCTTTGCGTCACGAGCTGGTCTTCCGACAGATCAGGATTTGATTCGGGCGGCGGAGGTTTTGAATTCCGGTAAACAAATTGCGATACTCGCCGGACGCGGCGCACTCCACGCTAGCGATGAGTTGATTGCTCTCGCGGAAAAACTGCAGGCACCCATCATCAAGGCACTACTCGGCAAAGCCTGTGTTCCGGATGACAGCCCGTACACCACCGGCACGATTGGATTGCTCGGCACTAAACCGTCGCAAGAGGCCATCGAAAATTGTGACACGCTCTTGATGGTTGGGACCTCGTTTCCCTATATCGAATTTCTACCAAAGCCCGGGAAAGCGCGCGGCGTGCAGATTGATATTGATCCTGCCCGAATTGGTTTGCGTTACCCGATCGAAGTTGGTTTGGCGGGCGACACCAAACGCACGTTGCAAAAATTGCTGCCGCTGCTGCGCAAGAACAAGGAGAGCGATTTTCTGGAAGAAGCGCAGAAGGGAATGGAGAGTTGGTGGGAATTGATGGAAGAACGCGGCACTCGACAGGACATGCCGATGAAACCTCAGGTGGTGGCATGGGAACTCGGAAAGCGATTGCAGGAAAATGCCATTGTCTCATGTGATAGCGGCACGATCGCCACCTGGTTTGCGCGACAAATGAAAGTGAAGGCTGGGCAGATGTATTCGTTGTCGGGCACGCTCGCTACAATGGCCAACGGATTGCCCTACACGATTGCCGCTCAAATCGCGCATCCCGAACGCCAGTGCATCGCCTTCGTGGGCGACGGTGGATTCTCCATGCTAATGTCCGAATTCGTCACCGCGGTTAAATACAAGCTTCCCATCAAGGTAGTGATCATTAAAAACAACACACTCGGGCAGATCAAATGGGAGCAAATGGTGTTTCTCGGAAACCCGGAATATGGCTGCGAGTTGGAGCCGATCGATTTCGTCGGAATCGCCGAGGCCTGCGGTGGCACCGGGTTCACCATCGAAGATCCTGCCGAATGCGGCGATATTTTGGACGAAGCTTTAGCAACTCCGGGACCGGTCATCGTCGAGGCTGTCGTTGATCCATTTGAACCGCCGATGCCCGCAACAATCGAAGCCTCGCAAGCGGCCAAGTTCGCCAAGTCACTCGCTCGAGGGCAACCGAGGCGTATGAAAATTGCGACGACAATCCTTGAAGACAAAGTGCGGGAACTGATCTGAGGAGATGCCGGTTTTATGACTGCACACATGGTTAATCCCATTGGTGCTTTTCCCGACCGTGGTCGTCTGGGGCATTTGGTTCGGATAGAACAAGAGCAGGAGGAAAGGCTCAGGAAGTCTTTCGTTTGGTTTAATGGTTGAAAGGCGGTGTATGTTTCAAACTTGGATAATTCCAGTCCTTCTCTTGTGTCTCTTAGCCATCATCGTCTTTGCGTACGTTTCACGGCGGCGCAATACTGATTCCCTGGAGGATCGTCGTAAGCCCAGAGCCATCAGGCGGGGGAAACATCTTAACGAATGACACCTCGTGAAACAGCGCTTTGAAAAACCGCTACGCAACGAGGCTGACGCTCTTGCAACGCGTCTTCGTCGTAAAATAAAAGGTGAGGTTCGTTTCGATGAGGGCAGTCGCGCGCTCTACGCCACCGACAGTTCGAATTATCGGCAGGTTCCCATTGGCATTATCATTCCGCACGACGAAGAAGATGTAATCGAGACAGTGGCTCTTTGCCGCGAATTTGACGCACCGATTACCTGTCGCGGCGGTGCAACGAGCCTTGCCGGGCAATGCTGCAACGTCGCCGTCATTCTCGATTTTTCTAAATACATGAATCGAGTCATTGACCTCGACCCTGTGAGCAAGCTCGCCCGGGTCCAGGCGGGGGTGGTCCTCGATCATCTCCAGGATGCGGCTAAACCATTTCAGTTAAGGTTCGGCCCCGATCCCTCCACCCACCAGTGGTGCACGATCGGGGGAATGATCGGCAACAACGCCTGCGGTGTGCATTCAGCAATGGGGCAATTTTACGGGAATGGCGCGCGCACTTCAGACCAGGTCGTCGAACTCGATATTCTTACTTATGATGGCTGCCGGATGACAGTTGGTCCGACCAACGATTTGCAATTTGCGGAAATTATCAGGCGCGGTGGCCGGCCGGCTGAAATCTATAAGCATCTAAAAGCGTTTCGCGACAAGTACGCGGATTTGATCCGTCAACGCGTTCCGAAGTTGCCGCGAAAGGTATCTGGCTATGCAGTGAACCAGTTGCTGCCCGAGAATGGTTTCAATGTGGCCCGGGCACTTGTTGGAACGGAAGGAACCTGCGCGACCGTTCTGCAAGCCACCGTTCACCTGTTGCACAAACCGTCTGTCACTTACTTGTTGTTACTCGGTTATCCCGACATTTATACGGCTGGCGATGCAGTTGCTGAAATTTCGAAGTTTAAGCCGACGGGCCTTGAAGGAATCGATGATGTGTTGATCGACAACATGCGGAGTCGCGGATTGCACGTCGAAGATCTTCCCATTCTGCCGGAAGGGAATGGATGGCTCCTGGTTGAGATTGGCGCTGACTCACACCGGGAAGCAGATGAGAAATCACGTGAAATGATCGAGGCTTTGAAGCGCAATGGCGACTCTCCGAATATCAAATTATTAAAACAACAATCAGAGCAGCAGAAAATTTGGGAAATTCGCGAGTCGAGTTTGGGGGCAACGGCCCATCGCGGACCTGATGACGACGCGTGGGAAGGTTGGGAAGATTCAGCGGTGCCGCCAGAGAAACTTGGTCAATACCTTCGTGACCTGCGCGGACTGTTCAACAAGTACGGATACGCCTGCTCGCTCTACGGCCATTTCGCGGGTGGTTGCGTGCACACGCGAATCGATTTTGGCCTGAAGACAAAAGACGGCATCAAGAAGTATCGCGACTTTGTGCATGAAGCCGCGCACCTCGTCGTCAGCCATGGCGGGTCACTTTCCGGCGAGCATGGCGATGGGCAATCACGTGCCGAGATGATGCCTATTATGTACGGCCACGAAATGGTTCGAGCTTTTGAAGAGTTCAAAGCGATCTGGGATCCGCAAAACAAGATGAACCCGCGCAAGGTGGTTCATCCGTATCGTGTGGATGAAAATTTGCGATACGGTGCAGATTACAATCCGCCACAGCTCGAGACGCATTTTAAATATCCGAATGATCACGGCAGTTTTCCTTATGCGATGGAACGATGCGTCGGTGTTGGAAAATGTCGGCGCGAAGAAGATGGCACAATGTGTCCCAGCTACATGGTGACCAAAGAGGAAAAACACACCACTCGTGGCCGCGCACGATTGCTCTGGGAAATGCTGAACGGCGATGTTTTGAAAAGTGGCTGGCGCAGTGACGAAGTCAAAGAATCGCTCGACCTTTGCCTTGCCTGCAAAGGGTGCAAATCGGATTGCCCGGTGCATGTGGACATGGCGACCTACAAAGCCGAATTTTTTGCACATTACTACAAAGGCCGGTTACGCCCAAGCAGCGCTTACGCAATGGGGCTGATTTACTGGTGGGCGCGAATGGCGTCGCAAATGCCAAAAGTTGCAAATTTCTTTACGCAATCCAGACCGTTCAGTTCGTTGATGAAGGTTTCCGGCGGAATTGCACCCGAACGCAAAATGCCGAAGTTTGCGGAAGAAACATTTCGCGCATGGTTCGGAAAGCGCACACCACGGAACAAGGGAAAAGCGAAGGTGTTGCTTTGGCCCGATACCTTCACCAATTTTTTTCATCCTGATATTGGCAAAGCTGCCGTTGCCGTTTTGGAAGCGGCCGGTTTCCATGTCATCATTCCAGAGAAAATGCTTTGTTGCGGCCGACCACTTTACGACTTCGGCATGTTGAAAACCGCGAAGCATCTGTTGCAACAGGTGCTCGATAACTTGCACGACGAAATTGCCGAAGGAATTCCCGTCGTTGGTTTGGAGCCGAGTTGCGTTTCTGTTTTCCGCGAGGAATTACGTGGACTTTTCCACATGGTGGAAGATGCGCGGCGGCTGCAAGAAAACACCTACACACTCAGTGAATTTTTAGAAAAGAAAGCGCCGCACTTCCAGATTCCAAAGCTCCATCGCGAAGCCATCATCCAGGGCCACTGCCATCACAAGGCAATCATGAAAATGCATTGTGAGGAGAAAGTTTTAGAGAAGATGGGGCTCGATTTTGAAATCCTCGACTCTGGTTGTTGCGGCATGGCCGGATCGTTCGGATTTGAGAAGGAAAAGTATGATGTTTCGGTGGCCTGTGGCGAACGCGTGCTGCTGCCGAGAGTTCGCCAAGCCGACGAAACGACTCTGGTCATAGCCGATGGTTTCAGTTGCCGTGAGCAGATCTCTCAACTAGCCGGACGCAAAGCATTGCACACCGCTCAAGTGCTGCAGATGGGCTTGCGAGAAGACGCGACAGAACGCGCCAAAGACCGGAAAACACCCATCCAAACAAACCGGTTTTACCCAGCAAAACCGAGGAGGTCCTTTGTTGAAGTAGCGGCAAATGCAGTCGGAGCCACCGTTGGAGCGGTCGCTGGCATATTTTCGTTTTTGTGGAATCGAAAGAGCCGTCATTAGCTCGCCGGCTTATTGGAAACTGTGAGGGAATTTTATGAACAGGCGTGAACCATGAAAGCAAAACTCATTAATGACGCCCCACAGAAAACGTGGGCGTTAATTTTTGATAAAGGGGACGAGGTGATGTCGAACCTGGATTGTTTCGCCCGGGAACAACGCTTGAGCGCAACCCAATTCACGGGCATAGGCGCTTTTTCAGATCTCACCCTTGGGTTCTTCGTTTTAGAAAAAAAGGATTACAACCGAATTGCCATTCGCGAACAGGTGGAAGTTCTCTCGCTCACGGGTGATATTTCCTTGAAGGACAATGAACCCAAAGTCCATGCGCATATCGTCGTGGGTAAGATAGATGGCACAGCGCATGGCGGCCATTTGCTTGAGGCGCACGTGATGCCCACCCTCGAGGTTATGTTGACTGAATCTCCCCGGCACTTACGACGGGCCGTGGATCCCGAAACCGGGCTCGCCCTGATCCAAATCGAAACACGATGAAATACTTTAAGCCCAATCAGACCCAAAACCCTGCTACGCAACGCTTCATTTTCGCGACTGGAATCGAGTGCAGCTATCCGACGATCGAAACGAGCAAAGGCCGGGAGCGGGTGGATGAAATGGAGAAGTGCCGGCACTATGATTGCTGGCGCACTGACCTGAAACTGACCTGTGAACTTGGCATCCACTACCTTCGCTATGGTCCGCCGTATTATAAAATGCACCTGGGCCCGGGGCGCTACGACTGGTCCTGGACGGACATGGTTTTCCCGGAAATGCATCGGTTGAAAATCGTGCCGATTGTCGAACTTTGTCACTTCGGTGTTCCCGATTGGCTTGAAAATTTCCAGAATCCCGATTTTCCAAAGTGCTTTGCCGAATTCGCTCGCGCCTTTGCCGAACGCTACCCCTGGGTACGCTTTTATACTCCGGTCAACGAAATCTACATCGCGGCAGAGTTCAGCGCCTATTTTGGATGGTGGAATGAACGTTTGCAGACGCACCGTGGATTTGTCACTGCACTCAAGCACCTGGTACAGGCGAACGTGGAAGCCATGCTTGCGATCCTCAACGTCCGACCAGATGCCCTTTTCATCCAAAGCGAATCTTCCGAGTTTACACACCCAGCATCTCCCGATTTGGTGGACGAAGCGGAAATGCTCAACGAGCGCCGCTTCCTTTCACTCGACTTGAACTACGGCCGCCGCGTGAGTTCGGGCATGTATGAGTACCTGCGCGACAATGGGATGACTGGCAAGGAATACGATTTCTTCATGGGCAAAAATCTGCGGGAACATTGCGTCATGGGAAATGATTACTACACCACCAATGAACACTTGCTGGTTGATCCAGAGACTCGAGTCTTTGGCGGGGAGACATTCGGCTACTACGTGATTACACGTGACTACCACAAGCGCTATAACCTGCCCATCATGCACACCGAAACGAATCACATCGAACCCGAGTCCGAACGCTGGCTTTGGAAGACATGGCGTAACATCCAGAAGCTTCGCCACGATGGCGTGCCTATTTGCGGCATGACCTGGTATAGCCTCACTGACCAGGTGGACTGGGACACGGCGCTCCGGGAAAACAATGGCAATGTCAATTCTCTCGGGCTCTTCGATCTCGACCGCAATATCCGGAAAGTAGGGACTGCTTATAAAAAACTGATCCAGCAATGGAGTTATCAGCCACTGCTGCCGAATGGTCCACTGACACTCACGGGGGAATGGGATCCTGAAATCCTCAAGCATCCGCCGGAACATTGGGGGCAAAACGATCCTTCAACAGGCAAGCGCGATGAAACGGAACCGGTATGACAATCCACCGCGACAATGAACGCGTAACACGGATCCAACAAGCATTGGAGAGAGCGCAACTGGATGCAGTGGCTTGCTGCTTTCCATCGAACGTCCTGCTGCTTTCAGGATATTGGCCGGTCATAGGCAGTTCAATCGCGCTCGCCACCCGCGATGGGAAAATTATTTTGATCGTGCCCGAAGATGAAAAGGTGCTCGCGAAACAGAGTTGGGCTGACGAGGTCCGTACGTTCTCCGGTGGGTCACTGGAGGAAATTAAAAAGAAAGCAGAGTCGGCCCGAGCACCTCTCGTGGAAATCGCGACCAGCCTGAACCTTTTCAGCAACGGAAAGATCGGCTTCGAAAGCGAAGATCAATACCAGCCTTGCAGCTATGCCTCCATGCACTCCTTCGCACCCATCATCAAAGAAATGGTGGAGCAGGCATCTTATGGTGCAAAGTTGGTTTCAGCGGATGCTCTGATTAGCACGCTCCGAACTACCCTTACGCCCGGCGAAATCACGCGCCTTCGTAGCGCCTGCGCAATTGCAGAACAAGCCTATGTCGTCGGCAAAAAGAACATACGTCCCGACCTCAAGGAAACGGAGTTGGCAAATTTCTTTCGCACGCCGCTCAGCGTTCCCGAGAATGAAAACATTCTGCGGGCCGATGGATTTGTCTATTGCATGTCAGGTCCAAACGCCGCCGATGCCTCCGCCGCTTATCAATGGTCGCGTTCCCGCCGGTTAGCGGACGGCGATTTCGTTTTGATCCACTGTAACTCCTACGCCGATGGTTTTTGGACTGACATCACGCGAACCTATATTCTCGGCAAAGCGGATGATCGAAAGCAGAACATTTTGGACGCGCTGCTCGAAGCGCGCGATGCCGCCCTCGCAAAAATCAAACCTAGTGTGAAGGCAAGCGAAGTGGATCGCGCTGCCCGCGAGACAATGAAAGAGCGGGGGTTTGGAAAAGAGTTCAAGCATCCCACTGGCCATGGGGTTGGCTTCGCTGCGATCAATCACAGCGCACCGCCAATGCTGCATCCGAAATCAACGGACGTTTTGGAGGAAGGCATGGTCTTCAATGTCGAACCCGGCTTTTACGAGGAAGGATTTGGCGGCGCTCGCCATTGCGACATGGTGCTGGTGACAAAAACTGGCGCAGAAGTGCTAACGAAATTCCACGATAGAACAGACGAGTTAATCATAATCTAACGCCTCTCGGCTGGCTCTAAAACCCGGTCCAATTTCGCAGATGCGAACGGAATAAACCAATGCCAATCCCCCTCTTCCGTTGTAAAAGCGCTTTTGCAGCTACGCCGCGCTCGGTTAATCCTTTCCATGCGTGGTTAAAAGCAAATATCCCCTTCCCTCGCAGCGACTTACAACAGCAGACAACACGTTTTTCTCGTGATTTCCCATCGGGCGGAGTCGTGAATTACGTAATTCACGGAGTTTCCCTTCAGGAAAACACGACAAATACGTATTTCACCACTTCTCCCGTCGGGCGAGGACGAGAATTACGTAATTGACGTCTCCGCCCGTCGTGCGAGCACGTGAATTACGTATTTGGCCTCTCCGCCCGTCGGGCGGACACGTGAATTACAGAATTCACCACCTCGCCCGTCGGGCGGAGTCGTGAATTACGTAATTCACGGAATTTCCCTTCATGAAAACACGTCAATTACGTAATTCACCTGTCCGCCCGAAGGGAAATCACGAGAAATACGCGTTTTTCGACCTCCCCGAACAGTCCACCGGAACAATTTTCATCGTTTCCCCAAGTCAACCAGTTCAGTTGGAATTGTTGACGTTGTCGGATTATTGAAGGTCCGGCGTGCGGGCTGCGACTCTACAACTCTAACTCTCCTCCCTGACTTTTGCCTTCGTTTGGATCTTTGAACCACCTGTTGGTTGAAGTCATTGTTTCGCACATTCACTTCTCCATTAGCGACTATCAGCGAAGATTAGCGGTTCAACTGCGGTTTTAGGATCAATCTTCATTGGCGAAATACCCCGGAAGAATGGACTCCTCCGGAACAAAGCAAAGACCAGATCAGAAGCCGCCTTTCTATTCCACCGAAAACAGCGAAAAACCTCCAGACGGTTCGTAAACCTCTGCCTTAAAGGCCGTTACAACCGGAAACAGCACCAGACTGCCATTTTTTCCCGCAAAAAAAGTCACCTACACCTGTTGATTCGGGTTTTTTCGGCGAAATAAGTCATGAACACCTTATGACATCGGTTTTTTTCGCGGGAAAAAGTCATGAACACCTATTGATTTGGTTTTTTTCGGCGAAAAAAGTCGTTATCACCTTATGACATCGGTTTTTTCCGGCGAAAAAGGTCATGAACACCTTATGACAATGGTTTTTTCCGCCGGATAAAGTCATGAACACCTGTTGATTTCGTTTTTTCGGCCGAAAAAAGTCGTTATCACCTTATGCACTTGATTTTTTTCGGCGGAAAAAGCCATGAACACCTATTGATCTGAACTTTTCCGCCGAAAAAAATGGCCATCCGGTCGTGAATCAGACCTTTTTCCCCGAGAAATATGGAGCCAATAACGCAGGGGAGAAAAGTGTCCGCGGAACGGAAAGTATGACGAAGCGACACCCTGTTTATTTCCCTGTAACAATCCATTCCGACAACCCGATCGGAAAATCACGCGCCAAACGTGCTTTCCGACCGGTTCCAAGCAGCTTTCCCGAACCATCTTTCTCCCATTCCAACCGAACATGCCGTCCCTCGTCGCATAAAAACCAGACGAGGATTAACTCTCCGCTGCGTGCGTTTCCGGGTGAGTCGACCACAGCCTCGAATAATCCCGATCCCCCCACGTCAGACCAGAGAAGCATCCGACATTGTCAATGCTTCACAGAAATTCACCACGGGAAGACCACATAGATGAAACATAACGTAAACATTCGAAGCCTGGTAACCGGCGCAGTCTTGAGTGCCCTTCTGATCCTCACAATCGCTGCTGTCCAAGAGAAACGCACGCAATGGGAGTATACGACCTACTACCGGAGCGGCTCATCCCATCTTGATCCTGACCGGCTTAGCAGGTTGGGCGATGATGGCTGGGAAGCTGTTGGCTTTTTTTCTTTCGAAAAAACTCAAGGCTTCCTTTTCAAGCGAAAGAAGTAGCGGCAACCAGTCCGCCTAAAAAGAATGGCAATCTCAAAGTTCAATTCCGTCGGACAACCCGGCAGTCCCATGTAGAGCTCGGGAAACAACCCGTACATTTTCAACAATCTCATCCCTGCCCCGCTCCTGGCATTTATCGGCCCTGTAGGCTTGATTTTGGGACTTATAAAATGCCAAAGGCGCTAAACACTCCGTTCCAGAGTTTATCAATGGAAATATCTTTGATACGTAAAACCTGCTATGTATGGTCAGCGTGACCATCTGAACGAGAAAGCGTAAATTCTAATGACGCTTTGCCCAGCAACAAGAAACCCAACAAACTGGAAGACAAATGACTAGGAAACGTGCTTTTCCTCAACGTTGATCCACAATTTACTTTAAAACTATGATGGGAACCGATTCTGTTAGAACCAACAAATAAATGTCAAAGCCGCAAACAATTGTATCTTTTTTTTCTGGTGCGCTAGGGTTAGATCTCGGTTTGGAAGCTGCCGGATTTTCTCTTCGCGCCGTTGCCGATTGCAATAAGGCCGCCCTAGAAACAATTGAATTGAACCAGCACGCAAAGAAAGGACGCCCCTTGGTTGTTTTCTCCGAACCACTGACGGAAAACAACGTTGAATATGCGTGCGCAAAAATCATAAAACAGGCACGCCTTAAGGTCGGAAGCATAGGTATTTTGGCCGGTGCTCCACCGTGCCAACCGTTTAGCACTGCTGGCAAGAGACTTTCTTTGAAGGACGAAAGAGCCTCAGGGTTCGACATTATGTTCAATGCAGTCGCATTGCTTCAACCACGCTATTTCGTTATTGAAAACGTGAAGGGGCTCTTATCTGCAGCACTGAAGCATCGACCTTTAGCAGAACGTGGCCCAGGTTTTCCGCCTCTAAAGCCGTCCGAGGAATATGGTTCTGCTTTCCGGCGTATCCTTGAGGATTTAAAAGCTTTCTGTGAAAAAACAGGCTACTGCGCTACTTGGGGCACATTAAACGCGGCCGATTTCGGAGTTCCGCAAAAACGAGAACGTTTCGTTATTATAGGGGCACGCGACGGTTCAAGCATCTGGCCAGTGGCCACTCATGCTGAGAATGGCAGCGATGGCCTGCACCCATGGGTGGACTTTCAGACTGCAGTTGCCGATTTGAATGAAAATGAACCTGTTTATCAGCCTTTCAATGAAGTAAATCTCGAATATTTGCGACGCATTCCTGCTGGAGCAAATTGGCGAGCCCTGCCGACTGAGCTTCAAGCCCAAGCAATCGGTGGTGCTTATCATTCTTGGGGAGGGCGATGTGGCTTCTTACGACGATTAGCATGGAATGAGCCTGCACCGACAATCATCAACAACCCTAGAAGTCGCGCAACTATGCTGTGTCACCCTGCTGAAGACAGACCGTTAAGCGTCCAAGAGTGCGCTCGGATCCAAGGTTTTCCCGATGAATGGCGTTTTGCAGGCGCAATTGGCGAGCAATATCGACAAATCGGCAACGCCACGCCAGTAGGGCTAGGTAGTGCAATCGGGGCGGCAATTCGAAGAATGATAAGCAGCAGGAATAAAATTCGCTATTGCGGTGAAGTTCTGTGTGCAAATCGTGAGATTTTGGAAAAATTAAGAAATCGGCCACGCACGACTTTGAATCCCTATTTCATGCGCGAGAATACTGGCAGGGAAGCGGACTGTGCTTGGTTGGGAAAAGCTGGTGGCCTACGCAAGGGATTTGCCGCGTTGAAAATACGTCCTGTGTGCTGATTTTTTTGATGCGCGGGAAGTTAGGCTAGGAAAACTGGATTTAAATACATGTCAAAACTCAAAACCCTAACGAAAAAGATCGATTCTGCTATCGTATCTACAAAGGGGCTGAAGCCGAAAACAGAGCTGTTCCACGATGAATGGATAACTGTATATCCTACCGAACTGCCTTTGTCGAAAATCACCTACTGGCCAGAAAACGATCGAACCAAATTCACGTTTGATCGCCTCGAGCGCATAGAAAAAAAGAAGCTTGCCGAGATACCTTTTGAAAGGGTGGTGGATTTTGTCACCAGCCTCCCAATTCACGAACTCGACAGCCTTTCCCGCTCAATAGAAAGGAATGGAGTGCGGGTTCCAATGATCATATTAGATGATGCAACGCTACTGGATGGAAACCGTCGCTTTTTTGCCAGCCATTTGCTGAGACGGCGATTCGAACGAAAAAAGCAGCAACAGCCCCAAGTATTAGATCGCATACCAGTTTGGGTGATTAAAACAACGGACTTGAATGAGAAACAACGGCTCAAAATTCTCGCAGAGGCAAATTTTGTTCCAGACCTTAAAATACCTTGGCCGTTTGGGGCCAAGGCCAAGGTTGTCGAGGACTATTACACTGCTTGCCTTAAGTCAAAGCTAACACATGAAAAGGCACTCGCTGAAATCGCTGAAGTATTTGCGATGTCCGAATCGATAGCTAACCAATGGCTTGAGACACTCCAAATCGCCAACGAGTT
The DNA here is from genome assembly GCA_013820875.1 of Verrucomicrobiota bacterium. Taxonomy (GTDB): domain Bacteria; phylum Verrucomicrobiota; class Verrucomicrobiia; order Limisphaerales; family JACDHS01; genus JACDHS01. Next base: position 47,689 of record JACDHS010000008.1, on the reverse strand, counting down.
TGTTTCATCATCGAAAACGGAGGATGCACACTATAAACACCGCCAAGTCGTAGAAGAACAATTCGTCTACTTCTGGGAATTCCGAAACAAAGCAATGAAAGGGCGGTCTCAGTTAAACGCGACCGAGTTGCCTGATACCAAAAGAATGTTTTTTCACTTGATGGCGCAACAAGATGGGTTTCAAAACCTGAAACAGGTTGAACCAATGATTCGCGCAAGACGGGATTCAGAAGCGTGGAGCTTACTCAAGGAATCGAAAGGAACAAAGTTGGAGCAGGTGGTAGCAATGATGAATGAGAAAAGGGCGTTGCGCGCAGCAGAGGACAAAGCACGACTATTTTTAGCTTGGATCAAGGGGCTTCCAGCCGAAGAGATAACATCAAAAGTTTCAGAACTGCTAGAGCAGATCGCTGAGGTATGTTCAAAATGCATAAAAAAAGGGGCGAAGAAATGAACATCCCCTCTATCCTGTCATATGAAGGACGGACATCCCAGACTGGTCTTGCAGTAATCAAACGCTTCCCAGACGCGGATATTGATTCATATACAGCATTTGCAAGAATTGGCGACCTACTAGTCGAAGATTGCAAACCTTTGGCTACCCCCGTGTGGAATTCTCATAAAGGTGAGATCCGGGATACTAATGTTTGGGAACACCTTCTGGAACGAAGATGTCGATTGGTTGACATTTGGCCGGGATGCATCCAATTCTGGTTCATAACGCGCAGGTCGGATCCTAGTAAGATCAAACGGATTTGTTGTGTAAAAGTAGCAAAACAACAGTGCTCGCATTTTCTTAAGCAATTCAAAGCTGCCCTAAAACCGTGCGAATCAACCGTCGCAGCTTTGAAAACCTTCATCGAAGATCCGATGCAAGATGCTGCCTTGATCGCCCCCGACCAAATTCAAGATGATGGAATGTATTCAATTCTGGAAAAGAAAACTGCGAACCCAAACAATTTTACAACGTTCGCCTTGCTGGTGCCTCGATCACGTAAATCCAGCTCTGAAGAAATCGAGAATACCCACTTCACCGCCGTCTCGATGCCAGCATTTCAATCTACTCTTAGCGACGTTCAAAAAGACTTTTTCGAAAAGTTACTTGAAACAGACAATCTAGATGACGTGCCTCGGCTTTTATTTGTATTCAATCGCCTTAACGAGGCAGCGTCGGTCGGTTTACTATTTCAGGGACCGATACTCGACGAAGGCGATCTCCTCACTGCAGAAATGATCGATGAAAAAGAAATTCGCGTTGTGGAGAAAGCCGGCAACACCCCAAAACAGTACACCACTGAACTGGATCAATTTCTTTTGAAAGATTTTGGCCCATTACAGCAAGGGGGAGATTTCATAAAACATCGTGGAGATAACGCCTGGCTGTTTGCCTGTCCGAAACTCGGCATCTATACCCACGGTTATGATGAAGCTACAATTGAGCCTGCATTTCGTTATTACATTAATAAAATTTTCAAACTGTTGAATCGAGGCTTAAAATGTTCTGCAGAGCAACGCGCATTCTTTGAGAAACACGAAGAGGCATGGAAGCAAAGGGATGCCGATTTTATAGAATTCGCTTTGGTTTGTTAGTTTACAATCCAGAACACAATGGCAGACATCTTCACGACCTCGAAGCGCTCACAATTGATGGCTTCCATTCGTTCGCAAGGCAACCTGAGTACCGAGCAACGCATGTTATCGATCCTTCGCGCCAATAAGATGCGAGGATGGCGTCGGCATATCCGATTGACATTGCGTGGACCGAATCCACCGGTTCAACATGGGCACCTACGCCCAGACTTCGTCTGGAAACGTGAGCGTCTAGCGTTATTCTTGGATGGTTGCTTTTGGCACGGCTGTCGACGGCATGGACATATCCCATTGACACGATCAGCTTTTTGGTCGGCAAAACTGGAAAGAAATATGGAGCGAGATCGCGCCGTGAGCCGAGCGCTTCGTAAAGCGGGTTGGACAGTCGTTCGTATCTGGGAGCACGATCTAAAGGACGAGGCAAACACTGTTCATAAAATGTTCAAAGCCTTTGCCCGAACTGCTCGAAACCGTTCGGTTAGAAGTAATCAACATCGACGTGTCAGCTGTTCATCCGATCCTTAATTGTTGACGAACTGGGGAATCTCACAGGCTTTCAGTTGCTCACCTTATCCTTTGCATAATACGCTAGATCACCGAAGTAGCAGCTGACGTCAGGAAGTTCTGACCAACGTCGTTAAATGGAGCCTCGTCACCTCGTCTGCTACCCATTTCGGATAGCGGATTCCAATTATCCGCAGATTACGTTGGCAGTCCCTATAGACAACAGGGTACCTCGCGGCGAATTTGAATGCATTGGTGTGATGCTGCTTCACGACGATGGCAGCGAAATCAAACAGGGAGGCATGATGAAAAATGAAGGTGGGGCTGTGGTTGCAATCGCGCATACAAAAGAAAAGCATCGTTCACAAGAGCGGGTATTGGCGCTGGTCGAAGCGGCACTGCTGGAGATCGGCGGGATTTCACAATTTATTCCACCCGGCGCTACCGTGCTGATTAAACCCAATCAAACAGTTTATTATTCCGCGGAAGAAGGTTGCACGACGGATCCGCTCGTGGTCGGCGCGCTTATTCGACTCTGCAAAGAAGCGAAAGCCCGCCGGGTCATCGTCGCTGAATCAAGCGGCGGGTTCTTCAATTCCCTCGAGTGCATGAAGATTACCGGTATGGCTGCCGTCGCAAAGAAGGAAGGCGCAGAACTAATCGACCTCGGCAGCGATGATGTGCCGAACCGAACCGTTCAAATTCCAGATGGACGCGTGGTGAATCATGCTCCGTTGCCAACCCCGCTGCTCAATGCCGATGTAATCATCAATGTGCCGAAGGCGAAAAATCATCACATCGAGCCGATCAGCGGCGCGTTAAAAAATTGGGTCGGCGCGGTGAATCAGAACTGGCGCGAACACAACCACGGCGATGAAGACATGATCGGCCGGTTCATGGACATTATGACGGTGACTCGGCCCACCTTGTGCGTTGTTGATGCGCTGATTTGCGGCGAAGGTGACGGTCCGATCGCGAATGTGCCGCGCTGGTGTGGTTGCATCCTGGCCTCGACGGATCCCGTGGCGACGGATGTGGCGATTGCGCGATTGCTGCAGCGCGATTGGCGGAAGCTGGAGTTTGCACGCGAAGCGGAGGAACGCGGTTTGGGAGTGCGCGAGCCGATTGAATTCCGCGGAGTTCCCATCGATGAAGTTTCGTTTCCTGCCTGGCCAGGGCACGAGGGCTTCGATTATTTGCCAATCAATTTCATTGTCGGAAAGAAAGTCACGCTTGCCGGAACCATAGGCCATGTGAAAAGCGTGCTCGACAGCATGTTGGCGCGGGGCGATCTGAACAAAGTGATCTGGGCCCGTGGAACTCCGACAATCATGATTGGAGAGGCGGATGATCCCGCTTTTGAAGAGCATCTGAAGGAAGGGCCTTACGTTGTTTTTGACGATTCCGCGAAGCCCCAATACAAAAACGATTCCCGGGTTTATTTCATTCCTGGCCATCCCGTGTTGCGCAATGCCATGCCGGAACTCATGAAAGGGCTCGGCGTCCAAATGCCCGGAAAAGCCATCATGAAATGGGAACAGTTTGAACGGCGCACCCGCCATCGACTGCAGTATGGCTCGACGAAAACCAAAGCGCTGACACTTGCCAAACCTGTGGCGGCATTGGGCGCGCTCGCACTGGGCCTCGCCGCGATTGGTTCTCTCCTGACACGGCCAAGAAGCCCCTAAAACCTCCACGGAATTATAGCGATGGGAATCCGAATATCGCTCCCAAAACTCACGTGCTGCGGCTGATCCTACGGACAAGCCAGAACTATAAATGAGACGAACCGCTCTGCGGTTACGCCGCGCTCCGTTTGTGCATACGCACCCCTTCCATCTCAGTCGTTTGAAATCCCACCCCGGCAAGCTGCCCTCTTCGGAGAAATACAAGCCTCGCCCTTCTTACATCAGCCTTGTTTCCGAGAAATACCAGGCATCTCGGCCATCGTCCCCCCCCCACTTCCGCCCCATCTCTATAGCGTCGTAAATCCCTGAGGGGCAAAATAATTCACCTGAAGAATCGGGCGGTGATTAAAAGTGGGTGAAGAATTTCCCTCAGATCTTTCAATCACACCCGTTTCGACACATGATTCTTGTCGGAGTTTTTGAAAGGATCTAATATCGGCGCCATTCCCATGAACGATTTGTGCCATATGTGGGGTTCGCGCGCGGAAAGCGGCGACGCGGAAGCTCAATTTCAGCTTGGTTACTGCTATGAGATGGGGCACGGAACAATGCGCAACATTTCTGTGGCAACAGAGTGGTATTTACGGGCCGCTCAGCAGGGACATAGCCGGGCGCAATTGCATATAGGACTCGCGTTCAGCAATGGTGTTGGCGTGGACTGGGATTTGGCGGAAGCGTGCAAGTGGCTGACCTTAGCCGCTCAGCGCAAAGTGCAAGGGGCGCAAGACGCTCTGAATATGCTAAAAATGCCAGCCGACGCGCGAACCCTGGGAGAACAACGGGCAAAACTCTTCAAGAAAATTGCAGAACCAGAAAAACCTTTGCCTCCAGAGTATCCGAATCCCCAACCGCTCCCGCCTGCAAGCACAACACAAGAACAACTAGGCTTCGATTTGTGAGGTTCCCGCCCCAGTTTTGTAAGCTCAACCGCAATTTGAAGTTTCGACTCTTGGCGTGAGCCGATGCTTGAGCGGTGCGAGGTGAAAAGAACCAACATAAAATCATGCTTTCTGCCTCATTTACACCAACACACATCAATGATTGGTTGAATTGATTTCAGGAAACTGCGGAATTTTGGAGATTGGAAAACGCATTATGCGCACCAGGGGCTGGCTTTTGAGTTTGCTGTTGGGACTCGTCTTCTTCTGGCCCAAAGTGGATGCCGAAGCTGCGGAAGTCGGCATCATTCATATCCAGGGGCCGATCAGTCCGGCGACGGCTGATTACATTTCGCGATCAATCGATGCGGCTGCCGAGCAAAATTTCCAGTGTCTCATCATTCAACTCGACACACCCGGAGGGCTGCTTGATTCCACCAAAGACATTGTCCGCGCATTTTATGGCGCGAAAGTGCCGGTAGTGGTTTATGTCGCTCCTGCCGGAGCTTACGCGGGCAGCGCAGGAGTTTTCATCACCTTGGCGGCGCATGTCGCGGCCATGGCACCCGATACCGGCATCGGCGCTGCCCATCCTGTCGCCCTGGGCGGCGGCCAGGCGGATGAGGTGATGAAAGAAAAGATGGTTAACTTTGCCGTCAGTTACATCGAAACGATTGCCAAAAAACGCGGTCGCAATATCGAGTGGGCGAAGTCGGCGGTGCGGGAAAGTGCTGCCATCACTGCTGAAACTGCGTTGGCAACAAACGTCATTGACCTCATTGCCCTGGATCTTCCCGAGCTATTGGAAAAACTCGACGGTCGCCAGGTGGACGACCATCAACTCCAGACCGCTTCGGCAAAAGTCCGGGAGATACCGATGCTGCTGCGGGAAAGGTTTTTCCAGATGTTCTGGCGGCCGGAGGTGATGTTCATCCTGATGTTGGTGGCCATTTACGGCATCCTGGGCGAGTTGGGTAATCCAGGAGCGATTTTTCCTGGAGTAGTCGGCGCCATTGCGCTGATCCTCGTTCTCTATATGGCGGCGGTCCTGCCGGTGAATATCGCTGGCATCGCTTTGCTGGTACTGGCCGTGGCGCTGTTCATTGCCGAGATCTTCACGCCCTCTTTTGGCCTCCTGACAGCAGGCGGTATTGCCGCATTTATTTTCGGGAGCATGATGTTATTTGACACGCCTGCCTTCCGCGTGCCACTGCGCTTCATCATTCCCGGCGCGCTTCTCACGGCCGTGTTTTTCCTTTTCATGATGGGCGCCGGATTGCGGGCGCAATTGCGACCCGTGCGTGCCGGGAGGGAAACATTGCTCGGCAAAATCACGAAAGCGGAGACCCTCATTAACCAGCAGAGCGGCACAGTGTTTGTTGAGGGCGAGATTTGGAATGCAGTCAGCGAGAACCCTGTCGAAGCCGGCCAACTGGTGGAAATCATTGGCATCGAAGGGCTGACCTTAAAAGTAAAACCAAAAACCTGAGGTGAATTATGGAAGCTATTGTAGAACAATTCGGAGGCTGGCTCTCCTGGTTGATACCATTGATTGTTTTGATCGCAGTGATCCTGCCTGCCGCAGTTCGCATATTGCGTGAATACGAACGCGGGGTGGTGTTTCGGTTGGGCAAACTGCTGTGCGCCAAAGGACCGGGCCTGATCCTCCTCATCCCCATCGTGGACAAAATGGTGCGAGTGGATTTGCGCGTGGTGACGGTGGACGTGCCCAAGCAAGACATGATGACCTGTGACAACGTGCCGGTGAGTGTGGATGCGGTGGTTTATTTTCGGGTGATGGACGCCGAAGCCGCCATCGTAAAAGTGGAAAACTTTCTCCGTGCCACCTCATTGATCGCGCAAACCACGTTGCGCAGTGTCGTGGGCCAGGCGGAATTGGACGAACTGCTATCCCAACGTGACAAAATCAATCGCAAGCTCCAGGAGATCATTGATCGTCAGACCGATCCGTGGGGGGTGAAAGTAACGGCGGTGGAAATCCGCGATGTCTCGTTGCCCGAAACGATGCGGCGTGCAATGGCGCGACAAGCCGAAGTGGAACGGGAACGCCGGGCAAAAGTCATCCATGCGGAAGGCGAATACCAGGCGGCAGAAAGGCTGGTGCAGGCGGGCGAAAGAATTGCAAAACAACCGATCGCACTTCAATTGCGCTTTCTTCAAACGATTGGTGATGTCTCCAACGAACGCACCACCCTGGCGGTGCTTCCGCTGCCGATCGAATTGTTTGCGCCTTATCTCCAAAAAAATCGTGAGCCGCGCGAGACCTGAACACCAGCCATGGCAAGGTAGAACCGCGAGCACAACGCGAAGCCCTTATGGCGCCGATACATGAACTGTTGAATCGCATCTGTTGGGATGAGGAGTTTTCGCGCGGGGACTTTGAACTGGGCTATTTCGACCGTGTGGAAGGGCGTATCATTGTAGTGCCGTTTCGTGAAATCGTTTTTCCACCTTTGTCCGGGCGCTTACCGCTGTGCCGAGATCAATGGTTGCTAATCGGTTGAGAAATCAAACGCATTCCAGGTCGCCGCGCCATGCCTCCCAATACTGACCTACGCGTTTACAGAACTGGGCCGGACTTTCGTAATAAATTCTTTTGCCCAGACTCAGCGCTTCCCGGCGCAGTTCACCCTGACGTTTTGCTATCAAGCGAAATAAATATTCCCGTTGTTTGACGGATAGCGCCGATGCGGGCAGTTCCTCGATAATTGTTCGAAGAACGAACAAATCGTGATCAATCCCAAGATCTTCGCCGAGGCGTCCGAGTTCGTCATTTAGCGCTTGGATCACCACCGGCCATGCCGGGGATAGCAAACGCATTTGATACCACAAACGTTTTACCGACTTCCTCCATTCGTGGAACTCTTCCGCCCCACCCTCCTCTTGCCCAGTGAGCAATCCCTTTTTCCCACATTTATAGGTATCCCTAATTCCATGGCTCAATAGTTTCCAATCGCCCTTCTGCTTGACGATTTTCAACCCTGCGATGCCCTTCTTTGCCGCTTTAAGCAGTTTCGTTGCTTTGCGATCTTCGTGCGTTGAAAAGAATATTTTCCGCACCTTTCTACATTCCATCTCAAGCAGGTGTTCGATGGCTGCAAAAGATTTGTCCCCGCGCTTTATTCTGAGATGGGCGGCAAGGCTTTTCAGTGTTTGCAGGTGTACCTGGGTGTCACGGACCGGCGCAAGCAACTTGGAAATTTCCCGGAGTATTTCCGTTTCGCGACGATAAGCCTTGCTCTCAAAATGCGGGCGCACCAGCGTCAGTATTGCTCGAATTTTTTTTATATTTTTGCGGACCGCATGGACGGAATCGCCTGGGTGAATGCATTCAGCGAAGCGTTGGATGGAACAATCCACTTGCTCCTGCAAAAGGCGATGAATGCCAACCGCCACTCCTTCGCCTCGTTTGAAATGAAAAGCCATTGATCGTTCTCCCGTCCTGCCAGTCCGTAAGCACAAAACCAAAGTTCGACGGTGTCGGGGCGGTGTCAATCTGCGGTCTTCGTTTCCATCCGTCCACCTTCCTCAGTTTAGATGATTACTTTGGGTTTCGCACCGAAATCCGGACCATGTTGGCCGAACCTCGTTGAAGACGGGCAATATTCGACCAACACAGATTATCCGGTGACGAGGAGACGAATTTGGACTGCGGTGGCAAGCGAAGCGCGACACCGCTTTCGGACGCCCAATGCGGAGTTTTCAATTTCCTGGTGCTTTATACGCCCGAAAGCGCTGTCGCCGCTGCGCGCTGCCAGCGCAGTCCAAAATGCGAAAACAGCGAGGAGCGAAAATGTCGCCTACTGGCCGCCAGCCCACTTGGGTTGCTGTTTCAAATGGTAAAGCATTTCTCCGGCTTTTCGGACCAGCAGGACGCCTTCGTCTTCGCGATCGGCGTAATCTTCGATCCGGATGCTGTTCGGATCGCGATAGCCGAGATTGATTTTTTTGCAAACCTCTTCAGGTATTTGCGTGGCGAGCGTTACATGGGCCCGGCACTTTTCCACACCGTTTTCATACGTGCCGATGCCGCGGACGTGCGTTGAATGGGCGATGACTCCCCATGGGTAATCCTTGAATTTATCCCACTGTTTCAGGAAGTAATCGCGGCAATGATAGCCGACCTCCATGATCGTTTCATGATGCGTCACGCAAACTTCTGAAACGTGCGGCGCGTAAATAATCAGTTCGCCGCCATCAGCCAGCACTGGCTCAAGCTTGTACATGCATTTCCCAGCGGTCCAAATCTCGTCATACATTGTCGGCGCACAGGAGAGAATGGTGTGGAACGGCTTGTCCTTGTAGAGAATGTGGCGTTGACGCGACAGTTCGCTTGCCTGGTCCCATGCCGATTCCGGTGAACCGGCGAAAACGCCGGCCAACTCTTTGCCATCCACAACAAGCGAGAAGCAAAGTTTCGGCACACTGACCATTGCGCCGGCCCGATCCACCACGGCGCGAACCGGGGTCCATTTGTTTCCAATGATCATCGGGTTGGTGACGACCGCGCCGAGCCAATGGAAGAAGTTCAAGATTTGCGGGCCGCTGATGCCCGGGAACAAGTATTTATTTCCGCCAGAGAATCCGACTACTTCGTGGGGAAACACCGGCCCGATGATGATGAGTTGATCGTAATCATAGACGAGCTTGTTGATTTCAACCGGCACATCCATGGCGAACAAGCCGCCGGAAAGCTTCGAGATTTCATCGGCAGTGATGGCGCCGATGTTGCGGAGCGCATCGGGATCATCCCAGGCGTGGTTGAAGAAACGGACTTTCTTATATTTGTCGCGCCGTTCGGTTTCAGAAATATCCAGTCGCTCGCAGATGGCCGTTTCACTCATCGGTTGGTGCGTTCCAAGCGCGATCAGCACATCCATATTCCGCACCGCTTCACCGAGCTGCTGGAACAAAGTCTGAAACATCAAGCCAATCGGCGCGGTGCGTGTGCCATCCGGGACGATGAGCAACACCTTTTTGTCGCGGTAATCCCTGGCAGGACAAGTGGAGGCGACGATTTCGGAAACTTGGTCAGGAGAAACGATGCTCATTTGTGTAGAGATATTGAAAAGTGAAAATTAAGAAATGCAAATTGCAAATTGGGCCTGGCGTCCGAAGGAACAATATCTTTCTGTAAAACCTTGCACGGACGGAAAAAGAAGTTATGAACCTTGCCCACGTGATTAGATATCTTCCCCGACTCCTGAAGATCGTTGTCCTGGTTTTGTTCCTGGCGCTTTCTCCACGGGGATTCTCTGACAATATCTGCGAATCCTGTCGCAGGGATAGCAGGAAGGTTGTCTCCTTGAGTTCATACGACGGAAGCTTCCAGCGAAATATCTGCCATCACTGCATCGACAACGCTCCTCAATGCTTCGTCTGCATGCTTCCTGCGCTGAAAGGTTCCAAAACGTATGATGACAACCGGCTTTTCTGCGATCGAGATTTTCAAGCCGCGATATTCGCCTACGAAGAGATGGATAGACTGGCTTACCAGACCACGGTCGATCTCAATCGGGCCTTCTGGCGTTTCAAAATGAATTTCGCGATATCAAACGTAACGGTTTCCCTGGTCAGCAGCGCGACTTTATACGATTTATTGGAACTGAGATTCAATCCGCAGCAGGCCAGCATCGTCGGACTTACCATGACTAAGTGTTTTGATGCTGAGGATAAGGAAATAAAACTCTCAGAAAGAAGCAAGCAACCGGCGGGAACACAACTGCGCTATCAGCATGACATTTATGTAGCCAATGGCTTTCCCGAAATCAAAATCAAGTCAACTATTGCTCACGAATTAGCACACGTATGGATTCATGAAAACCTGCCGTTCGAGAGGGCAAACGCAATTGATCGGGATACTGTCGAAGGCTTTTGCGAACTCGTCGCATACCAGTTGATGGAACATGAGAATGCAGCCCATGTGAGAACTTCGATTCGCAAAAATCTCTACACTGTGGGGCAGCAAAATATATTGATCGAGGTCGAGTCCGGCTACGGTTTTAACAGGATTCTGCAGTGGCTTTACAAGGGGACAAATCGGAGGCTTCAGAGCGCTGATCTAATCAGGCAAATCAGCGACTCGCCCCTTCCGAAGCAAACCTCGGCTGTTAAACCTGCCGTTCCTATGGTTCAACCCGCCACTCAAACCAACGCTCAACCGTCTGAGTTGGTCGCCGAAGCACCGCAACCGCAACCAGCGTCCAGGCCCACGACAGTCATTCTGAAAGGCATTTTCTTCGGAAAGAATAGTAGCGCTTTGATCAACGACCTCACCCTCAGCGAAGGAGAGGAACAGCAGCTAAAACTTGCCGAAGGATTCCTGGGAATCAAATGCCTCGAGATTAAGCAGTCCTCCGTGATCCTGGCGGTAAACGGGGAAACCAAAGAATTCTTCGTGGGGCGCGCTCCGGTAGATGTGGTCAACGGCGAGTCCAAGTAAACTCACTGCCCATTCTTTTTCGATTTGCAGTTCTTCCGCAGCCTTGCCGATATTGTGCTCATAAATGCTTTGCCGGAGCATCAACGGTCATGCGTGGTTTCAACTACAATTTGAAATCTTTGGGAAATTGAAAATTGGGCTGACAGAAACAGAACGCGTCAGGCGCCGCGCTTTTTAGGGCGCCAGGATTGGCACTGCTTGAATTTCGTCTTTGTCGTCGTCGGGCAAAAGTCCCTTGATGGTTTTGAAGGGGCGCAATGTCATCATCAGTACTTTGGGCACATACACCGGTTTCATTTGGGGGTCGTGCGCCGGGCCGGTGACTTTGTATTCGAAGAGTTTGCTGAGCGGCAGCAGTGCTGTGCTGAGGAGTTTGCCCACGACCCAGGTGTCGCGCAACGGCTCGGCGATGACGCGCGCATTGATCTCCAGTTCGTGAGACAATGTGCCTCGGTATTGCATGCGAAAGCCGGAGGAACGAATTTCCAAATCGTCCGAGAAGGCAACGCCGTTTGTGATGATGAAATCAGCGGTGGCGGAGCGAGCGCGGCTTTTGCCGAGTCCGGGCACGATGGCATTCAGGACCGGTGTAAAGATTCCAAAGACCGGCATTTCCCAGATCAATCCGTCGGTCAGTTCGCCCCGGCCATATCCCTGCCAGGTGTGCAAGCCGGTGGTGTCAGCAAAATTAACCGTCAAAGCTCCGTTCAACAACCCTTCGACTTCGTTGGTGCCATTGAGGCTAAGAACAGCCGATTGCACATCCACGTTTGTGAAGGTGACATCGAGGCGATAATCGGCTCTCACCTGGGGCGAAAAATCAAGAAATGCGTTTCCAGCCAAGGTGCCTCCACCGTAGGCCATCGCGTGCAAATTGGTCAGTGTAAGCGTTTCATCAATCCAGTTTGCCTCGCCCGAACCGGAATCGGCATGGAGCAATCCCCATTGAAATTTTCCTCCAGCAATCTGGAAACGCATGTCTGCATCGTCGATGGTCTGCAGGCCAAGACTGCCATTGAGCAAAACGTGGGGCGGTTCAGCAAAGACATACGGGGACAGCACCTCAACAACCTCCTCGCCAATGATGTCCGCCACCAGCATTGGATCGAGTGTGCTCGCAACATTGTCGAAGAATATCCGGTTGGTATGAAGAGTGATGCGATCGGCGGCAATTTGCTTGTCGTTGCGCTTCAACAAAAGGTCATCGAATCGCGCCACGAAATTGGTGTAGTTCAATGTTGAATCAACGGAAGAGAAGTCCACGCCACGAACGGTAAACTCTTCCGCGGAAAAACGGCCTTCAGCGCTGAGCGATCGGACATCGTCCCACCCACCGCGGAGACGCGCTTCGAGTTTAGGCGGTTTAACAAATGAAACCTGGTCCAGCCATTCCTGTTGCTCTGGATCGAGTTGAGAACGAATAGGTCTCGGATCGATGGTCCCATCAAAATGCGCCTCGAAGGTGTGCGTGCGTTCATCAGCGAGGAGACTCAGCTTCGCTTCGCTTGTAGGTGTCACTAGATGAATGTTCGGCAAACGCAAAACCCTGTTCGAGTAATGAAGATCAGTGCTCGCCAGGGTGGCGGGAATTTTCCGGTAACTGCCATTCTCTATTCGAACGCGGGCATTGAGTTGCAAGGTTCGCAGAATTTCCTGATGCCAGTCTGGTTGCGCATCGGTCCATGCCGGTAAAATAATCCGAATATCCCCTTCTGCACGCGGCGGTTTTTTCCAGGCCAGATCTGCCATGACACGTTGACCAGCAGGAGGCAGCAATGAGGAAATCTTCTTCACATCAAAACTACTGGTGACATTTAGCGCGAGCTCGCGGGTGACAACATCAAGGTTTCCGCGGACGGCAGATTCGCCGCCATACAAGGAGCTTTGAACATCCATGAGTTCCACGCGGGGCCAGGCCCAATCGCCCGAGACGAGAAGTTTCTCAAGATTGATTTGCTGATCTTTCACGCGGCCAAAATCGAAGCGCCCACTCACAGTGAACGGCTGGAGGTTTGTCCAAAAGCCAAACTCTTCCACATTGTCCATCGCATTTGGCCGGACAGGATCGTAAGCGACGGCGAAATCCGCCTGGTGAAGCGCGGCGTTGATCACATTACTTGAACCTGGCTTCTGCAAACGCAGGTTGGTTTGACGCAATTGCACCTGTGTTGCCGCGGCCAGCGGGAGGAAGTTCGTCAACGAGAGCGCCGTTGTCCCGGAGATTTGGGCTTTGCCAGAGCGCAGTATATTGGTGGCGTTTTCCGTGATCCAACGTGTGCGAAACTGGTTGCCGCTCAAGGCGAATTCACACTCCAAAACATTGGTGCGCAAATCAGAAAGTGAAAACTGCGATCGTTTATTCAAATCCTTCACACTGCCCCAACGGGTGCGCGAATCAGTAGCGCTCAATTGAAGGCCGAAGAGAGGTGGATTCGTCGTGCCGCGCGGATTCATTTCCCCGAGAAAACCGACTCCTTCGAACCGTCCCCATGGCGTCTTTGCCCCTGCGGTTCCGACCTTCAATTCTGCCGTCATTTTTTGCCAGTCGCGCAGATCGCCCGATGCCGTCAGAGTCACTTCCGGTTCGTCAGCAAACTGGATTTCCTGGACCATCTCAAGCCACTTTTTCACCGCCGTCTCAGATGCGTCAGCCGGTTTCTTTTCCGGCAAGAGAAAGCTTAATTCTTTAAGCGCGGAAGCATTGGTGAGGTCGCAGGAGAGTTGAAAATGAATTCCCCGAAACTGCGCTTCGAACGGTTGGATCAGTAGCCGATCGTCTGGCAGGAAATGAATTGTCGCCTGGATTTTTTCCAACAGTAGCGGAGGAGTGTTGGTCTCAAGGGTGGCCGTGAATTCGCCTTCGCGAATCAAAATCGATTTCAATGTGACCCTGGAATCTTTTTTCCGCGAAAAATCGACGTTCAACTCTGCCTCAGTCGTAGAAAATCTAGACTGAGAGTCCTTATCCACCGGCGAGAAAGTAGCGTTCTCGATGACGATGCCCCGGAACCATCGCCAGCGCATGCGGCTGAATTCCACGTCCCAACCGCGCTCGCGCAACTCCGCCAGGAGCGGTTCTTTCAAGAAACTGGGGAGACCGATTGAATTGACGTAGATGACTGCGACGATGATCGCCAAAAGGAGCAGCCAAACCGCAATGCGACTCCATCGAAACATGAGGCGCATGATGCGCCAGAAACGACTGGGCTTCTTTTTTGTCATCTTATTGCGGCGGCAAAGGCGCCGGGACAATACTCAAATCCCGGCGAATGAATTCAAGGTATAATGCGAGCGGAAATTCAAACACCACTGGCTGGTCTTTCAGGATAGTCGAGGCGTAAGGCATCTTGAATTCCGAAAAATCCCCGAAACCCAGCGGGAGCAGTTCGGTTTTGCCGTCCCGTTGTATTTCAATGGTGAGACGAAAATCATTCTGTTTGATTCCATAAGGATCGTTCGGCAACTCACCACGAGCAGTCCAGAAGACTGCATTCAGCTTTCCAAGACGATGCATCGCTTCCTCGATGAGAAACGGGTTGATGATTCCCTCGTAACCCGGTGCCACAGACCATTCGTTTTCGCCACGACGCAGTAATTTCCGACTTTTTCCGTGCTGCTCAATGAGGACACTCACGACATTGCTGACGGTGAAATTCCAGACCTGTTTGTCAGCCAATTGCCAGGCGGAATGTGGGAACAGGGAAAACTCCTGCGGATGAATGGAGTAAACGCGCGATTCGTCGTTTCTGCGCACGAACACTTTGCCGGTTTCATTGGTGCCGAAGCGAAGCTGTTCCTGGATGATTTCCATGTGTCCACGAATCGCGTTGGTCATGTGGCCTGAGATGGTGTAGTCCAGGACGGGATTCACGAGACCAAAGGAACTGAAATCGGTGACGACATCGTTCTCGAACGTCACCTGCACGTTTGAAAGAGCAAACAGAAGGTCGTTGATGGATTCGGCATCGGCCGTAAAGGTTTCCGCCTGCGCCACGTCCCATTTACCTTTTGGGTGGCGAACGATTGAAAAATGTTTACTGCCACGGACGTCGAAGCGCTCAAGTTGGTTCGTGCTGAAACGGGTCAGACGACGATTACGGAATTCCGCCAGGGGCACCAGCCATGCATCGAAAGGAGCTTTTGGCACAACGAAGACAGCATCTCGCTCTAGATATTTGGCGAAGATGAACTCCGGAGCGTTGGTCAGGCTGTTTCCAATCTGCAACCCCGACAGCAGGTTGGTTCCCTGAAAAAATGAAAGCTCCAGTTGCGGAGGCGTGCCGGAGGTGTTGGGCAGGCCAAACTGCTCCAGGTCCAACTCTGTTTCCTCGGCGACGTAAGCCGATATGCGCATCGCAGCAAGGTTTGTGAGTAGAGAAATAATCTTGGCATTATCCGCTCGGGCCTCGATCGGCCGCGTCATCCGCCAAAGCTGATTGGTGGGATTCACATCGAGCTTCAATCCACGGGTTCCAGCACGGACATCTATGCCGGTGACACTGAGAATCGCAGCAGGAAAGACCGCCGGATCACGCCAGTCTTCCGGGCGGCGCGGGAGGAAATCCATCCATGCGGAGTCAACGAGGTATAAACTGTCGCCGCCCACAAATTGCACGAAGACTTCATTGCCCATGACGCTTTTGCTGCCGACCAGGATGTTATGCTCAGAATCTTTCGTCTGAATCTTGAGCGTAAATTGAGGCGTGCTCATGCCGAACTCCTCCTGGGCATTGGGACGCTGCTTCAATTCGTCGGCAGTGATGCGCGTGTGCCATTGGAGAGAAGCAAGATTTGCAATCAGCACTTCGATGAATTCGGCGTTGGCCGGGTAATCAATTGGTTTGATCAGCCGCCACGCATCATTTGTGTTCTCCACAAAAATGTCGAACCGCCCGGCAGGACGAATCTGTATGGCCGTCAGGTTGCTAAAGGTGAGAGATGGAAGCAGGCGAGTGTCAGCCTGCATCTGGCGCGTTTCACGGAAGGGGCGCTCGACAAAGACAACGAAAACGAACAACGCACCAGCGAAGAGCAAGAGCAACCATGTCGATTTATAATTCATCGAGAGCGATTAACTGCGGCGGCGCAGCCAAACCAGCCCGCCAAATGCAAGAACAGCGCCCGGCATGCCAGCCATCAGAACCCATCGCACCTTGCGCATTTCAGCAGTGCTCATGGTCAGTTTGTATTCTTTGATCGGACGCGGACCAAGTCCTTCCAAAAGCAGGCTTGGTTGAGCGAGCAGCCAATTGATCGCGAACACGGCGAAATAATGATTCGCCGCTGAATCAAGCAGTTGATTGTTCAAGCAAAGCGAATCGCCGATGACAATGATGCGAGTGGAACCGCGTTCGGCAGAAACTCCTTTGATCCCCCCCTGCTCCACCGCTGCGATGAGACCGAACGCGCCTGTTTTCTCCTGGGTATCCACTGTTCCCTGGCCCTTGATAACAAAATGTCCAACGGCATTCGTGCCGCTGGCGGCAAGAATTTCAGCTTTCGGCGCGTCCGCACTTCTGGAGACATCCAGCGCAGGCGTAACGGAGCGAGGCAACACCAGTTGCACCCGCAAACCTTCGCTGAACATCGTTTTTGTGACAGGATGGGTGGGATTAATCTGGGTGGTGAGAATATCGTGCCCGCTAGTGGTGTTTTCGCCATCGAGAACGATGTTTTCCGCCACTTCAACACCCCATTTCATCAGCAACTGTTCAATCCCCGAGGCAGGACCGTGTTTCAAATTGTTCATCAGGACGAACATCCGTCCGCCACGAGTTAAATAACGGTCCAGGGACTCCAATTCATTCTCAGTAAACTGGGCCGACCTCGGCCCGGCAATGATCAGAAGCTGGCAATCGGCAGGGACATCATTTGTTGCCGATAGTGTCAGCTTTTCCCAATCCGTATTGTTCTCGTCTTTCAATACCGCGGCGAATTTTGCATAGCCGTAATCATGCGATGTGTTGTCGGGATCATGTTCGCCATGGCCCCAGAGGAAATATGCCTTGAGGTTGCGCGGGTAACTGACTGTAAAAACCGCCGGGGTAAACATCATCTCGCCGCGAAAAGCGTTCCGCCGGAATTCCTTTGTATCACCACGCAAGACAGCGTTGACGTCGTAGTCAGAGAGTTGAGTTTGATTAACGATTTTCGTCTGGCCGTTGGAATCGAAAAGGATCAGGTTGCGATCCTTCATTGCATCAAGCCGGTATTTGGCCAGGAACAACGCGGCGTCACCTGGAAAACGGGTATAATCCAGGGTCCGGACTTTGATGCGGGGATTGACCAGGCTGTATTCCTTCAGCAGTTCCGAAGAAAGCGTGTAAAGTTCTTCCTCCATTTCGACATCATAAAACAGCGTGACATCCACATTGTTGGTGATGCTTTGCAAAACCTTTCGGGTTTGCGGGGAGAGTTCCACGCGGGAGTTTTCGGCGAGTTGCAGCCTTTTGTAATAACCCGCGGAGAGATAATTCGCCATCCCAACGAGCACCAGCAACGCCATAGCTGAAAGAACGACATTGAGCAAAATCGCGAACCGGCGTGCGGGAGAGAAACTGGGTTTAGGTTTTGTGGCCATTTTATTTCCAACGTCGGCTTTGCACCACGCGGTAAGTGAGGAACAAAAAGAATGAGCTGAGGGTTAAATAGAACGCAACCTGGCGTGTGTCCACAATGCCGCGCGCGAAATCCTGCATGTGATCAACCATGGCGACATACCGTAAGGCTTCGTTCATCCAATCGGTTTCCATGCCGAATTTTTCACCGGCAAAACTGAGCAGAAACACGCTCACCGTAAATGCCAGGCTCACCATCGCTGCCACGATTTGGTTGCGCGTGAGAGAGGAAGCGAGCAGCCCCACCGACATGAACAGGGCTCCGACTAAAAAGATCCCCAGATACGTCGTGCCAATACTAACCCAATTAAAAGCCGCGGCATCGTTCGAGTAACGGCTCAACACATACATGCATCCAATCAGCGGGATCCACATCAGCATATAGAAGATCAGGGAAGCGGTGAACTTCGCCAGAACAACCTGCCAATCACCCACCGGAGTCGTCATCAAAGTTTCGTAGGTGCCGGAATACTTTTCCAAAGCGAACAAACGCATCGTGATGACTGGCACCGACAAGATCAGGATCAACCAAAAGAAGGGGGTCATGTAGAAGAGTTCCACAATCGGCATCGGCGTTGGCACTTCCAGTTTTCCAACCAGCACGGAAAAACTAAGCCCCATGAGAAACACCGCCATCGCAATGATGACATACCCGGCAATGGAAACGAGAAAGCCAGCCAACTCGCGCCGGGTGAGGGTAAAGAAAACTCTCATCAGTAAAGTTCCTCCTCACTTTGAGGACGGGTGACGCGCACGTAAATGTCTTCCAACGAATAGCGGCTGCGCGACAGTTCACGCAACGTCCAGCCACGCTCTTTCACCATGTTGAAGATTTGCGGGCGGATATCCGCTCCGTTCACCGGGGTGAGCGAGCAACGGAAGTAATCGGAATCAATCGGCGCGATATCGAAATGTTCCACCTCGGCCATCTGTTCCCAGCAGATCGTAAGGTCTTCGATGGGTGCGGCAAGCTCGACAACGATCTGGTTCTCGTGACTAAGCGCTTTCTCGAGGTTCGCCGGACTGTCTGCCGCCAGGATGTGGCCGCCGCGCATGATGAGGACACGGCTGCAGGTCATTTCCACCTCAGGCAGGATATGGCTGGAAATAAGAACGGTGTGTTTCTTGCCGAGATCCTTAATCAACTGGCGCACGGAACGAATCTGGTCGGGATCCAGCCCAATGGTCGGCTCGTCGAGAATAATCAGTTCCGGTTCATGGACCAGGGCGTCAGCCAATCCAACCCGTTGCCGATACCCTTTCGACAACACACCAATCATCTTCTTTGTAACATCGGTCAGGCCACACTGTTGCAGGACGGTGTCCACGCGGTCGCGCATTTTAGCGCCGTAAAGCCCTTTAATGCGGGCACGAAACTTCACGTACTCCCGAACCCGCATTTCTGTATAGAGCGGGTTATTCTCCGGCATGAAGCCAATCCGACGGCGCACTTCGTCTGCGTCATGAAAAACATCCAGGCCTGCCACCCGCGCCGTTCCGGAGGTTGCCGGCATAAAGCAGGATAAGATACGCATGGTGGTGGACTTCCCTGCCCCATTTGGCCCAAGCAGCCCAACAATCTCGCCGCGTTCGACGGTGAAGGAGAGATTGGAGATGGCGACATGACCGGCGTATCGCTTGGTGAGGTTTGAGACTTCGATCATGTATCCATTACCTGACATTTAGGGGGCACAATTTAAGGGGCACACCGGGATGCGCCAATGAAATTTCTATTTCAATTGAATTTGAACCTGTTTCGAGTCTCTTTTTTGCCAATCGCCAAGCCAGACTTGGATATAAACACGACAAAATTGCTTTCGCTTCGTTCAAAATGGTTGAAGTTGCGTTTGGCTTCCGCCAATTCAATATGTGCTGTCGGCAGCATTCACCTGCTTAAAAACACCCCTTCTCTACAGGCGCGGCTTGACTTTGTGCTTCCATCCGCTGAAAAGCATGGTCGTGTCTCTCCTGGGAACAAACCTTTATGCACAATGGCGCTACGAACACTTGCCATTCACTACGCTACAGGAAGTTGGCGCCGCGCCTCCCGAGCGCCTGCTACAAGTCATCTGGCATCATCAACGGTTGAAGCGCGATGCCATGCAAACCTTGGACGGCAAAACGCTCCAGGTGCTTCATCCTGGTTTTTGGAACAGCGAACCGGGCCCGGATTTTCGCAATGCAGTGATCAAAATCGGCGGGGAGATTAAAACGGGCGATATCGAACTGGACCTGACGCATCGCGGTTGGCGCGATCACGGGCATCATTCCAACCCCAATTTCAGGAATGTCATCCTTCACGTCATCTGGTCAGGCGAAAACCTGCCGATGCCGTTCCCGGTCCTCACTCTCGGCAACATCCTGGATGCCTCGCTCCCTGAACTTGCAGAATGGCTCGGGACCGAACCGGCCCAGGGCTGGCCGAAGGAACTGAGCGGTAATTGTTGCGCGCCGCTTTGTGCGTTGGAATCGGATAAACTCGGCGACCTCCTCCGGCAGGCAGCCCTTGTTCGATTCCAACGAAAATCGAAGGAAATAGAGTTTCGCTCACGGCAGGTCGGCTGGACGCAAGCATTCTGGGAAAGCGCCTTTCGCGCTCTCGGCTATAAACATAATACCTGGCCGATGCAACGCATCGCAGAATGCCTGCCCGCCTTGACCAGTGATGCTCCCAATCTTCTCCAGATGCAGGCGCGCCTTCTCGGGATCAGCGGTTTGTTGCCCGGCGAATTACCTGGCCGTTCTGGCGCGAATAGCTACGTGCAACAACTCTGGAATATCTGGTGGCGCGAACGCGAAAGCCTGGCGGAATTCAGTTTGCCGAAAAACGTTTGGAAACTGGCTGGGATCCGTCCCGCGAATCATCCGCAACGACGCCTCGCCCTGGCCGCGCATTGGCTCAGTTCACCCGATTTCTTTCATCGCCTGGAAAACTGGTTTGCCACCGCCAAACCGGAAAAGGAACTTCTGCCATCACTGTTGAAAGTTCTGCAGAACGATAAAGATATTTTTTGGGCCAAACACTGGACCTTCAGCTCCGCGGGGTTTGAAACAGAGCAAACTTTGATTGGAGAGAATCGCGCCACCGATCTGGCAATAAACGTCGTGCTGCCCTGGTTCTGGATCCGGTCGGTAGCAGGTAAAAACCAGGTAATGCAGCGGGCTGCAGAAAACCGCTATTTTGAATGGCCCATGGCGGAAGACAATTCGGTGCTTAAGCTGGCCCGCAAACGATTGCTGTCAGGAAACAAAAATGGGTTGTTGAAATCCGCCGCTGCCCAGCAGGGTCTCTTGCAGATTGTGCGCGATTTCTGTGAACATTCGAACGCCATCTGCGAGAACTGCCGCTTCCCAGACCTCGTGAAGCAAATCAAGCAAGCCTGAGGAAGTTCAAAGTTTCAGGTTCAAAGTTCCAAGTCCAACTCCGAACCTTAAACCTGCCCCCTCGGTGGGTTACTTCGGCTCCAAATCAGAGAACGGGGTATTGGCAAACTCGGGGGCCGATGATTCTTCAGCAGCAGTGACCGGCACCACCTTTTTGGCTTTGGGTGGCTTGACCTCTTTCTTCTGCACCGGCTCTTCCACGACCTCAGGACTCTCATCTGCCTCAGCCTCCTTCGGATTTTTGGCGCGTTTGTTCTTCGGCAATGGACTCAGCATCACGTTGATGCCTTTGCCAATTAGCTTCGGCGGCGCATCAGGTTGGGCAAAGGGCGAGACATCGCGGATAAAATTGTTCACCTGCTGAAAACCGATTTCCTTGTGGGCATTTTCCCGGCCGCGGAAGCGAAGAGTGACTTTCACCTTCATTTCGTCGCACAAGAAATCAACGGCATGCTGGAGCTTCGTTGCGAAATCATGCGGATCGATCTTCGGGCTGAGCTGGACTTCCTTAACCTTGTTGCCGTGCTGGTGCTTCTTGGATTCCTTTTCCTTCTTCGACAATTCGTAACGATATTTCCCGAAGTCAATCACCTTGCAGACGGGCGGGGTCGCGTTCGACGCGATTTCAACGAGATCCACACCTTGTTGACGAGCGATGTTCAATGCATCGCTCAGAGATACGACTCCGAGTTGCTGACCGTCGTGCCCAATCAGGCGCACTTCCCGGGCGCGGATCTTCCCGTTTACGCGGACGAAAGAACTCGATTGTTGTGATCGAGGAGAATAAGGGCGGCTCAAGAAACCCTCACCAGTTGAAGTTTATTCATGCAGTATTCGATAACCATCTGTAGGGCTCATGCCCAATTACATTGTTATTTAAGCCCCGTATTAGATTAGTCGCAAGTGAAAACGTCCTCGGTAATGAATGTAATTAGCTCTAATGGAGAAACTGATTTGCTCAGTTCTGAGCGATTCAATCCCTGGAACGCTCCATAAAAATGCTCAAAGGAGAAACGAACCATTTGCGTTCCAACTGTCATTTTGTATCTTCGCGCGACTTTATGGCGATTATTAAACCGTTCCCCGCGCTCCGCCCCAAACCTGAATTGGCCGATAAAATCTGCGAACTCCCTTATGATGTCATGTCATCCGAGGAAGCCCGCGATATGGCTAAAGATAATCCACTCAGCTTTCTGCACGTCAGCAAACCGGAAATCGATCTGCCTGCTGGAACGGATGTTCACTCGCCCGAAGTTTATGCCAAAGGCAAAGAAAACTTCGATCGCCTGATTCAACAAGGCGCCCTGCGCCAGGACGAAACAGCCTGCTTCTATTTCTACCGCCAGATCATGGGCAACCACAGCCAGATCGGCCTGGTCGCCGCCGCGAGTTGCGAAGATTACCTGAACGACATCATCAAGAAGCACGAATTCACGCGCCCGGATAAAGAGGATGATCGCGTTCGCCACATTGAAGCGTTGAATTCACAAACCGGCCCGGTCTTTCTCACCTATCGTGCAGTGGATGCGCTCAATGAACTGGCAACCAGGAAAACCGCAGAGATGCCAAACATGGATCTCACCGCGCCGGATGGCGTCCGCCACACCGCCTGGGTGGTAAACGAACCTGAGATGATTGCGCAGATTGAAAGTGAATTTCAGAAGATCCCATTCCTCTACATTGCCGATGGACATCATCGCAGTGCTGCCGCAGGCCGGGTGTATCAATCCCGCAAAGGAGCCGGGAACAGCGGCTCATTCCTGACGGTGATTTTTCCACACAACCAAATGCAGATTCTGCCCTACAACCGCGTCCTGAAAGATTTGAATGGGCTTACAGTCGAACAGGTGCTCGAGAAACTTGATGCCGTTTTCATCATCCAGCCGAACGGCGCTGCCAAACCGACGCGCAAACACGAACTCGGACTCTTCATCAAAGGCCAATGGCACACGCTCCATTTCCGCCCGGAATTCGCCACCACAACGGATCCGATCGAGCAACTCGACGTCACGCTCCTGCAAAAACATGTCCTCGACCCGATCTTTGGCATCGATGATCCGCGCACGAGCAAGCGCATCAACTTCGTCGGTGGCATCCGCGGAACAGCCGAGTTGGAAAAACTGGTGAACAACGGCGATTACGCCTGCGCGTTTTCCATGTTCCCCACGAGCATCGAAGATTTAATGAGCATCTCCGACGCCGGTGGAATCATGCCGCCTAAAAGCACCTGGTTTGAACCCAAACTGCGCGACGCAATGTTCTGCCACATGATTTAGCCTGGAAAAAAGGCACTCCATAAACGTCGTCCTTACGCGTGTGCCCAGCAGATCACCATTGATGACAGGAACAATGGATTACCAACAACGGGGTGGAACTTGCGCCAGGATGCATTACTTCTCCGGCGCGGAATGGCGGCTTCGTTTCCATTTTCAATTCAACCTAAAAACCGCAGTTAACCGCTAATCTGCGCTGATAATCGCTAATAGAGAAGTGGTTAGGCGAAACAAGGACTTCACCCAACAGGTGGTTGGCTTTTCAATCGGCCTTCTTCGCAATCCCCCCTCTGATTAGCGGTCATTAGCGTAGATTAGCGGTATTGAACTGCCGGATTTGAGATCATTCCAACGAAAGCCCACTAACCCGAAAAGCACCGCCAAAACACACTGCAAAAACTCGTAAACACACATTTCACGTCAATTCCTGACAAAAAAACCGCCGAATACATGGATTTCGGCGCTTTTCCGCCCTCCAAAAGTCTCTAAACAGAAATTTCGTTAACTTTCGTTTCCGTAAAGATCCTTCATCACATGCCATCGTTAACTTTTGTTTCCGTAAAGATCCTTCATCACATGCCGTCGTTAACTTTTATTTCCGGAATAATGGGTTCTCGCATGCATTTGTTAACTTTTTCTTCCGGAAAAGGCACTCGTTGTGTGTGATCGTTAACTAATTTTTCCATAAACCAACCTTCGGCAGGCCATTCGTTAACTTTTCTTTCCATAAAGATCCTTCATCACATGAGGTCGTTAACTTTTTCTTCCGGAAAGAAGGGTTAGCGCAGGTGTTCGTTAACTTATTTTTCAGCAAAATGGGACGAAAACGGGTTTACCTAGCTTGCAAGCCCTCGGAGCGCCCCGGATTTCGGTTCGCCCAACCTTTGCTGAAAACAATTCCGTGCAACAGCGGGTGAACCCAAAGTGCCGCCGCATTTCTGGCGGCAGAAAGCGCCCGAACTGTTTATCCGTGAAATGCTGCTATCCTGGCCCTATTTCAATTGGGCAAACCGCAGCATGCAGCAACCGAAGTCCATCGTCATGCCATCGTCCGTGTTACACACGCTGACGCCTGGAGCCAAACCGTAAAGAAGTAGTCGACGATCATTTTGGTTCTCCTTTTTAACCAGGAGTCCGACCTTACACAGCGCCGTCAGGTGTTTGAGGTAGGTGTGGCGTGTCCGTCCTGAAGCGGCGTTCAGTTCCATCCCCGTTTTCGCTTCGCCGTTTGCGAGCGACCGCAGGATCTGTTGCCTGAATGGATCCTTCAACATGAGAAACACGTCATCCGTCTTCCATCGGCGAACCTTGAGCGGAATTGTTTTAGGCGAATGTTCCTGGGCCATGCGGGCATCTTCTAAATCGTATCTCATTTCCGCAAGCTCGGAAGACGCCGATACTGCCGCCCGAAGGCACCTGAAGGCGGCGTTCCTCCGCGCGCCCGGAACGCCGCATTTATGCGGCAGAGCCCCCACATTGAAACGGCATGCGTTCATTCCGTCCATGCGAATGGTTTCGTTCCGTGAAGGCGTCATCGACCATGCGCTGCTCACCTCGCTGGCGAAACGGAATCCCGAGCGAGCCGATGAGATCACCCGCCGAATCGCGCGAACGATCACCGATTTCGAACGGCAATCGGAACCCTATCACCAGGTGCGAATGGAAATTCTGGCGGTGCTCGAAGAATAGGCCTGGCGTTGGCCCGCACTTTGACAGTCAAGGTTCCGGTCGTTCGGATGAAAAACGGCTGATACGAAACCCTCAAAAAAAGGGAGGGAAGAATGGGGAAAGTAGCTCTTACAAACTTACTGTTTAGGTGATGCCTCTTAATTCATAAGGCAGAGCTGAAGAGGTTAATTTGTAACCGATTCTATCAGCGCTATTCGATAATTGACTTCATCGGCTTAAATCTTCCAGTTAGGTGGTCAAAATTCGTGGCACCCACTTTGCTCACACTCCCTTGCCTCCCTGACGGACCATCTGACTCAATTCAGAGTTTGGTGAAAGAACTTCTGGCTTGGGAGATATTGAAAGATTCCGAACTATGAATGATCCAAAACCGTATTTAACCGCTGATTCCCTCGATGAATTGCTTACTAAACTGAAAGCAGACTGTTGTTTGGCCAACAAGTTGCCGAACAGACTTCGTTGTGAAAGATTGCAGATCAATAAGTTTCTATTCGCTGCTTCAGAAAACATGCACGCTTTTCCTTTGGAGATTACCCACACCACAGAAATAAATCCTGATTTCAAATTGCGAATGGCTGGGCGAACAATTGGAATCGAAGCGTCGAGGATTGCTAATCCCCGACTCGAAGAGCGAAGGGTTCACGCAAAGCGACCTTTCGATTCAACGCCTTATTTGGTTGAGAGTGGAAACAGTTCCCAAGAATTAAAGAATCAAAGCGCTCTGAACTCTCAGTTTTTCCAAGGTTATACAGCCGACCAACAAGATGATTACTGGCTCAAAAAAGCTAAGGAAATAATTGTCACCAAAACCCAAAGGTTGAATGCCAGCAACTTTTTCCATTACGACGAGACTTGGCTTGTTCTTGTGGATACATTGTCTCTATGTAAAGCAGAACTTCTCTGGAGGTCAGAGACTCTTCGCGGAGACTGTGTGTGGTTTTGGAAAAAGCCAAAGTGGTTTACAAAAATCGTAATTGAATCACACGATCTCGATAAATTTGTTGTGATGGACCCAAACGGTTGCTTCGAGTTTCAAGCGGAGATACATTGACAAGCTTTCGTGATTTATCGAGAGACCAGAAACGTCATTTTGTTTGGGATTGTTCAGATATCTTGCTTGAAGAGGCGCTCAATTTTCTTAACCAAACGATCTTTAATCTCATCCGTGTTCTGCAGGAGAAAATTGTAATATTCGTTTGTCACTTGATCGCCGAGCACTCCAAAAATTGTTGCTTGGTACATCGCGGTTGCCATATTCAGGTCGGAATTCTTTAGCAATCGAGCGTATTGGCCAGTCGCTTTGCAAAATTCATCGAACATTTCTTCGGTAATGCCCAAGCCCTGATAATCACGAGCGGCATAAAACAACACCCGTTCGAGAAACTCATCGGAAGCAGCACCCTCAAATAGGGAAGGATCGAAAGTGCCATCTTCGATTTTGATTTCGCCCATTTTTGAAAATTTCCCATAGTGTTTTTGCAAAGTTTGGATCATGGCAAGAGCTTGATGCCCATCCGTGAATTTGAACTTCCGTTGGGCACACATTTCCACCAGACACGTTGCGAAGGCCAACGTCTCAAGAATAACGAAATACGCAGTCTTCGGATCGCGTTTAGGGGAACTTGCCGCCAACGCCATCGCCGAACCTGTCGTGTTGGAAAGAACAAGCATAGCCAGCATCTGATATTTGGTGTCGCTAATTTCGCTCAAATCCTTTTTGAAAAAGTTAAACATGATTGATTTGGGTTTTCAGCCTCCTGCTGAGTTGTAACGGCATTTAGCCTAATCTTCCTGAAAAAGAATAAAACCACGCGGCGGTCGTCCTGAAATTCGCTGGTTGTAGGGACTGATATACAATTTACACAACGGACGACCATTCTGACTAATTTCGTATTCGTCAATGTTACCGGAGATGTTGGGAACAATCAGCGAACCATTTCGCTTATAGTCAACTTTCTTCCCTTCGCTTGTAAGCAGCCGTTCCAAATAAATGTTACTGGAAACAATGCCGCGAACTGGAATCGGGTTAGTTGGATCAAATCCGAACTCTCCAATTGCAGAGGGGATTTCGTCAGAGGCACAACCAAAAGAATCAGAACCGAATCCTCCTTCGAGAAAATTTTTGATTGTAATGGGAGTTTCCAGCGAAGAATCAACCTTACAAAACATCACGTAGTAGATAATTCGGGCCGCCTCTGGAGCGCTTAATTTGTCCTCAGAATCGGCTATTGTTCACGCCGACATCTCCTCCAGTTTTGGCCCCAATTTTGTTGTCCCATTGAATGCAGTTGATGCGAGCGTGTATCGTGACTTCGCCATCGCAAAAACTTTTGCAGCTTCTATCTCACTCAATTTTCCATTGCTGATTTGGACGACAATTTTTGCTCCATAGAGTATCTCTTGTTTGCCGCCAGGAAATAATCGCTGGTTCCATTCCTCCGTCAACGAGTCGAGTTCAGACTTTGGTTTGCGAAAGAAGTCGAAAAGGCCCATAAATTTTGAGCCATTCTTACGAATATTTTTGGAAACGCAAAGCCAAAGCCCGCTTTACATTTTCGTAAAGTCAATTTGCCGACCGTTTGTGCGCCCGTCGTCGTTCCCGGGTCCCAAAGGGTGTAACTGCCCTTAAAGCAGCGTAACCGGATACTGTTTGATGAGTGGATCGGATGAAGCGAACATCAGACCGTGCGCTTGCGCCTGGCAAACTAACATGCGGTCGAACGGATCGCGATGCAGAGTCGGTAGGCCGCTCAATTGCGAGACGGCGGCTTCATCCAATGCCATTGGCATGATCAAATGTTTGTCGCGTTGCTGCGGCACAAAGATAGAAGGTGGCTGCGGCAACGGAAGTTTGCCGATGGCGTGTTTGATGGAAATTTCCCAAAACGAAACCACGCTGAGAAAAACCTGATTTTGCGGGTCGCGAACCGCCGAGGCGACATATGATGACAATTTTGCGTCGCCGGAGACGAGCCAGAGGAACTCGCAGGTATCGAGCAGAATCCTCATTAGCCTTCAAACGTTCGCAACACGTCTTCCGGCAGCGGCGCGTTGAAATCCTCCGGCACAGTAAATTGACCTTTGGCCAAACCGATGGGACGTGGCTGGGAAAGGGCGGGAGGATTTAGAATCGTGAGCAAGCCGGATGCTTTCTCCGGCAATGTTTCCGCGCCTTTGGCTGAAACGCGCCCGTGGTCGATTTCGACTTCAACCGTTAGATAGCTCATAGCCGGAAGTTACGATTCTGGAGGTTGGGTTGCAACATCAGTCTCCATTTCCCAAGCCCGCTTACATTTTCGTGAAGTCAAAGCGCCGTCCGTTTACCCGCCCGTCGTCGTTCCTGAATCTGAATTCGTCGAGCGATTGGCTTGCCGCTCGCAAAAGGAGGAAGTAATTTTGCAGCATGATTGGAGCAGGCGAAATTGAACGGATGAGTGCCACTGAACGACTTCAGGCCATGGAATTACTCTGGCGTTCGATGGCTCGCACTCCGGACAAAGTGGAATCGCCCGCCTGGCACAAAAAGATTCTCGATCAGCGCATGGCCAAAGTTGCAGCAGGGCGGGGTGAATTTCTAACGCTAGCGCAACTGAAAAAACGTCTCGCTAAACGCAAACCATGAGAAGAGTCGTGGTTCTGGCCGAAGCCGCCGCAGATATCGAGCAGGCGCGTGACTTCTACGACGCTCAAGAGCCCGGCATCGGAGATTACTGCGCTGACTCATTGGTGGCTGACATTGAAAGTTTGGCGCTTTATCACGGAATTCACTCCCGCCATTTTGGTTTCTTCAGGCGACTGGCTGACCGGTTTCCATTCGGCATTTACTATCGGGAAACTGCAACGGAGACGCAGGTCCTGGCCGTGTTGGATTTGCGAAGAGAACCAAATTGGATTCGTAAGGAACTGAGCAAAAGAAAAGATTAAGAATCGAAACAAGCGTTTTCCAAAGCCCGCTTTACCTTTTCGTGAAGTCAAAGCGCCGTCCGCTTGCGCGCCCGTCGTCGTTCCCGAACCCCAAAGTGGGGTGGTGCGTATTTGGAGTGCGCCGGCAGAGCGCAGCGGCGACGGCGCTTTGGGAAACGGCGGAGCCGGGGGGAAAGAGCGTGAGATGTTTTGCAGCGGAGAGATTTCCCCGGCGGTCCACGCCAACCCAAAGCGGTGTCGCCGCTGCGCTCTGCCACCGCACTCCATAAAACGCCAGTCAATCGTGCGTTTTCCAAAGCCCGCATTACATTTTCGTGAAGTCAATGCGCCGACCGTTTGCGCGCGCGTCGTCGTTCCCGAATCCAAAAGGGATTCTGTTCTTTTCTTTCGTGCTATTTCTCAAGAACGGCGGCGAGACGAGATGGCAAATCCTGGGCGGTGTGCTCCAAAGTGATCACCGTGAGAGTTTCTCCGTCCCAACGATAGAAGAGGGCGAACACGGCAAAGCCCGGCACGGAAACCCGAAGGATGTCAGCCAGATCCAGTGCTTCAAAACGCGCCGGATGGCCGCGCCCCGGATTTTCCAACAGTCGGGGCACCAGATCGCGCACAGCGCGAACAAACCGGATCGCAGTTTGGGAGCGGGCGTCTTGAATACCGATGCGGTCGCGGTAATGACGCACGCGGCGATAGAATGCGGATGGACAACCAGTTTAGCGGCCATCGGCGATGGCTTTCATGGTTCGGTCAAATTGGGACGGGGTCACAGGCTCGGCGGGTTCCGCGAGAGCTTCGCGGATGCGTTCCTCCAACCAAAGCGGAGCGGGCTGAAAACGCGCGGCAAACTGCGGCAGGCCAATCTTCAACGCCTGTCGAATGACGTCGGCTTTGCACAAATCCGAGATTTCCATCCCTTGAGCGATTTGGGCTTCGAGATCGTCGTTAATCTCCATCTTGGGAAGCGTTTTCATGACACGTCATTTTAACGTCATTGCGCCATGAATCAACGGCAGATTTGACGAAGCTCCATTTTCAAAGCCCGCTTTACCTTTTCGTGAAGTCAAAGCGCCGTCCGTTTGCGCGCCCGTCGTCGTTCCCGAATCCCAAAGGGCAGAATTTTAGGAATTGAGAAACCACAGATGGACACAGATTCAGAAGAGCAGGGTTTTATCTGTGTCCATCCGTGGTTTTGCTTCTTCGGGAATTCCGGATTTCCCTCCGGTTCAACAACAGTAAAACGAACGAAAGCGTCTCCAAAGCGTGCGCAAATGGCGTTTAGAAGTTTGTCGCGATGTGAGACTGATGGACGGAAATCGCGGCAGGATTTTGAACGGCTGTTGCCTTCTTTTCCGCCAGTTGCAATGCGTCGCGCACCAACCGCTCGGGTGACCCCTAACGGCTTCGAGGAATTCAGCCGGCGGCGTGTGCGGATGGCTCGACGCTCTCCGTCACGTTTCAGGTATTCCTATTGCGGCAGTCTATCCTGCTTGAAATTCTCCAGCGCCTCGGCGAACTGGTCCTTGATCCCCGGCTCGGCCAGGCCCACGGCCTCGGTGGCCAGTTGGATGGCTTTCTCTCTTTTGCCCTGCAGGAACGCGAGCTGAGCTTGCGTATGGAGGAATTCAGGCTCTGGTCCTTTCATCAGGCTAATCGCGCGTTCCATGAGCAGATCGGCCGTTTTGAGAATGATGTTGTTGGTGGCGCCCTCAAAAATCAAATCGCGTTCGAAACCTTCTATTCGGTATTTTAACCGCGCCTGATTCGCGATGGTCTGGGCTACGCGGTGCTGTAGAAAGGGATCCTCCCGGTTGTCATTGCTAAGTTGGAGCGCCAGATTGCTGGCGGCTTCGAAGTCCTCCTTGCGGATGAAAACCGTAATGCGGAGACACTGGGTGAGGGCGCGTTTATGAGGAAAGAGTTTCTCCATCTGGTCAATCTCGCTCATTGCTTTGTCCCACTGTTTGGCTTTCCAGGCTGCCCTGCCCAATTCGTTGTGCGTCTCCCACTCTTCGGCTTTGGCTGCCGTGGCCTCCCGGTCGAGAGCCCTCTTCTTCGGGTCGAAAGTGCCCGCCAGAACTTGCTCGATGAGTTGCTCATCGATTTCTTCGGGATGACCGATAAAGCTGATGTTGCCTTTCTTATCGATAATGAACGCTGTCGGAATACCTGCTTCGGCCGCGTACAACCAGTTCTCCTGCATTTTGCCGGACAACCGATTGGTTGCGCCTTCATCGAGTGCAACGCGATAGCTCATCAGCTCGCCCATGCGTTTGATAAACGGTTCAATGTTGGTTCCGTGTGGCTCCTTAACGTTTTGACCAATCACCACCAGTCCCTTGTCTTTGTACTTTTGGTGCAGGCGGTTCACGTGTGCCAGTGCCTCCTTGCAAGGGGTCCACCAGGTCGCCCAGAATTCCACAAGGTAAACGGTTCCTGGTTGAAACGCTTTTACCGGTTCGCCCTGAACCCATTTGGAAACATATAGTTTCGGAGCCGGGTCTCCTTCACTGAGCGTGGCCGCAGATGCCGAAAGAATGGTAGCGGCTATTGCCGTTGAAACTGCCGTTTTTAATTTCATTGGGACAAACAAGGGAGAATTGCCCAGCAGTATTACACTTTACCACGAAAAGGGGTAGCACCCTAATTTGAGGGTATTGACCGCGGGCATACCTCCGTTATAAAAACCAGTGAATTCCCTGTTATCAATAAACACTGCGGCACTGCGCCGCCATCAAACCCACTATATATGAAAAAAGCACTCAGTCTTCTATCGGTTATGGCGGCATCCTCGAAGAGGTGCATCAACTATCTAGTTCTGACTGCATGCTTGCTGGCCGCCACTACATCTGTTCACGCCGCCACAGGCTTCCTGAAAATACACATGATCGCCGCCGGGACTGGGAGGGGTGATTGTTTCCTGATCGAGCTTCCGGACAACAGCAAAATGGTTGTCGATATCCCCGACGGCTATAACACCACCCTGATAAACAAATTGAACGAACTGGGGTTTGGCGGCGGCATCAAATACCTGGTGGGCACGCATGAGCATGTGGATCACATTGGCGGGATTAATAATTTCCTCAACAGCGGATTCAATATCAATAACACCCAAATTTATTATCCTAAAGGGGCTGTCAATGCCACCAGCACTCACTACCACAACATGGTGAACGCGGCTAACAACCGCGGTCTGGCGGTCACTAAACTTGTAGCCGGGAACTATATCATCAACACCACCCATGACGGCAAGCCGCTTAAAGTGCGCGTCCTCAGTCCGGAGAATTACAAAGTCAACGGTGGCAGCGACGATTGGAGTGGTCCGAATGAAGCCTCTTTGGTCCTCAAGATACAGTATGGCAGCAAAGCGATTTTGTTGCAGGCCGATGCCTGGGGTTTTAATGAAATGGAGATCCTGGCGGGGCCCTATGCTGGCGAAATCAACAATTGCCAGGTGCTCAAAGTCGGACATCACGGTGTCAGCGCCCCCGGGGGTGTCATCTCAACCCGGGAAGCCTACCTCGATGCGGCGGGCGTCACCAAAGCGTTGATCACCGACGGCGATAAGGTGATTGATGCCACCATCCGCCAGCGCCTGCAGGATAGAAACATTCGTTATTGGTCGACCGGTCATGGCGACGGCTATTGCTGGCTCAGGACTGATGGCTCCTCGAACTGGGAAGAAAGCGAAGATCCCCTTTGGCCTGTCAATGTGCCGCCGTCCATTACGACGCAGCCTGTCAGCCAAACCGTAAATGCCGGCGCGAATGTCACTTTCACTGTCACGGCCAGCGGCACGGCTCCACTGACTTATCAATGGAGATTCAATGGCGCGAACATTTCCGGCGCAACGGCCGCCAGCTTGATGAAAAGCAATGTGCAAAGCGGCGACGCCGGGAATTACTCCGTTGTTGTTAGCAATGCCGCAGGCAGTGCAACGAGTGCCAATGCAGCTTTGACTGTGAATGTGCCGCCATCGATCACGACGCAGCCATCCAGCCAAACCGTAATTGCCGGTTCGAGTGTGACCTTCACGGTCTCGGCCAGCGGCACGGCTCCGCTGAATTATCAATGGAGATTCAATGGCGCGAACCTTTCTGGCGCAACGGCCGCCAGCTTTACAATAAGCAATGTGCAAAGCGGCGACGCGGGAAATTACTCCGTTGTAGTCAGCAACGTCGCCGGCAGTGCGACGAGTGCCAATGCGGCTTTGACTGTGAATGTGCCGCCGTCCATCACGACCCAGCCTGTCACCCAAACCGTGGCGCAAGGTTCATCGGCCACGTTCAGCGTTGTGGCTACCGGCACTGCGCCGTTGACGTATCAATGGCGATTCAACGGGGCGAATATTTCTGGCGCCACGGGGAGCAGTTACACGAGGAGCAACGCGCAGCCATCGCATCAGGGCAACTATTCCGTCGTGGTCGCAAACGTCGCTGGCAGTGTGACCAGCGCCAGTGCTACGCTCGTGGTTAAAGTCAGCGCCACTGTGGACAACGTGGATTCCGGATTTTCCGTTGCGACGAGTTGGAGCACGGGAACGAGCGCTACCGACAAATACGGTACGAACTACCGGTTTCGCAACACGGCTGCGGTGAGCGATCCGGCGACATGGGCCGCTGCTCTTGCCAACACTGGTTCCTACAACGTTCGCGCATGGTGGTCGCAAGGCATCAACCGTTCCACGACCGCTCCCTATATTGTGTACCACTCGACAGGATCGACGACGGTGAACAAGAACCAGCAAGCGAACGGCGGTGGATGGCGATTGCTGGGCACATTCACTCTGAACGCTGGAACCAACACGGTAAAACTGAGCTGCTGGACCACAACAGGCTTCGTCGTCATAGCGGACGCTGTGAAATGGGCGCAATAGCCGTCCAGGTGTGTTGTGCGATCGAATGAGTGATTTGGGGCGCGGCGGCGTCATCGAATGGAAGTGAAACGTAAGGAGCGAGCAAACTTTCAACGGTTGCCTGGCGTGTAACCTTTTCCGCCAGTTGCAATGCGTCGCGCACCAACCGCTCGACGGACGCAGCCGTTTCCGGATCCAGGCTTTGAAGTTTTTGATCCAATTCGACGGCGATGGCGGTCATGGAGTCGGTGTATTGTCTGGTTCAATGTTTGCAATGGGCAGTTTTGAGTTTTTAAAACCCCCTTGTGCATCAGGCAGAAGGCATGCACCTGTCAATCCGTTTGCAGGCACGCTTCTCCCAGCGTCTTGAGAAAACAACGATGATCCGCGTCATCCTTGAAGATCGGCTCCCGCCGGTCTCCCCGACCTCTTTATTGAACCGAAACTGCGCGACGCGATGTTCTGCCACATGATTAAGTCTCCCGTCACCGGGACAAACCGCTCCAGTTGCAGTTACGGGCAGACGGAATGTTTCCCGCCAGAACCGCGCCGCGAATTCTTAACGGCGCCACTTTTATGGGCGGCGGCTTCAACAGCACGGGCCACGCGGCGAACCACTTGTTTGTTGAACACGCTCGGGATGATGTATTCCTCGCTGAGTTCATCCTCGGCAATGCAACCCGCAATCGCGTAAGCCGCGGCAAGTTTCATTTCTTCGTTGATGTCAACAGCCCTTGAGTCCAGCGCTCCTCGGAAAATGCCGGGAAACGCCAGCACGTTGTTGATCTGGTTCGGATAATCGCTGCGTCCAGTGGCGATGATTCGCGCGTGGGACGCAGCCTCTTCGGGCATGATCTCGGGAGTGGGATTCGAGAGAGCAAAAACAATCGGGTCTTTGGCCATTTTCTTGAGTGCCTGCAATGAAAAAAGTCCCGGGCCGCTAACACCGATTACAATGTGCGCACCAGACGCGGCGTCCTCGATGGAGCCGCTGCAATTGCGTCCATTTGTGTTCCGGGCGAGCCAGGCTTTACTCGTATTCAAATCCGGCAAACGTTTACGGCTGATGATTCCCTCGCGGTCGCAGCAAAGGATGTCGCGCACGCACGCGGATTTGAGGATTCGGGCGATGGCAACTCCTGCCGCACCTGCGCCAATGATCAGCACTCGAATCTGGCTCGGTTTCTTGCCCACGAGTTTCAACGCATTGAGTGTGGCTGCGAGCACGACTACGGCTGTGCCGTGTTGGTCGTCGTGAAAAACAGGAATATCGAGTTCGTCTTTGAGACGCTGTTCGATTTCAAAACAGCGTGGCGCACTGATGTCCTCGAGGTTGACTGCGCCGAAACCGGGTGACATCCATTTGACTGCGGAGATAATTTCTTCGGTGTTCTGCGTGCTCAGACAGATGGGATAAGCGTCGATATCGGCGAATTCCTTAAACAGCATCGCTTTGCCTTCCATGACCGGCATGGCGGCTTCGGGACCGATGTTGCCCAGGCCAAGAACAGCGGAGCCATCACTGACGACGGCGACGGAGTTCTGCTTGATGGTCAGGGTGCGTGCTTTGCGTTTGTCCTCGGCGATGGCGGTGCAAACGCGCGCGACGCCAGGTGTGTAGGCCATTGAAAGCGCGTCGCGAGTGTTGACCGGGATTTTATTTTGAATCCGGATTTTCCCTCCGAGGTGCAGAAGAAAGACGCGGTCAGAGACGTTCCGAATGGTGACCCCTTTAACTTTCTTGATGGCCTGGACGATGGCCTGCGCGTGTTTCTCGTCACGGGCACTCACGGTGAGATCGCGCACTTTGAGATTGCGGTCGGCCTGGACGACGTCCACTGCGCCGGGATCACCTCGTTTTGCAGCAATTACTTTCAACACCTCGGCCAGTCGGCCGGGCCTGTTTTCGATGCAAAGGCGCACGGTGAAACTATAACTGACACTCGGTCGGAATTGGCTCATAAGCGACTCACTCAATACGGTTGACCCTATAGAAAAGGTATATTTTGCCTCGCCTGTTCTTGTCGAGGTCTGGGCCTTTATTGCCTTGGAGCCCGTTCCACCCATTTTCAGACAGGCTCTTACGGAAGTGCGACCCGGAGGCGATAATACCGTTGCCCCAACCCGGATTCAACCGGCAGATTAACAATGCCCTGTCCGTTCACTTCCTGTAGAGGCACATTGAATGTTGTCCAACTATCCAGGTCCGTGCTGGCTTCGATTCGGTAAACTCGATCCGCGCGAACTGGCGAGAAAGTGAGTTGGAAGCCACCCCCTTGCGTCTGTTCGAAAATAGTCCTCGGCGAAGAGGTCGAGTCATCGGGAACCGTTCCCCAAATGTATTCCTCGTAAATCGAATAACCGTCTTCATCCACATCAGTGGAAGCGTCTGGAGCATTTACCCCAAAGAAATGTTCACGCCACCATGTTGGCACCTCTCCATGTGGCATGGGCGCGGGGCTGTTCAACACCCATCGGAAAGCGTCCGCAATCACGACAGTTCCCACCGTCGAGTCATTGCGCACTTTGGCGAAGCCGTTTGTTCCTGAATCAAAGGCCATGTTGCTGGCCAACAGTGTCCAATTATTTCCACCCGTTCGCTGGGATTGCGTCAACACCTGCGTTCCTGCCTGGTTTTTGATGTCGTAGCGCGCCTCGGTCGTGCGATTGCCTCCCGGCGTAAACCACACGTACAAATCGTAGTGACCGCTGGCTGGAAGATTCGGGCGAAACGTCGCCGTCCGCGTTGGACTGCTCGCGATGTCCACATTGCTCCAGCGGTAGCTTGGGCCGTAGGGAACTTCAAATGCGCCAGTGCTCCATGTTCCGTCGAAAGCGGCCTGGGCATCATCCACCACCACTTCGAAACTGGTGGTGAACTGCTGGCTCTGAGACGTTTGTGTTCCTGCACCGGTTTCCGCTGCCATTCGCGCGAAATAGAGCGTATGAGATTCCAGACCGGAGAGAAAAATCGTGTGCCTTTTGGATGGCACTTGGTTCCGAATGGATTCGATGTCATATCCCTCCTTGCCGTACAGCAAGTAGGAGATTGCCGGCTCAGGCGTTTCCCAACTGATCGCCGCCATGTCATGCCCAGTGCTCACACGCACGTTTTGGAAAAACGGATTGGCCATTTCGGGAACAGCCACCACACCGAGACCCGAGGGGACGTAGCGCTCTGAACCATCCGACGGGGTACTGAGAAGCACATTATTGCCATTGATACGCCCAGCCATCGCAGACGATCCACCGCCATCGAGTTCCAAACAGTTGTAAACACCCATGTGCGATACATAATTGCGCACACTATCGAGGCTCATTCCTTCAGCCCGCCCACTCTGACGCCCTTCCACCAACAAAAAGAGCACCTTGGTTTGGCTCTCGTTGATACCGACCACACTCCGCGGA
The DNA here is from genome assembly GCA_013820875.1 of Verrucomicrobiota bacterium. Lineage (GTDB taxonomy): Bacteria > Verrucomicrobiota > Verrucomicrobiia > Limisphaerales > JACDHS01 > JACDHS01. The sequence continues at coordinate 10,419 of JACDHS010000008.1, read as the reverse complement.
TGACGCGATTCCCAATGACTGCCGCTGCCGTTCTGGAGAACGCCATTGACGATCAAAAGATTGTTGCCGGAAACCACTTCGCTGATGCGACTCCAATTGATGCCGCTCGGCACACTGCTCAGTAGCCAATCCACATCCACCGTCGAACCAACGGTCATCTGCTGCAAAAAACTTCGAGATGTCCCGGTGGCAGTCAGGACATAATTGGTGGCGTTCAACCCGACAGAACCTTTGTTGTTACGAACTTCCAACACCTTGCCTCGAAGCAGGTGCCGCTGAGTTCCGCCCGACGATTTTGTAAAAGCTACTTTCCCGATCACGACTTCTGTCACCGCACGCCCGTTGATGAATGCGGCATTGGTCGCAGGACTTCGGTCCCATGGATACTGATACAAGGCTATGTTGTTGTCGCCGATTATGTTGTTATTGACACCCTGCAACGCAGCGGTGCCTGTCCCATAGCGGACGTTCCGGCTCCACCCAAAACTATTAATGAAAGCCAGGCCGTCCTCAGTCACGGCAAAGCTCGGATTCCCGGTCGCCGGTTGACGCAACATCATGCCATCCCGCACATGCAACCCGCTCGGGGCCATGGTGGCGCTGATGTCGAAAAAGGCGCTGTTGATCGCCACGAGCGCGTTGTTGTCCTGTTGCATATGGGAAACCCGTGAACGGCGAAAGAACTGGCCGGAAGAGGCTGTGACCAGGCGTTCTCCCGGTAGCATCTGGAGCTTCACACCGGGATCGGTCATATCAACCGTCACAACATGAGTGACCATGGGCAGCCCCAGGTGAGAACCATCGGCCCGGATGTATTTGACTCCCGGATAGACAACCGTTTCGGAGACCTGTTGATTCACCAGGAAACCACGAGGATCACCAAAAGCGCCAGCAGCAACGAAACCGTGAACTAAAACAAAGGCAAAGACTGCGAAAACCTTTGCGACACGAAAATATTGGGGCGACATAAAAGACAAGCCTTGGACACTGCGCGCACTGCCAATATTCAAACCAAGGCAGATGCATCATAATTCGCGGAAGCAAAGTTTGCATCGGAAAAGGGGTGTTAATTAAGACACGAATTACAGGAATTCTCACGAATGGAGAAAGGAGGAGTTACATAGTTCAATGGCTGGCACAGTTGGGAAGCGCCTGCAAGGCGGAACATCAAATTGGAATCCGGAGCGTTTTCACCATGCAACCATTCATCCATGTAACCCTCCTTTCCCCATTCGTGAAAATTCGTGCAATTCACGTCTCTCTCCGTCTTTACTTGGATTCATGTCCAGCTACATGAAGATCGGCGTCATTTCTGATACGCACAATTGGTTTGATCCGCAGGTCGAAAAACTTTTCGCCGGTGTGGATCACATCCTTCATGCGGGCGATGTCGGCCGATCCAATATCATCGTTGAATTAGAGCAGATCGCGCCGGTGACTGCCGTCTATGGCAACACCGATGATGGCCTGCCGTTACGCGAAACCGAAGTCATCGAACTCGCCGGGCGCAAATTCATGATCCATCACATCGTGGATATTCATAATCCTTCAGAAACGTTCCAGCGCAGGCTCCTTCTTGCCAAACCCGACGTCGTTGTTTTCGGCCATACCCACAAGCCCTTCAACCAGATGATCGGCAAGACCCTCTTCCTGAATCCCGGTTCCGCCGGCAAAAAGCGTTTCAACGATCCGCGAGTCGTCGCCATCCTGCATTGCGACGCAAACGACCTGCGCGTGGAGTTCAAACATCTGGAGTGAATTGTTGCATTGTTGCATGGTGAAAACGCTCCGGATTCCAATTTGATGTTCCGCATGCGGACACTTCCCAACCAATTCAACCCTTCCACTCCTTTCTTTTTGATTTGAGCGACTGCGACAAAGCCGATATATAATTCCTGCTTTTGAAGAACTCAGATCCCATTGACATTGCCCTGCGCAACATCAGCGAAACCCGCCAGATGGTGGAACGATTGATCACGTCATCAGAAACTTTCGATTACATCCAAGCCAAGGCCGCCCTCATCGAGTTGCAAAAGAAGGTGAAGAACCTCGCCCAATTACAAACTGAGCTGACCGCCAGACGAGCGAAAGCGCCGAACATCCATGTCGTGGAATTCCGCGCGGCGGAAGCGGCAGGTCAGTGACCATTCCTGGAGAAAGATGGCAAAACCTCCAGACGCAACTCGTTTGCCTGTCAGGGTTTTGAAATAACTGCGCCAGCCTGTCGGGGAGCCTTCGCAGGCAGGAGACCGTTAATGCGGGTAAATGTTTCAGGCGGAAAACCCATCGCTCGTTTGATCTGATAATCACGTTCCAGAACATTCGATTGGCGTTCCCATTTTCGAAAAACCTCCCAATCAATCAAATCGCGCATCCAGGCCCAATGGCCAAAAACCGGAACCGGGTAATCGCTGCCATGAACGAGGCGAGACAAAAGCGGTTCTTCCAGGCAAGCCGGAACCACGCTGCCGCGCATCGGGGTATTGAACGCGCTGACGTCTCCATATAGACGAGGATACCTGCGGGTCATTTCGGAGAAGGCATGAAAGAATTGCCGGTCAAACAATCCGCACCTGGTCGCACAATGCGCCGCGATCACCGTGACGCCACACTCAAGGGGCCAGGAAAGAATGGCGGGATCTGCGAACTCGGGACGAATCACCTCCAGCGTGAACTCCGTGCCGGTGTGTGACAGCAACGGCAAGCCCGCTTCAGCCATCCGCTCCCAAAATTTCGTGTAACGACGATCGCGACAATCAATGTTCTGAACCGAAGGCAGACACTTCATCATCACTGCGCCTTCGGCAATACACCGTTCCAGCTCCTCCAAGGCATCCGGGCGAGCCGGGTGAATCGAGACGGCAGGCAAAAACTCCGGATGCTTCCGGGCCAGCGCGAGGACATAATCGTTTGGCACATAGCTGGTTCCGTGATCCTCCAGGCACTTTCCTTGCGAATCGTAAACTCGCTCCATCGCCAAAATCACGATGGCATCCAACGATGAACCAAGCACCTGCTTGAGAAGTTCCTCGATGTAAAGCCGGTCCAAATCTCCTTCAAGGTCACTCCCCTTCAAGCCGATGTGCCGACACATGAAGGTTTGCAGTAGCCGACGTGTCCTCGACGCCCGCACCCAGCAGCCTGTGCCGCCACTTCCGTTGCCGACGATATGCACGTGCATATCAATGATGGGCAGATTGTCTTTCATTCAAATAAAATGATCCGGCAGCCTGGTGTCCCGGGCGATTCGTAGTGAACGATAACATTGGACGGTCAACTGGGCATCCATTGGCTAAAACAATGCTGCCTTGGCTGTTTGGACAGGAGCAAGCGCTTTCTCACCAAGTGTGAGCCAAGGGCCTGATCTGAGACGTTTTTGCGGAGATTAGAGGAGCTATCGTTCGACATCTTCCGCAATCTCCCGGGATTAGCGTTCGTTAGCGCAGATTAGCGGTTTGCACTCCCTGAGGAACCGCAATCACGCCGCTTTGCGCTTCGTTTTTTTGCCGGGTGCTTTGGCTGGCTTCTTTTCTTTGCTTTTGGTGGTCTGATTCAAGCTCTCTTGCAGGACTGAAACCAGGTCAACAACATTGGTCGGTTTGCGGGCTTTCGCCTGGGGGGCGGTCACTACGCCACCGGCGCTGATTTTTTCTTCAATCAACTTCACGAGTTGATCGCGGTATTCGTCCTTATATTTTTGCGCATCCCATTTGTCGCTCATCTGCTCAATGAGCGACTCAGCCATTACGAGTTCTTTTTTGCCGACTTCGCCATCGGGCAGTTTTAACTCCTGCGGATCGGCAAGTTCTTCGGCGAAGTGCATCAATTCGAGGACGAGCGCTTTGCCCAGGGGTTTGACCGCAGCGAGATGTTCGCGGGTTTTGATGACGACTTTGGCAATGCCAACCCTCCCGCTTTTGGCGAGGGCCTCGCGGAGTAACGTGTAAGCTTTGTCGCCCCCCTTTTCCGGCGCGAGAAAGTAAGGTTGATCGAAAAACATCGGGTCGATCTCATCCAGTTCGACAAACTCTTTGATATCCACAGTCTGGGTGGCGTCCACATTCACCCGCTGGAAATCTTCCTCGGTGATTTCGATGAATTGGTCTTTGTCGTATTCGTAACCTTTGATGATTTCTTCCCAGGCGACTTCCTTGTCGTCGGTTTCAGCCACTCGTTTGTATTTGATCGGGCTGAGATCGCCTTTACGCAGCATGCGCAATTTGATTTGGCTGCTGGGCCGTGTGGCGGAGTAGAGGCCTACCGGGATATTAACGAGCCCGAAACTGATGGAACCTTTCCAAATCGCTCGCATGCTGAAAGCTCGCGCCGAAACCGTAACGGCGCGACTATGAAAGCACCGTCAGGGAAACAAGGGGGGACAGTATTCAGTGTTCAGTATTCAGACGTCAAAAAACTGAATACTGAACACTGTCCCCCTGCCGCTCACCATTCAGCGGTGGCTTTTTTCAAGAGGAAACTGAGCTTCGGTCCGGAGATCCTATGGGCGGTTTGTTTTTCGTAGATACCAACGAAACCGCGCCGCTTCATTTCATCGGAAGATCCGAACGGACAATCGCGCGGATCGCCAACGAGATATTTATCGCGAATGGTTTTCTTATCCGGGCCAACCAGGTCAAGGCAACTGGCCAGGCGATTGCCAATAAAGTTCATTTCGGTGCATTCCATCTTTTCGTTAGTCTTGTTACTCATACAGTGGGTGGTTTAATTCAGTGCATTGAGGTTAGAAGTTGGAAGGTTTACAGAACATCGGTGCAGCAACCACGATTACACTCAGGTTGAAGTAGAGATTTCTTCCAAGTGTTGTCCTGACCAAAGGGTCATGGCTACATCCCTGGCGCTGGATCGCTGGCCCAATGGCGGGAGCGTTGCACGGCATTCTGCCATCTCGCAAAAAGTCGGTCGCGCTCTACTGAATCCATGTGCGGCTCGAACGTTCGTTCCACCCGCCGATGTCTCATGAACTCTTCTCGGTTTGGCCAGAGCCCGGCCGCCAAACCAGCCAGCCCCGCGGCTCCCAGGGCAGTCGTTTCAATAATCTTCGGACGCTCCACCGGGGCATCGAGCACATCCGATTGGAACTGCATCAGGAAATTATTGGCACACGCGCCACCGTCCACCTGCAACTTGCGGAGACGCGCGCCGGTGGCTCGACACATCAGGTCGGTCAAATCGCGCGTTTGATAGGCGATGGCTTCCAGCACTGCGCGAGCGAGATGCGCGCGGCGGGTCGCTCGAGTAATCCCTATGATTGTGCCGCGCGCTTCCGGATCCCAGTGAGGCGCTCCCAGGCCGGTCAATGCCGGGACAAAATAGACGTCTTCATTGCTCGCAAGACTGGCAGCGAGCGCTTCCGTTTCAGACGCGGATTTCACAATCCCCAACTGATCGCGCAACCATTGAATGGCGGCGCCGCCGGTGAACACGCTCCCTTCGATGGCGTATTCGACGGCGCCCCCGATTTTCCATGCGACAGTCGTGAGCAGCCCTTCCTCAATCGGTCGCGCTGCGCCGGTATTCATCATCATGAACAATCCAGTGCCATAGGTGTTCTTGACGATCCCCGGCTCATAACATCCCTGCGCAAACATGGATCCTTGCTGGTCGCCGACGACACCACAGATAGGCGCGGAAAACCCGAACAACTCCGGATCCAACGCGGCGATCTCCCCGGAACTGGCGTGAACCTCCGGCAAACTCGATCGAGAAACCCCAAACAAATCGAGCAACCGATCATCCCAATCGCAGGTTTCCAAGTTGAACAGCATCGTGCGCGAAGCATTGCTCACGTCAGTGGCATGCACTTTGCCCCCGCTGAGGTTCCAAAGAATCCAGGAATCAATCGTGCCGAAGATGGCGTCTTTCGCACCGGGAACATTCTGGAGAAGCCATTCAATCTTGGTGGCGGAGAAATAGGGATCGGCGAGCAGACCGGTTCGGTCGCGGATTTCCTTCTCAATGCCCGCGCGCTTCAGTTCTGCGCAACGGGCGGACGTTCGCCGGTCCTGCCAGACGATTGCGTTGTGGATTGGCTCGCCGGTTTTTGGGTTCCATGCGACAACGGTTTCGCGCTGGTTGGTTAAACCAATCGCGACAATACGTTTTGGATCGACCTGCTGCACAGCTTCGGCAATGACCCGGCGTGTGCTGGCCCAAATCTCTGCGGCGTCGTGTTCCACCCAGCCTGGCTGAGGGAAGATTTGTTTGAACTCACGGTAACTCGCCGCCACGACGTTCGTTTCACGATCGAAAATAATCGCGCGATTCCCGGTTGTGCCCAGGTCGATGCTGAGGATTACGGGGAACATGGAAAAAGTATTCAGTGTTCAGAACTATTCCGAGCTAGATGCCTTTACAATGACACGCTCCATGGCGTTCATCCAAAAAAATACTCCGATGACTAAACCAATCGCCGGGCCGAACAGCGCAATCTGAATGTACCAGGGCAGCCCTTTGGTATGACCTTGCGCCGTCAAATAAATCCCGATCTGCAACGCCAACATCACCACCGTGAGGCAGACCGTCGCAGCGCCAGCGAAAGAACGCTTCAGTTCCACAACAGGCCTCTGCTGCTCAGGAGTGAGCCGGAGAAATCGTTCCTTTTCCGGGATGTTCCAAAAACGGAGAGCGCCAGGCAGGATGAGCAAAGAAAACAACAGATGAAACCCGAGTGAAATCGCGACAAACATAAACCATGTCCATAATGAACGACCGCTCCAGGCATCAGCCTCGCCTCCCATGCCAAAGTGGGTCGGGATGCGCTCAGGAAGATTGAACCACGCGATAAAAGCAAAAAGCGCATGCAGCGCCAACAATCCTCGAGCCACCAGCCACCACACGGTTGCAGATTTCAGTTTCATGGTGTCGAGATAGCCGCCACTGGAAATGGAAATTTAGTTTTCATCGTAGTCCAACGCATGAATCTGTCCTTCGTGCTTACGATATACAACAAAGAACAACGGGCGCATTACAATGATGTCTCGCGATTATAATAAGAAGTGTTTCGCTTTCATTTTTAGAACAGCCGCAAAGCTGTAAAACCCGATAGCAGAGAGGTCTGCTCTCGCTCCAGATTACTCAATCCCACTAAAGCGCAATCGGGTAGCGTTTAACTTTCCCCGATCGCAGACCTGTTCTACAGGTGGAGAATGGCGAAGAAAAAACCAAGACCATTTGCTCGTTTCAATGGAAGCGGCGTTTGTTCACTCGCCTGTCACAACCATGAAAGCACTGTTGAAGAAAAACATTGGGAGATGCACTTCGGAAATCGCCCAGGCACTGCCCCGCAGCAAACAATACCTCCGCCGCCTCGGAATTCGCACCAGCGAAGGTTGCTTCCAGAATCGCGCTGTTTCGATTCAGTTCCGCAACCGTTCCGGGTTCAAACTCACGAAGCCAGATGACAATTACCTGAGCTTCCAATTGTTTTGGCATGGTGGCGACTTTTATGAACCGATTACCCGTTCGCTCCTGGAGACCCTTGCGGAAACGGGAGAAACCTTTTTCGATATTGGAGCGAACATCGGCTTTTTTTCACTGGCACTGGGAACGTTGCACCCGCGCCTCCGGATCATCAGCTTTGAGCCAAATCCAAAAAACTACGCCACTTTTCAGAAGAACATTTCCGTCAACCAGGCGCAGAACATCCGGTGCGAACCATACGCCATCTCCGACAGCACTGGCTCCGCGACCCTTCACCTGAGTGAATCCGACATGAGCGCTTCGCTCACAGAAAATTTCCAGCCCGACTACACTGTGCAGACGGATTCCATCGAGGTGCAGACCTGTTCGATGGATGATTACATTGAACAGAATCCAATCGCAGGGTCAGCCTTTATCAAAGTGGACATTGAAGGCCACGAACAAGCCTTCTTCGATGGCGGAGAGCAGACCCTCTCCAGGCACCGGCCCGACCTCATCGTTGAAGTGTTGTTTGAACAAGAACCAGCCTTCGCGGATATGCTTCGAGATTTCGGCTACGCATTCTACCACATCACCGATGCGGGTCTGATCGAGACGAATCACTTAATCCATCTCGTGACACCACCGTTCCGGTTTTTAAACTTTTTCCTGACGCGGCGCAGCCGAACCGAAGTCAAAGCCCTCTCAGATCAACTCAAGTCGCGCCTGCCAGCACTTAACCTTTTCGAAACCAGCAAATATTTTCCAGGGAAAGAATCCATTTGAAGAAATCAAAGTGTCGCTTCGTCTATTCTTGAAGGAACGGATAACCGAACCAAAAACGAAGTATGAAAAAAACAATATTAGTAGCTCTGGCAGTTCTCAGTGTTGGAGTTGCAACTTCAAAAGCCGGCGTGGCATTCAGTGTCTCCTTCGGCAACTCTCACCGGCATTACGCCCCAGTGTATGCGGCGCCAGTTTGTGCGACCCCAGTGTATGTTGCGCCTGCGCCGGTGTACCGACCCGTTTATCGGCCGGTCTATCAACCTGTTTATCCGCAGCCAGTTTACGCACCGGTCTATCAGCAGCCAGTTTACGCACCGGTTTGTCCTCCCACGGTGGTTGTGCAACCCAGGTATCACGGCGGTTATGGCCACAGCTATCCGCGTCACGGTTATGGCCATTCCAATCCGGGCTACAGTCATCACCGCCCCAGCCATGGTCACTCTACGAGGCACTCGGGTTATGTGCGCTGGTAAGTAACAGGTGGTTTTTTTCGGTCACACCCCCTGCGGTTTTTTAACCGCAGGGTTTCTGTTTTTAAGACGGCAGTTTGATCTTAACGCAGGATTCGCCGCGCCGTGACCTCGAGTCTCTGCGTTAGCTGCTTTTTAAAACCCGCGAAATACTCCTTCTGCATCCACCGCATCCGCGAATTCCTCGAAGCCCATATTGGCGATGCTCAGGTTGTTTTCGATGGAAGCCAGTTGCCGCGCGATCGCCCTGAATGTCTGACCTTTGGTTTCCAAAAGATCAACGACGAGACAAGGAAAACCCTTTTCGGCCATCGCTTCCTCATCCGCCACGAAGAGGACAGGGTGAGGATAGTCCTTCGGCAACATTTGGAGAAGCTCCTCCAGTTCCTTTTCCTGACAGGCGCTATTTTCAATAAATTCGAAATTGCCGTGGAACGGGTCTGGTGGATCCATCGCGATTCTCTTTAGGTTGCTCCATTGTCGGTCGTCTGAAAAGTCTGTGCGGATGATCACCGCAGTCTCCGTTACTGGTATTTTATCCATAAAAATTTTGAAGATCAGAATGTGGTCGGCATTCAGTCTATAGCCGATCACTCACAGGAAATCTCTCTGTAGCGGAGCCTCGTGTCGAGACGAACTCGATTCCGCTTCAAATTGCGAATTGCAACTTTTTCGTTCTGTTTTAGACACCTGGTTGGCCAACCTACCTACTTTTTCGTTCTGTTTTGGACACCTCGTTGGCCAACCTACCTGTTTTTTCGTTCTGTTTTGGACACCTCGTTGGCCAACCTACCTGTTTTTTCGTTCTGTTTTGGACACCTCGTTGGCCAACCTACCTACTTTTTCGTTCTGTTTTGGACACCTCGTTGGCCAACCTACCTACTTTTTCGTTCCGTTTTAGACACCTCGTTGGCCAACCTACCTACTTTTTCGTTCCGTTTTAGACACCTCGTTGGCCAACCTACCTACTTTTTCGTTCTGTTTTGACGGCAAGTTGGCCAACCAGGGTTCTAAAACAGAACGAAAAAATGGATAAACAGCCCGTTTTCCTTACTTTTGGCAGTTTTGAGGAAATCCGGGGTAACAAAAGAGGGGATTTGCCTCGTGCAATCTCAAATCCAGCAAATCGCGATAGACTTCGCTTCCCTTCAAGGCGCGAGGATTAATCCTCAAAGTTCAGCCGGTAGGAGGCTGGGCTGAGGGAGGCAACCGAGGGCTCCGCTGCGCTTGATCGGGCTATCATATGTTGGTCGTGCGAAAACTTCAAGGAAACCAGTTGACGCATGGAAATCTCATTTGTAGATTACGCCTCCCTTTCGGGGGAAACCGGATTCCAGAGTAGCTCAATGGTAGAGCACGCGGCTGTTAACCGCGGGGTTGTAGGTTCGAGCCCTACCTCTGGAGCCATCTTCATTTCGCCTTATTTTCGAGGGAATTTAACTCCAAAGAAGGCTCGCTTCCGCCAACCCGTTGCCGCAGCTCACCGTTGAAGTGGAATCACAGGCAGCCAAAGTAAGCAAACACCTGCAAAAAAATGGGGTTTCGCACCATTCAACCTTAAAACGGCAGTTAATTGCCGCGAAAGAACGCAAAGAACGCAAAAACAGAAGGAAAAGCGGGGGCAAGTAACCCTGAAAACCGCAGTTTAACCGCTAATCTTCGCAAATAGTCGCTAATGGAGAAGCGGCTACGCGAAACAAAGACTTCACCCTACAGGTGAATGCTTTTCTGCTGAAACATCTGT
>JACDHS010000094.1 GCA_013820875.1 Verrucomicrobiota bacterium | reverse complement strand
TTTCAATCGGCCTTCCTCGCAATCCCCTTCTGATTAGCGGTCATTAGCGTTGATTAGCGGTATTGAACTGCTGGATTTAGGTTTAGTGTTCTGAAGAGCTCGCAGACGCACAGTTCGAGAATTCCATACCAGGGCCACTGATCTTGTCTCCTTGGTTGATTTCTGCATGCGATCTTCTTAACTAAATGGCAGTGGCCCACCGGGCTGGGTAAACGGTTTTACCACATTTGCGGCCTGAAGGGCCGCGATATCCGGGCTTAATCCCCCAACGTAGCATTCCAACAAACGCGATACCTACTGACACCAGATGCACTAAACGCGATAATTGATTGTGGCATGTGCCGGTGATTATCGCGGTCCTTCAGACCGCTTGTTAATCTGCGGGGTTTACCCAGCCCGCGTGGGCTGGGCTGAGGAATGGCCGCACCTTTGGTGCTTAGCACCAGAAGGCAACAGCCGGTCGACAACCCTTTCGCAGCTCGGGAGACTTTTTTGACGAGGGCGAGCGTATCCGGAAATTACTTTTGGCAATCGCTATAGTCGCTAATGGAGAAGTGGTTATGCGAAACAGAGACTTCACCTAACTGGTGATTCGCTTTTCAAGCGGCATTCTACCTCTAAGTTATTGCCCCTCCCAATTCGTGAGGGTATGAGTTTTGTTGTGGGCGCCCTAAAAGCACTCAGGAAGCAGTTGCAGGAAGGACGTGAACGAGGTCATCATAAGACCTGTTGGTGTTGCTAATCAGCAGGTGGACTTACGGGAGATGCTCGTGAATTCCACTTGGAGTTAAAATCTCCGTTATTCGTGAATTGAGCACCGGCGAAAAGCACCTACGTTGGGGGCCGCCCCGTATACCTGAGTGCACGTAAATCGCCTGGCCCGTTCTCCGTCCTTCCTGCGCAACTTAACACGAGGTATGAAAAACGACAAAACGATACAACAGGAAAGCCGTGTCATCGGCTTTGATTCACATCCCGACAGTTTCACAGCTGCAATCCTGCGAGGGCCAACGCCGACGGCAGCCATTGTTGAGAAAACCTTCGAGAAGGTTCCAATGAGCCAACTGGAGAGTTGGGCACGCAAAAATACTACTGAACAGGATCAGTTCGCACTGGAGGCTTCGGGCAACAGTTTCGATGTGGCGCGAAGACTGACGAAAATCAACCGCCAACGCGAAGTGCTGGAGAGTTGTCATTTAGGCAAACTCAAGGAAGCCCATGCCAACAACGACCGGATCAGCGCGGTGCGCATTGGCAAAGCGTATATGGCTGGAACAGCCAAGAAAGTGTGGGTGCCCGATGAACAAACACAGGAAAGACGTGACTGGTTTCACGCCCATGCCAAGGCGGTAAAACAAACTACGCGGACGCGCAACTGTTTGCTCTCCTACCTGAGCGATAACGGAGTGCGTTTAGCCAAAGGAACTCGAGTGGCCAGTAAACCTGCCGAAGCGGAGAAACAACTCCAGGGTTTGAAGAGTTGGTCCGAGCGGCAATGGCAGGTTCTCCAGATCCTGCTTCTGGATCTACACCATGCCGACGAACAACGCGCCAAATGGCGGAGCCTCATTGCCCAGGACGTGGCTTCAAATCCAATGTTCCTGTCGCTCATGAGGCTTTGCGGTGTGCGAGTGATAGTGGCTTTTGCCCTTGGAGCCATCATCGGTGACATTCACCGCTTCGCCAGCCCCAAGGCACTGGTTAAGTACGTTGGGTTGAATCCAGCTTTTGATAACAGCGGAGAAAACAATTGGCAGGGAGGCATCGGCGGCCATGGCCGCAAAGATCTGCGAAGTCTTTTGATCGAAGCAGCCCAATCCATCCTGCGCTCCCATCATTCGCTGGCCAAATGGGGAAAGAAACTGCTGGCCCGCAAAAGCGTGCTGAAGTTGGTAGTGGCAGCAGTCGCACGCAAACTGACGGTGGCCATCTGGTATTTGATGATGGGCAAATCGACCCCCGTCGAGGAGATCGATGCCCGATTGAATGCCAAAATAGGAACGCTCATCACCACCATTGGCGCTTCCAAACTGAAAGCCCAGGGGATCACGCGCAAAGAACTGCGAGAGCAAATATCTACCCGACTGAAAACAGGAAGAACCTACCTGCTAAAGACTCCCGTAGTTGAAACCGCTGCATAAAGTAAACCGAACCAGAGCCGCTTTTTCTTTGGCATTGCCCAAAGAAAAAGCTCCGCAAAAAGAAAGGCTAGTTGTTTGGGAATGGGGGGAAAGACCCGTTGCTGCTGCGCAGCCCTGCTCTTCTTCCAACAGCTAACAGCAAACAAAAAGAGATTTATGTAAAAATCCACTTGTCAAAACACATACCTGAAATTCGTGTCAAAAAAAGAGCTACTGATAATGCGGGGGCTTGGGGTTGGTGCTTTTGATCCGGTCCAGTTCCTGGTTTTCAATCGTGTCGGTAATCCGGCGCAGTTGGCTTTTCAACTTATCCAGCGAACGACTCTGCTCGACCACCACTTCGTTCAATTGTTCCACCTGCCGTTCGAGTTCGGCCATGTGCGATTCAAGTTTCTGAATCTGATCTGCGGTTTCGTCGGTCATCGCGGAAAAATCTATTAAATCATCGATGAAGCAAGGACGTTCTTGGGCGGGTTGCCGTTGGTGCGTGTTGATAGGGTATGAGGAATCCTAAAGATTGTCACCGTTTCCACTCTGCCGATAACAGTTCGTCCCAAGTACAGTCCAATGCCTTCCGAATCCGCGCGACCGTCGTAATCAGAATATTGATTTCACCTGCTTCTATCCGCCGCACATTCCGAGGATTGATGTCAGCCAATTCAGCCAACTTTTCCTGTGTCATGCCCAACGAACTGCGGATACGGCGAATGTTGTTGCCGAGATGTTGAAGTTCGCCAATCTGCTTGGTTTTTGCCACAGAAGATTAGCTAGAACGTAATCTGCGCATCAGAAAAAACTGAAAATCAGGACTGAACATCACCTCGGGAAATCAAAATCGACATGGGTATTTGCAGGGAATCGTCCCGCAACGTCGCCGACTCACTGACAAAAATGAAAACCACCAAACAACTATTCGTAATTATCGCTCTGTTTTATTCTGCAGTTCACGTCTTCGCAATTGAAGGCTTGACGCTCACAATTCAGAATAGAACAAATGCAGTTCTTACGTGGCCCAGCATCGAAGGTGAGGACTACATTGTTCAATATCGAGCCACTCTCGGCACTAACGATGCCTGGCAAACCCTCACAAATTACTATCCAGCGTTCTCAGGCACGAACGAAACCACTTTTATTCACGTTGACGCAGTTTGTTATCCCCCGGTTTCTGAGGACGGCGGTGGTGGTGGTGGGGGCCAGCCTCCAAGCTTCGAAAGCTTTTCCTCATCTGGATCAACCCAATCCCAGGGAAGCTCCTCTCCGCCGCTTCCTCCGTCTCCATGGGATTCATCCTCATGGAATAGCCAAAACAACGAGAACTTTAGTTCTTTGGACTCGGAGAGTTTCGATGAAAGCGGCAGTGGCACTAATTTCTGTGCTGGATTTTACCAAGTCGTGAGAGAGGGGGTATATTTTTTCGGAATTACCAATGATGTAATACTGACAGGTATCACTAATTTAATCATTGAGGCAGGGTTTACCGAAGGTACCTTGCAGACGGTTACGCTTACCTCTGACGGGACTGCCGTTGAAGACGCAGAAACGCTAGCCCTGCCTTTCAACACACCTTTAACTTTCATCTTGGATACGAGGCGGCTTCAGAATGGGGTTCACACTTTGCAGGCAAGGGGCACTTGGATGGTGCATCGCACAAATGTGTGGGAATCTCCGTTTGTCGAAATATTTGGACAACCAATAACCGTCAATGTCACGAATCAAATCTTTTACCCTGACTGGGTAGATGAGGTTGGTGACAATCTCATGTTAATTAAAGTATCTTCGGCATATTTAGATTTTGATTGGCAAGTCGATATTTTCGGAGCGACCAATAATTACATCCGAAGTTTTTTTGGAAATTCCACAAACGGCCCGATTGATATTGCATGGGATTTGGTGGACATTTTTGGCGCTAAACTGACGAACGATACTATGTTTTATTCCGATACGACGATCACGCCTGGGGTCTCTTTCAATTCAATCACTCAACGGAATCCGGTATCCATCAAAAGAGCCGATAATTATCCCGATCAAGGTAAATGGGTGGTAGCCAGTTTAGATTTTCTTCCTCACAATGCCACTGGTTACAGCCTTTGGAGTGATGCTATGAACTCGATTGCTCAAATGGGGGAACAAGGTGGAGGCGTCCTGCCAACTACAAATCGGAATTGGGGTGAGCCATTTGTAATTCAAACAGGGCCTACAGCAACGAATACGCCATCCGACTGGACAACTTTGCTGTTCAGTGGCCTTACAAATCGGGAAGTGCGTAACTTCTATTATTCGGGTCACGGATCACCAGACTCGATCGGTGATGAACATGGGGGGCTTTCCTCTGCACTTGTTTCCTTATTTTTGAACAATAATAAAGGTTCGACCAACGCAAATCACACGCGTTATCGTTTCGTTTGGCTTGACGGTTGCCAAACTGCCAACGGAACATGGCCAAGAGCGTTCGGACTTGGCATGAGGGAGGATGTTCCTCTCGAAAGTTACACGACCCGACCAGGTGCCTTCTGCGGATCAGACAGGAATATCTACGCCTATACAATTGGTCCGAGCGGTTTCCCTAGTATCAAACAAAGCGCATCTTACTATCGTTCAAATTTCGCATTCCATTGGAGATTTAATACTGTTCCCGGACTTAGAAAGGCTTTGGAACGAGCTAGACTGGACGCAGGTTACAATGAGGGGCTTTTTATCAAAGTTTATGGCTACTGGGGGCTCGGTTGGAGTCAATACAACACAAAACCAGAATGGCCTTAAAGGGAAACACCGATGTTTGATTACCTTCAAATTACCGCGCATTATTCGAATGCAGTTTTGGTGGCGATCCTGCCGTACATTTCTGATTTTACGAAAAAGCTGGATCTGCCAATCCCTGTGCCAGTGACAACAAACAGCGTGGAAAAATTCGTTTGTTTTCCTTTCGCGGGCGATGTTGGAGGTTCTGTAATGCTGACCAATGGAGTCCAATTCTCATTTCGGTATGGGTATGTGGATGGATTTGTAGCGCCACACAGCTATTTTAATCTGCAAGACCCGGCCGAAATTCCGCGCTTTTTTGGACCGCTGAATTTGACTCAGGAACAGGCTCTACAGTTGGCCCGCGAGAGCATCCAGAAATTAGGCTACTCTTTGGAAGAGACTTTTACCGACCAAGCGCCGGAAGTAACAATGCCGCCAACTCTCGGAACCAACACCGTCCCGCATTATCTTTTTAGATGGATCGATCCTGTGAATGGCATGACGGCTGTGGAGATGGAGGTGGATGGCGCAAAAAAAATCATTCGCATGATGGAGTTAATGACCCCTTCCATTTGGCGTTCGCCGCCCCAAATTCCTGTTCCGCAAAAAATCCTGAAACCTACTCCCCCCTTGACCGAGAAAGCTTCCAATGCGCTTGTGAAGGTTCTCGCGCCGGAGGTGACGAATTTTGCCAGGAGCCTTGATGTTCAAATGGAGCCTTCGAGAATAACGCAAATGGAGATTTCAGAAGCAGAAATTCGAGTAAAACTCGCGAATGGTTTTTGGTTCATCTACGAGTCTGGAATAATGCGAGGCTTTACGGCACCGAACGCTGTATTCAATCTTCAACCCGGTCGCTATCAGCCTCGCCGTCCAATCAAAGAATACCTCGGTGAATGGAGGTTAAACGAAACACAAGCGATAGATGTGGCCCGTAACGCAATTCAAAAAGCAGGCTATAAAGAAAGTGATTTCAGTGCTGACAAGCCGCCGGACGTTATTAAAACAAAGCAGATAGGTAAGTATATTGTGCCTCGTTTTTGGGTGCGCTGGATCGAGAACGACAAAAAAACAGGAGCTACCAAGACTTACGCCAGCGTCGAAATTGATGCCTCGGATGCGCGGATAAAATCCATTTACCTTTTGAACTCCAAATTCCAGCGCGAGATGCCCGAGATAGAAGGTTTGTCATTTGAACTGCCTGAACATTCTCCGGTTGCGCCATCGGCAAAAACGCCAAGTCCGCTACCTCCGTCAAAACCCGATTTTCAGTGAAATCAGAACGATAGACTAATTGAATTACTATGGTCCGATAGAGGGCCATGAATTAACTATGGGTCTGATTGGCCGATGCCTTAATCATTGGGAAACTTCACTATGTATGTACGATATTCAAGAGAAGAGCGTCAAGAGGACGGAGCGGTCTGGGTGCGGGCAGAAGTGGACGCAGTGACAGGAAAGGTAAAATCTCTGAATGTCGATGTGCGTCGTTTTCCGGAACTGTGACGCAAGCCTCCCCAAATAAATGTGCCCGAACCGGCGGAGTCGGAATCTGAGCGAGGCAAACTGAGCCAACCGGTTCCAGCGGACAGGCTGTGAACGGGAATAAAGAAAGCAATCGCTCATTGAACAAAATTGCCGTTTGCGAAGTCGAATGGACGAATTAAGTTTTGTGGGAGGAGACTATGATATTCGATCAATGGTATTTGGTTTTCGCGATCCCAGGTTTGATTTTGGGTCTTTATGCCCAATTCAAACTTAAGTCCACGTATAGCCGTTATGTTCAGCAACCGACCGCGCGAGGGGTGACCGGAGCACAGGCGGCCCGGCAGATTCTCGATCAGGCGGGACTCAGCGGGATGCCTATCAACGAGGTTCGCGGACATTTGACCGATCACTATGATCCGACCAAAAAGGCGCTGTTCCTTTCTTCCGAGAATTATCACGGACATTCCGTCGCGGCACTCGGCGTTGCGGCCCATGAGGCGGGGCATGCTCTGCAACATAAGGCTGCTTATGCTCCGCTGAAACTCCGCATGTGGATGGTTCCAGCCACTCAGTTCGCGAGCATGGCTTGGATGGGGATTCTGCTGGCAGGATTTATTTTCCAGGCGCTGTTTCCGCTTTTCATTAATATCGCCATCGGAATCTTTGCGATCATTACCATCTTCCAGGTCGTTACTCTTCCGGTGGAATACAACGCGAGCAGCCGCGCGAAAGAACAGCTTCTGCGGCTTGGTTTGATCAGTAACAATGAACAAGGCGCCGTCAGCAAGGTATTGAATGCTGCCGCCCTGACGTATGTGGCTGCGATGGTCACTTCTGTTTTGACCCTCTTACACCTGATCACGATGGCCCGCAGACATTGACGACCGGATGGGTTGCTAATGCTCCCCCCGCACCACTCAGGGCGGACGATTCGACCGTAGCCCAATCAGGAGCCACTTGGTTGCGACTCGCTGTTTTTAAATCCAAACTTCTAACAACCAAAAATATTATGGCTGTCAGAACACAACCCAAAAAACCGTTGACCTTGCGCCGCAAGGTCGAATTGAAGCGTGTCGGGAAGAAAGAGGCTCCGAGTCATCAAATCACGTCTGCTCCACCGCCGAAGGTGTTGCGTTCGAAAGTGGTTAAGCTCCCAGAACCCCAGGCAGGCCGCCAGCATGCCGTGGCGGAGTCGGTGCCTCGCGAAGAGATTGCAGCGATTCCGTTGCCCAAGGAACGCACCTCGTACGACGGTGATACCGCGATCAAGCTTTACCTTCGCGAGATTGGGCAGGTTGCGTTGCTCACACCGGAGCAGGAAATCGAATTGGCAGCCAAGATCAAGCGGGGCGACAAAAAGGCGCGGGAGTTGATGATCAAGGCGAACCTGCGGCTGGTTGTTAAGATTGCGCATGATTACGAAGGGTTCGGTCTGCCGCTGCTGGATTTGATTAATGAAGGCAACATTGGCCTGATGAAAGCAGTGGAACGGTTTGATCCCGCGAAAGGTGGCAAACTTTCCACTTACGGTTCCTGGTGGATTAAACAATCCATAAAACGCGCGCTCGCCAACCAATCGAAGACCATCCGGTTGCCCGTTCATCTGGTGGATAAAATCGCCAAGATGCGTCGGATGGCGATGAAGCTTCAGGAAGAATTCGGGCGCGAACCAACCGATGAGGAGTTGGCCGACGAAATGGGGATGACCGCCAGCCGGGTTTCGCAAATGCGCACTGCGGCGATTCGCCCTGCATCACTCGACGCTCCTATCGGGGATGATGATTCGAATAACTTTGCCGAGATTGTTCAGGATGAAAATGCCGCCACTCCTTACAAGCAGCTTGAAGACAAGACCATTACCCGGATGTTGCAGGAGATGGTGAAAACGCTCGATGCCCGGGAGGCGACGATTCTCCGGTATCGCTTCGGCCTGGATGGCGGGCCGGAAAAGACGCTCGAAGAAGTGGGACACAAGTTTGGTGTCACCCGCGAACGTGTGCGCCAGATCCAGAACATCGCTCTCAATAAACTTCGAAAGATGATTGAGAAACTGGAAGCGGTGCAGAAGTAGAATTTAACTAAAATCAGCAAGAGGCGGTGGCTGAGTGCCGCCGCTTTTTTGTTTTTGGCCAGAAAAAATCCTAGCAGCGGCTTTGGTGCGTCTCCATAATTCACGGAAAATGACAACGCTGGCCAATCCAACCCTCCAAGATTTAGAAAATGCGATTCGAAATGTTCCTGATTTCCCGCAGCCAGGCATTCAGTTCAAAGACATCACAACGGTTCTTCAGAACGGTTTGCTTTTTGCCAAGTGCATCGATGAGCTGACAAATGACTATAAACCAGGTGATGTGGATGCCATTGTCGGGATTGATGCGCGCGGGTTTATTTTTGCCGCCGCCGCCGCCTACAAGTTGCAGTGCGGCTTTGTCCCGGTTCGGAAGAAGGGCAAGCTGCCATACCAGGTTTTCGAGCAAAGCTATTCGCTGGAATATGGCGACAATACGATCGCCATCCATACCGATGCGGTTCACAAAGGCAGTCGTGTCTTGTTGATTGACGACTTGCTGGCGACTGGTGGAACGGCAGGGGCTGCCGCGGAATTGCTCAACAAACTTGGCGCTCAAATTCTTGAGTGCTCGTTCTTTATCGAACTCAAGTTCCTGAACGGCCGCGATAAGCTGAAAGGTTTCCCGGTGCGGTCGCTTGTGACCTATTAATAATGGTAAATGGTTACACTGTTGAATGGTTGCATTGTAAAACATACGCTTCCTCTCGAAGTTTCTCTGTCTCTGCAGGCGGACAATTTTGAATTTTTTGCAATCTCTTGACCAAACTCTGTTTCGTTTCATCAACGGCTCGCTGAGTAATCCGGTGTTTGATTGGGTGATGCCGTTGCTCAGTGATAATCCGATATTCTATCCGGCACTGCTGATTGCTGCGCTCCTGCTCATTTTCAAAGGCGGCACTCGGGGACGCCTCTGCGCGATTATGCTTCTACTCGTGATAGCCATCGGGGATGGGGTGATCTGCAAGAGCTTGAAAGATGCATTTGCGCGACCCCGACCTTTTAACCTCTTCCCGGAGGCAAACCTTCTTCTCGGCAAGGGCGGCAGCGGCAGCATGCCTTCTTCTCACGCGGCCAACTGGTTTTCGGCTGTCGTCGTGGTTTTTATTTTTTATCGGCGCAGTTGGCGCTTTATGTTGCCGTTGGCATTCCTTGTTGCTTTCTCCAGAGTTTACAACGGAGTGCATTACCCGGGGGATGTGATGGTTGGCGCACTTCTGGGCGTGACGTACGCGGCAGGAATTGTGTTCGGCCTTGATTTGCTTTGGGACAGGATCGGCAGACGCTGGTTTCCACTCTGGTGGACAAAACTTCCATCGCTGCGAATGGCGCGCACGCAATCAGGGGCGCAGCTCTCTGTCGAATCTCCACCTGCTACGCTCGACCAGCATTGGCTGCGACTCGGCTACATCTTTATCTTCGTCCTGTTCGCCGTTCGTCTTGGGTACCTGGCCGCTGGCAAGATTCAGTTGAGCGAAGATGAAGCTTATCAATGGCTTTGGTCCAAACACCTCGCACTTTCTTATTTCAGCAAACCGCCAATGATTGCTTACCTGCAATTTCTTGGCACCAGCCTCTTCGGCGACACAGAACTGGGCGTTCGTTTCTTTTCACCAGTAATCGCTGCAGCCATGGCTTTACTGATCCTGCATTTTATCAGTCGTGAAGTGAACTCCCGCGTTGGCTTCATTGCCGTGCTGATCATCAGCACCGCGCCTTTGCTGGCGGTTGGGTCCACCTTGATGACGATTGATCCGCCGCTGGTTTTGTTCTGGACGGCAGCGATGTTTGCGGGTTGGCGAGCGATGGGAGTCCAGTCGCAATCAGCAGATGCGCAGTTAAACCGTTCTGCGGGTAAAAGTTCCACGGCACTCTGGTGTCTGGCTGGGTTGTGTCTCGGCCTTTCATTTCTCAGCAAATACGCCGCGTTCTTTCAAATCATCTGCTGGGGAATTTTCTTCGTGCTGTGGAAACCTGCGCGCGTGCATCTCCGCACTCCGGGGCCATACCTTGCGCTCCTGATTTTCGCGCTCTGCACGGTGCCAGTGATCCTCTGGAACGCGCAGAACGGTTGGATAACCGCTCATCATGTCGCCGACAATGCTGGACGCACAGACGCCTGGACGCCCACGCTTCGGTATCTCTGGGATTTCCTTGGATCGCAGGCAGCATTGCTCAACCCGGTGTTTTTCATCGCAATGCTTTGGGCCATGTTTGCGTTTTGGAAAAGAGAACGACGCAATCCGGTGTTGCTGTTTTTCTTCAGCATGGGCGCGCCGGTGTTCCTTGGCTATGCGATGTTCACCGCTTACAAACGCGTTTTCCCAAACTGGATTGCGCCAGCCATCGTGCCGCTCTTCTTGTTGATGATCATTTATTGGCACAAACGTTGGCAACAGGGCGCAAAGTGGGTGAAGCCCGTGCTGATTTCTGGAATTGTCATTGGCGCGGTTCTGATCGTGGTGATTCACGACACAAACCTGATCGGCAAAGTGGCAAAACAGATGTTGCCTCCCGCCAAAGATCCACTCAGACGCGTTCGCGCCTGGGACACCACTGCTGAAGCCGTCGGGGCAGAACGGGAAAAACTTTTGGCTGAAGGAAAGCCGGTGTTCATTATCGGCCCGCACTATGGTTTGGTGGGTGAAATTTCATTTTATCTTCCAGAAGCAAAAGCGGCAGTGCAGGGGAATGAGCCGCTCGTCTATTACATGTCGGCGGACAAACCACAGAACCAGTTTTTCTTCTGGCCGGAATACCGTTACCGCGAACATCGCCAGGGTGAAAACGCCATTTTCGTGCAGGAACTGAATCTTAAAAATCCGGTCCCGTCACCGCTACCGGAGAGAGTGCAGGACGAATTTCGCTCCGTGGAAGATCTGGGCATCCGGGAAATCAGATACCGCGATGGCCGCATCTTTCGCGTCGTGCAACTCTTCGCCTGCCGCGATTTGCAATGAAGCTGGTAGAACAGTTTTTCCCTGTATGCGACTACGATCTCGCCGCCACGCTTGCTTCTGGTCAGGCATTTCGCTGGAAAGAAATCGACGGGAGCTGGGAAGGGGTGATCGGAGAGAATTGGGTTCGTTTGAAACAAGAAGTGGACGGAATCCTGGCGCAGACGGTCTGCCTTAAAGCAGGTCAGGCATCTTGCCTGTCCTGCTTTGATTGGCTTCGTGACTACCTGCAAATAGATGCCGACCTTTCCGTTATCTTGCGCAGCTTCCCCCTTGACGATGTTCCGCTGCAAACCGCAGTCACAAGCTGTCGTGGCTTGCGCTTGTTGCGTCAGGATCCGTGGGAATGCCTTGCCTCTTTCATTTTATCTTCCACTAAACAGATCGTGCAGATTCAACAAATCGTCTCACTGCTGTGTGAACGGTTCGGTAAACCTTTGGCAGTCCCGGAGAATCATCCGCCAGTCTTTTCTTTCCCGAGCGCGGAACGTCTCGCTACCTGCACAGAACAGGAACTGCGCGATTGCAAAATGGGTTTTCGCGCGCCGAACCTCCTCGCGACTGCTAAAATGGTGTCGAATGGTGAGATACATTTGCAATCCCTCTATGCACTTCCTCTTGAAAAGGCTCGCGCTGAATTGGTCGCGCTCCCCGGGGTTGGGAAAAAGATCGCCGATTGCGTGTTGCTGTTTGCGTATGGTTTTCCGCAGGCATTCCCGATCGATGTCTGGATTTTGAAAGCGTTGCGGCAGCTTTACTTTCCGAAGCGCAAGCCAACGGCAAAACGTCTCCTCCATTTTTCGCAAACGCATTTCGGTCCGAATGCAGGTTATGCGCAGCAATATTTGTTTCATTACATGCGGACTAAAATTTGAGCCTGCTCACGTTGGCTTCTACTAAAAACAAAATGAACTCTCTCGAAGTTTCCTTAACGCCTGCTGAATTCGCGGAAATCAAAAGTCGCGATTTGGGCAACACCACTTGCGTTGTCTTTGATATTCTGCGCGCGACCACTTCCATGACAAACGCCCTCGCTAACGGCGCGGAAGCCATTATTCCCGTCAGCGAGATTTCTGAAGCCATCGCTGTTTACGAGAAGGACAACGATGTATTACTCGCCGGAGAACGACATGGTCATCGGATTTTGAAAGATCAAACCGGTAGTGTTGATTTTGTATTCGGCAATTCGCCACGCGAATTCACCGCCGACAAGGTGGCCGGAAAAACCATCGTCACCACAACCACGAATGGCACTCGCGCCCTGCAAGCCTGCTCTGGGGCAAAACAGGTTTTGATCGGTTCGTTTTTGAATCTTTCCGCGGTTGCCAATTGGATCGCCCAAAACAAACCAGAGAACCTGTTGCTGGTCTGCGCCGGCACGTTTGAGGAAGCTGCTTACGAAGACATCCTGGCGGCGGGCGCACTGGCCGATTTGGTGTGGGCGCATTACTGCGCCGGCAAGATTACGGATTCAACGCATATCGCCCGGCAAATCTACCAATTGAGCAAACGTGATTTGACTGGTGCAATGCAGTTCGCGCGGAATGGCCGGACATTAATGAATGTGCCGGATCTGCGGGATGACGTTGCATTCTGTTTGCGGCAGAACATCTTTGATTTTGTCGCAGAAATGAAAGGTGGCCGCATCCGGCAGATAACCAAGTGATGCTCCGCCCAGTGCAATCCTCGACATGGAAACGTTCCTCTGTTAAGCACAGCATGTGACACAAGGCGCTTCCAGTTTGTTGTTGCTGGTGCCCGCTTATAATGAGGAAAAGCGGATCGAACCGCTATTGCGCGATTACGCCGCTTACTTTCGTAAAAACTATTCCGGCAAATTCGAGATGGTCGTCGTGCTGAATGGTTGCCGCGATAGAACCATTGACGTGGTTAATTCAGTTTCAAAAGATTTCCTGGAAATTCGTGCTCTTGATATTCCCGCTCCCATCGGCAAAGGCGGCGCATTGATTGAGGGTCTGAAGCTCGCGCCCACGGCTGATCTGATTGGTTATGTGGATGCGGATGGCGCCACGCCCCCGCACGCCTTTCATGATTTGGTGAAACGTATCCCTGAAGCCGATTGTGTGATTGCCTCCCGCTGGTTGCCGGGAGCTGTCCTGCATCAGTCACAGAGCAGTAATCGCCAGTTTGCGAGTCGCGTTTTTCATTTCATTGTCCAAACGCTTTTCCGCATGAACATCCGCGATACGCAATGCGGCGCTAAAGTGCTGCGGCGTGAGGCTGTGGAGCGCGTTCACTCATCACTGCGAATCGCCGACATGGCGTTTGATATCAACCTTCTTTACTCGTTGAAGCGGGCAGGGTTCAAAATCCTCGAAGTGCCCACGGAGTGGACGGATAAGGTTGGATCGAAAGTGTCACTCGGCAGCACATCACTCGTAATGTTCTTATCAGTCGTGCGATTGCGCCTGATTTATTCCCGGATTTACAATTGGCTGCGTCCATTGCGGCCGGTCGAGACCTGGATCTATCGAAAATTGCGAGCGCCACAACCGTTGCCAGGGCCTCCCAGGAATCCCAATAACCGATAGCCAATCGCCAAGAATGGAGAATCGAGAATCGAGAATCGAGAATCGAGAATCGAGAATCGAGAATCGAGAATCGAGAATCGAGAATCCAGAAACTACTTCCCCTTGGCGTGGTGCATCGTAGCCCGTTTGATTTCCCGGTCGGAATCCCGCTTCTTGATGTCTTCCCGTTTGTCGAATTCGACTTTACCTTTTCCGACCCCGAGCGAGACCTTTACCTTTCCATTCTTCCAATAAAACGAGAGGGGAACGATTGCATTGCCTTTGACCGAGGCGAGATCGAATAGTTTGCGGATTTCGCTTTTATGGAGGAGCAACTTGCGGGGTGCCTTGGGCTGATGATTTTGGATATTGCCGAACGTATATTCGTCAATGTGAGTATTGTAGAGCCAGACTTCTTCATTTTCGACACGGGCAAATGAATCGCTGAGTTGGCCTCTTCCTGCGCGCAATGCTTTAACTTCAGTGCCATGCAGAACAATCCCAGCCTCGAAAGTGTCGAGGATATGATAATCCCGCCGGGCTTTTGAATTGTTTAAAATGTCGGCCATAAATGAAATCAGCCAGAAGGGAAACCTTCTGGCTGTTGGATGATAAAGTCAAAAACCTTAGCTGCTGCTGCTCTTCTTGCGCTTTGGAGCGCGGGCAGGCTGCTCACCGCGCTCGGCGGCATCCAAATGTGGCGTTTCCCAGCCCAATTTGTCTTCAATGATTTCAGTCAGCGCAATATCCGCTGCTCCCATTCCAACCGTGTCCGCAATCAAGGGGCGGCTATTGCTTCCTCCTCCAATCGTGAGTTGCCGGACGCGGCGGGACACGAGATTGACGAGAACGTTGGGGTTACCTACCTTGGCCAAAGCCTGTTTGCACAATTCGCTGTTCATTCTATTATCGAGCCGGTTAACTTAGCGGCTCAACGTTCGAACGCAACAGAAAAAATCATCCGGAACCTCCTCAAAGGGAAGCAAATGCCGAAGCTTAGCGTCCTGATACCCACTTTCAACTACGCCCGTTACCTGCCCGAAGCGATTGAATCGGTTCTGTCGCAAAGCTTTGCTGACTTCGAACTGCTGATCGTTGACGACGCTTCCACGGACGAAACCCGCCAGATTATCGAGCAATATGCCCTCAACGATTCCCGCATCCGTTTTCATATTCATGCCAAAAATATCGGCATGGTGCAAAACTGGAACGCTGCTCTTGGCATGGCTTGCGGTGAATACGCCAAGTTTCTGTTCGGTGATGACAAGCTCTGCAACCCGCGTGCATTGGAAGAGATGGTCGCGGCAATGGAGTCAGACGCATCAATCTCTCTGGTCATGTCGGGCCGACGCATCCTGGATGAAAATTCCCGTGAACTGCATAGTATCAACTTCGCAGCATCCGCTGGATTGGAAGACGGCCACGCACTGATCCTTCGCAGCCTGGAACAAACCCGCAATATACTAGGCGAACCTTCCGCATCAATGTTTCGCAAACGATTTGCCGCCCGTGGATTCGATCCAGCCTATCGGCAGCTCGTCGATCTCGAGTTCTGGTTTCATTTACTGGAGCAGGGGAACTTTTTCTATCTTGCAGAACCGCTTTGCGGCTTTCGCATTCATGAATCCCAGCAGACGGCGGTGAACCGCGCGGAACAGGTGGATTCAGAGGAATATCTGCGCTTATTACAAAAATATTCGGCTAAACCGTATCTGGGAGAAGCAGTTGGAAAGAGGTTTCTTTTCAATAACATCTACGCGTTGGCCAGGTCGCGAGGCACTACGGCGCCATCGGAGATGGAATTGGAATTACGTTCGAAGCTGAGCGGCGCTGACTACGTGTTTCAATGGCTGCGTTACAAGATTACGCGTCCGGCGAATAACCTTCGCCAATCCATTCGCAAGCGTTTGGGGTAGTTCCGGATCTTAATCTCACCCTTCTGGGGAAGCGAACAGGAGAGCGAGGGGCAATTCATGCCTGGCACTTATCCCTACGCTTCGACTGAGCCGAATTTCTTACGAATGCGCCTGCGCCATTTGCGCCAGGCACGTTCGCGCGGAGAGAAAAAAAGCGTAACAAAGATACCAGCCAACAGACAGGCCAGCAGGGCAGTGATCAGGTGGACGAAAACTGCCGCGGAACCAGTCGAAAACATTCCCTTCAGGGACATCAAAAGCACTAACATAGGCACTCCTTATGGCTAAAACATTGAACCCAGCAATTAGCTGGTTCTGGCGCTCTGGCCAGACGAAAAATTCATCGGTTCATCCTTGAACCGGGGAAGTAACTGTTGCTGCGTGCGCCGCAATTTCCACATGTAACGAACTCGCCGGGTCAGATACTCCGCAAGGAGGAAGCTGAGAACGAGAACGACTGCCAAGCCCAGCAGCCACAGAACAATTTCATTCGATTGGGCCTGATTGCTCATATGTGATATTTAGCAGTGCCCGTGCCATGATCGGTTTTGGCGGAAATGAGATGCTCCCTGGGCACATAGGTGACAGGTGAAAAGCCCGGCGCTGCTGCGAACAGGCCACTCAGTGAGAGCAGCCCACATACCATCGATTGAAATGACATCTTCGCCCCGCTGAATCTCTCCGCAAATATCGGCTTACGTCAGGCTGTCGTAAGGCGTTTTACGCCGTAATCCATCGAAAAACCGGGGAACAGGGCATTTTTGGACGGTCCGATTGGGTTATGATTTCGCGTGTTTCGCACATTGGTCCGGGAGCTTCACGGGCAAATTGTCGAAAAATAAGGGGTTTTCTCTTTGGGGCTGCCGGAAACG
Organism: Verrucomicrobiota bacterium; assembly: GCA_013820875.1. Classification (GTDB taxonomy): domain Bacteria; phylum Verrucomicrobiota; class Verrucomicrobiia; order Limisphaerales; family JACDHS01; genus JACDHS01. Next base: position 5,654 of record JACDHS010000094.1, on the reverse strand, counting down.
CGGGCAACACAGTCTGTTGTCCATTTTGAAACTGCGGCAACGACGTCCACACAGTGTGTTGTCCACTCGGAAACTGCGGCGACGACGTCCGCACAGTGTGTTGTCCACTCGGAAACTGCGGCGACGACGTCCGCACAGTGTGTTGTCCACTTTGAAACTGCGGCAACGACGTCCACACAGTGTGTTGTCCACTTTGAAACTGCGGCGACGACGTCCGCACAGTGTGTTGGCCACTTTGAAACTGTGGCAACGACGCCCGCACAGTGTGTTGTCCATTTTGAAACTGCGGCGACGACGTCCGCATAGTGTGTTGCCCACGTTGCGGCGAACTCAATTTGGCGGGCGCGGCATATCCGCCCGGATGACGACGAATTAAAGACATAAAATTCCGCTATCCGCCCGGATGACGAACGAAAGCAGAGTCAAAATCGGGAATTCGAGGCGACGAGCAAGTTTTTCGATGGTTTTTCAGGGCAACTGCCGGAAGACAGCGTTTTCCGGGAAAAACTTCCCCACTACACGACTCTGGCCGCATACTGCTACCGATGAAGGCCCGTTTTTTCTCTCTCTTGAGGGAATCCGTAGCAATGTCAAAACAGGCCCGGCTCAGAAGTGCGTTTTCTTTTCCCTCGCAGTTCGATTATTTGAGTGCGTAACTTTCTACCGATTTGTGCAAAAAATAATCGAAGTCGCCGCCGGTCTTGTGTTTCGCGAGGGCAAACTGCTGATCACGCAACGTTGCAAAGGGGCGCACCTGGCAGGTTTGTGGGAATTTCCAGGTGGCAAACGTGAACCGGGCGAAACTTACGAGGAATGTCTCCGCCGCGAATTGCAGGAAGAACTGGGCAGCGAAGTGACGGTGGGCGAATTGATCGAAAGCTTATCGCACGATTACCTCGAGAAATCGGTTCACCTGAAGTTCTTCCGCTGTCTTTTGCTTAAAAACGAGCCGTCGCCGATCGGTTGTGATGCAGTCGCATGGATCACTGCGGCAGAACTGGATGATTACCCGTTTCCGGAAGCCGATGCGCGCCTGCTGGAGAAATTGCGTGAATCGCCTGAATTATGGCGAACGGAGTAGGGGACTGAGCGGGATGGAATGGCCGCAAGAGAACGCAAAGAACGCAAAGAACGCAAAAACGATGTGTTTGGATCTTCGCGTGGCACAAACGCTTAGTAGCGCTTGGTGATCCAGGCGAACAATACCGGGCCGAAGAAAAACACTAAACCAACTAAAAAGGAGAACAATCCCCAGTAATTTGCGTCAACGTATGCTGCCATAATGGGTGAAACAGATACTACGAATTTTAAAAATGTAAAGGAGAGTTCAGTCGTTTTGGCGGAGTGCCCAATCGGATTATGAACATTTTTCGAAGAGTGCAAAGCAGTCTCTTAATTTGCCTGCTCCATCAATTTTAGAAAAACTTGTGGCGCAGTGGGCTCCAATGAGAGCTGTTTGGTTTCTTCCACCGTTGTGATGCCAATCGTTCTGAGTTCCCAGTTGATAGGGGGAGCCAGGCTTTCTGTCGTATAAAGGTCGAACGCGTTCCAATTCGGCCAGATGACTCTGACTTGTCCGCCATTGTAATGAATCTGCAGCGTCGGTTTTGACAGATTTCTTAGATAGTAAATTCGTGGGGGCGAGTAAGAAGCAGTGATGAGGTCAGGTCTTCCGTCGCCATCGAAATCTCCTGAAACGATTGCTCCGGCCAGGTCGCCAATTGCATTGGTCACGGGTGAGGAGAAACTTCCGCCAAGATTGATGAAAACATCTGCTGATTGAGAGCCGTTATAGTATGTAAGGGCCAGATCTATCAGCCCGTCACCGTCGAAATCAGCAATAGCTGGCTGGCTCAATAAATAACTTCTCGCAAGTGTGTTGCTCAGTGCGACAGAGAAGTTAGCATGGCCATCATTCGTCACCAGCAGGAGTGGTTGAGAGGAGGCCACAAGTAGCACATCCAAATGACCATTATTGTTAAAATCAGCGACCGAAAATCTCTCGGGGCGAAAACTCACCGCCAGTTCCATATGATTTGTGTAAACGCCTGGCTCGGAACCTTTGTTAATGCGCAAGATGCTGGATGCAGAGGGAGCATCCATGGAGCGGATGACATCCATCAAGCCATCACCGTCAAAATCGTGAAAAGCGACCAGTCGGCTATCGCCCCCTGCAACATGGTAGTTGGTCTTCGAACCGAACAAACCGTTACCCAGTCCGGTACGAACTGACATGGTACTGCCGGGGCAGATTAGATCTTCGATGCCGTCGGAGTCGTAATCCGCAATCGTGATATCAACAGGTTGTCCATCGACTAAATAACAGGTTTGAGCCGCAAAGCTACCATCCGACTGGCCGAAGCTGAGGCAGTAGTTGGTGTTATAAGCGACGATGAGATCCAAATTACCGTCCTGGTTCAAATCCTTAACAGCCAGATCATAGGGATCACCCAGTATCCCATAATTTGTATGCAGATTGAATGAACCGTCTCCAGTTCCCAGATAGATTGTTACAAATGCGGACGCTCCGCTGTATTTGCCTAAAACCAAGAGGTCCAGTTTATTGTCTTTGTTGATATCAGCGACTGCCAGTCGCCACGGAGAGTACGGGGGGGTGTTCGTAACAGCGGGAGCGAACTGGACAGCTTTTGCATTGATCGTGAAGAACGGCAAGATGCAGAGAGCGCCCAGTGAAAGATTCCGGATCATGATTTTTGAGAAGAACCCATTGTTCTCGGAGGTGTCAATATGCAATCACCGGATTGTCGCCTGCTCAACCTGAAAACTTCCCAACTTCCAAAACAGTCACCGCACTTTCCCCGTCTGCTGTCCGCAATGTTATTTCCGTCCCGATCTTGTTCGCTTCGCGTCGCACGTAGCCGAGGCCGATGTTGGCATTGAGACTTGGGGAATGGATCGCGCTGGTGACGTAGCCGACATCTTTTTCCCCTAGAAATAATTTGTCGCCTTTTTTCGGCAAGGTTTGCAGGTCGCCGACAAAGCGCAGGCCGCGCAATGCTTTGGCCACCTGGCCGTAGGTGCGGATGCGGGCGATGACTTCCTGGCCGATGTAGCATCCCTTGGTGTAGCTGACTCCGTTCCGTTCCATGCCGGTTTCGGGCGGGAGATTGGTTTCGTCCATGTCCTGCAGGAAACGCGGGATGCCGGCTTCAATGCGTGCCAGTTCCAATGCGTCCCAACCACAAGGGCGTCCACCGAGTTCTTTTGCGGCAGCAATCAGTTTGTCAGCGACCGCTCCCAAGGCATTCAGCGGCACAAATAGATCGAAACCGATCGTCCCGGCGCGTGCTTGTTGGACCAGATAAAGATCGCCGAGCATTTCGCTTTTGATGCTGGTGAACGTGAGCGGCTTTTCAGGGATTAAGAAATCGAGTTCCAGCTTTTGGATGGCTTCAGCGGATTTGGGCCCCTGCACACTGAGTAAACCATAGTGCGGAGCGACATCCACAATCTGGACGTCATCGGCGATGATGTATTTGTCGAGCCGTTGCGAGACGGTTTCGGTCAGGCCGGGTTCGAAATCGAGGAGTAGTTCGTTTTCCAGCGAGAAGATGTAGAGATCGCTCTGCATCTTGCCCTTCGCCGTGATGAGCGCGGCGTAGCAACCCTCGCCAGTTTTCAGGTTGTTCACGTCGTTGGTGACCTGGCCGTGCAGAAACTTTTTTCGATCCGCGCCGAGCAGGCAGATCCGACTGCGAAAACTGAGATCCAAAACGCCGACTGTATTCCTCAGTGCTGCGTATTCACCTGGGGTGTCGCCGTAAGTGCTGACCACTTCCATGGCGTTCACCTGCGCAAATTGTGCGTTCAACCCGGCATGCAACTCGTGCAATGAAAGTTCGCTCATGGAAGTAATTGCCAGCGGAACAGGGAAAAATGCAAATTGGAAATGCGGAGGGGAGAAACACAAGTCAGCACGAATGAGCAGAATCAGGGAAAACGGCTCCCCATCTTATTCGTGAAAAGTCCTGCAATTCGTGTCTAAAAGTTCTTTTCTTTAAGTGAACTCGTCGCCCACGAAATCGGCGACAAACTGGTTGGCAGGGGATCTCTTTATTTCTTCTGGGGTGCCGATTTGTTGGAGCTCACCATGATTCATCACCGCCACGCGATGGCCGAGGGCGAAGGCTTCGTGATGATCGTGCGTCACATAAATCATCGGGATGCCTAGCTTTTGATGCAGGCAAAGGATTTCCCGGCGGAGCTGTTTGCGTGTGATCGGATCCAGGTTGGAGAGTGGCTCGTCGAGCAGGAAAAGTTTCGGCTGTCGCACTAAAGCGCGACCGAGTGCGACGCGTTGGGCTTCGCCGCCGGAAAGTTCCTGTGGTCGCCGATTCAACTTATCCTGCAAACCTAATATTTCCGCCGCCTGCAAAACGTGTTGCTGGATCTCGGCGGAAGAAGTTTTGCGCAGCTTCAAGCCCAGTCCGATGTTTTCAGAAACGGTCAGGTGCGGAAATAAAGCAGGTGTTTGAAACACCATCGAAACGTCGCGTGACTCGGGTGAAATTGAATTTAATACTTTGCCGTCGAGCAGGATTTTACCGGCATCCGGCGTTTCCAATCCAGCCACGAGACGGAGAGTTGTCGTTTTGCCGCAACCCGATGGACCGACCAGGACGAGGAGTTCATTGATCTCCAGGGAGAAGGAGACGTTGCGGAGCGCGGTTACTTTCTCTTCACGTTGACCGGAGAAGCATTTGGAAACATTTTCCAGCCGCAGGTATGACATTGCTAACTAAGGAGTTGGAGGCAGTCCCTGCGCGAACTTGCGGGCGCAGTCCGGACAGTATCCATGGGTAAATTTCGCGCGCGAATATTTCTGGATATATTCCTCCACCCGGCTCCAGTAGCCGCGGTCGTCACGGATTTTCTTGCAGGAAAGGCACATCGGCAACAGCCCGCTCAGTCGCCGGACTTCAGTCAGGGCCTCCTGCAACTCGCGGATCAACCCTTCGCGCTCTTGTTGCATCGAAAATCTGTAGAGCGCCATTTCAATGGTGATTTCCAATTCGCGATCTTTGAACGGCTTGAACAGGTAACCAAACGGATCGGTGATCTTCGCGCGTTGAATGGAATACTCGTCAGAAAAATCGGTGAGATAGACCACCGGAATTTGAAACCCGGCACGAATCTGATCAGCGGCTTCGATTCCATCGAAAACACCATTCAACTGCATGTCCACCAGCACCAACTCGGGGCGCAACTCATCTGTTTTCTGAACGGCCTCCGGACCGGTTTCAGCCACTGCAAGAACAGTGTAGCCAAGAGCAGAAAGACGTTCCTTCATTTCTTCAGCAAAGGAGGAATTGTTTTCAGCAAGGATGATTCTGCCGCGGTTTGTCATTTGTTAGCACAATCAGGCTCACAAACGACCAACGAGAATGCAATCAGGAAAAGGGGGGGGTGGTGGTGATTGAAAGTAGGTGAGCTATGAAACGCATGCACAAGATTCCGCCAAGTCTTGGAGTAGACCGCCACGCGGTCAGTAACTCTATAGTTCTGGCTTAGAGCCTGTCTGAAAAGTCAGTATTCCATAGGAATCAAGCCAATCGGCGGAGTTGAATTCGTATCATAGCGATATAGATCCAAGCTTCTGCGCTTGTTTCTGCGGTTTCGTAATCGCGCACCAA
>JACDHS010000210.1 GCA_013820875.1 Verrucomicrobiota bacterium | reverse complement strand
CTTGGTGCGCGATTACGAAACCGCAGAAACAAGCGCAGAAGCTTGGATCTATATCGCTATGATACGAATTCAACTCCGCCGATTGGCTTGATTCCTATGGAATACTGACTTTTCAGACAGGCTCTTAACACGCCATATCTCTTGGAGTATCACATCACCACTGCTCGGGGCTGTCGGCTTTTTTGATGTCTTTGTCATTTCATTCTCCTGACAGTTCTTCCGGCGTATAAATCTCCGGAAGGATGTAGCCTTCCGCTTCCATCAACCGGCGAAGTCGCCCTACAATTGCTGCGTTGGCAATGTGTCTGCAATTCCACGTTAACAATATATCCAATTTGTGAACGGTAGCGAGTGCGATATGCGCAGCGTCGGCATCGGCGTTGACAGGCAGAAGTCCTGATTGAAGAACTCGATCGGCGAGGGATTCAGCAGCGGGCGTCAAATCCACCAAGGGCAGACCTCCGATCACTTCGAGACGACGGCGCGCCATTTCGCGCTCTCCGACAGCAATTTCATCCAGCACGATTTGCGAGGTGAAAAGGTTGTGCCTGCTCCTTTTATAATCCCACCAATCACGCGTGATTTGCTGCCGAGCAGCTTGCAAGAGGTCGCGAGCAGGACGCGCCACTACATAGCTCGGAATCGTGCATTTCGATGTAAATGCGCATCGCTGGAACTATGCCCGTCGCTCTTTGATGGCTTGCAAAATATCCGCGATCACTTCCCCCTTCGGCTTGGCGCCTTGGGGGCCTTTGCCGTGGAGGCGGACGCTGACGTTGCCGGCGTCCATGTCGCGACCGCCGATTACGAGCATGGTGTGGACCTTGGTGGTTTCGGCGTCGGAGATTTTGCCTTTGATGTTGTCGGCGGTGAACTCGGTGGAAACGCGCACTTCGGCGCGACGCAGTTCGTCGGCGATTTCCTTCGCATAGGCGACGAGCTTTTCGTCTTCGCCGATGGTCATGACGCGGACTTGGTCCGGTGCGAGCCAGAGCGGGAAGTTGCCGGCGTAATGTTCGATGAGAAAACCGATGAAACGTTCGTGTGTCCCAAGCGGGGCGCGATGAATGCAGAGCGGTGTGGCCTGGGTGTTGTCGCGGGTGCGGTAAGTCAGACCGAATTTTGCCGGGACGGCGAAGTCCACCTGGTTGGTGGCGATGGTGAATTCGCGACCAATTGCGCTCCAGACCTGCACGTCAATTTTCGGACCGTAGAAAGCGGCTTCGTTCGGGACTTCCACGAAGTTGATGCCGGATTCGACCAATACCTGGCGCACCATGTCTTCGGTTTTCTTCCACAACTCCGGTTCGTTGACGAATTTTTGACCGAGCTTTGCTGGATCGTGGGTGGAGAAGCGCATCTGGTATTTCTCCAATCCGAAGATTTTGAAATATTTCAGATACATATCGTTCACCGCTCGGAATTCGTCAGCGAACTGGTCTTCGGTGCAATAGATGTGCGCATCGTTCATGTTGAGCGAGCGAACGCGCATGAGGCCAAACAATTCACCCGATTGTTCGTAGCGATAGCAGGTGCCGTATTCCGCGAGACGCAACGGCAAGTCACGATAACTGTGCGGTTCCGCCGCGAAGATGCGGTGGTGATGCGGACAGTTCATGGCTTTAAGGTAGTAGCGGTCTCCGAGTTCCATCGTTTGTCGGATGAGTTCAGAAACTTTGTCACCCAAAGTCTTGTCTTTCTCTTCATTTCCCGTGAGTTGATTTTCATCGCGCAGGCGTTGGCGTTCCTCTCGAAGCTTTGACGCTTCTGCAAAAAGCGCGGCTTCACGCTCGTTATCTGAATTCTCAAGCAATCGCATCGGCGGAAACATCGACTCCGCGTAATAAGGCAAGTGACCAGATGTCTTATACATCTTCTCCCGCGCCAAATGCGGCGTCCTCACCCGTACATACCCCGCTTGAAATTCCGTTTCCTTCGCGAGCTTTTCAAGTTCCTCCACCAACACCGTTCCCTTCGGCAGCCAAAGCGGCATGCCAGGTCCGACGTATTCGGTATCGATTGCGAACAACCCCATGTCCGCGCCGATCTTGCGGTGATCGCGCTTCTTCGCCTCTTCCAACATCGTGAAGTAGGCTTCCATCTCGGTCTTGTTCTTGAAGGCGGTGCCGTAGATGCGTTGAAGTTGCGGATTCTTTTCGTCGCCTTTGTAGTAGGCACTTGCGACGTGGGTGAGCTTGAAAGCACCGATGTTGCCGGTGCGCATCACGTGCGGTCCGGCGCAGAGATCGATGAAATCGCCGTTCTTATAATAGGAGATCGGTTCGTTCTCAGGAATGTTCTGGACGATATCCAACTTGAACTTGCTGGGAGTGCCACGCGGCGCAAGCGCGGCCAGGCGACCTTCCTGCGCATCCTTCAAAGCTTGTTCGCGCGAGACGACCACCTTTTCGAACGTGTTGTTCGCCTTGGTCTCCTTCTTCATCTCCTCCTCGATCTTCGGAAAATCTTCGGGGGCGATGCGATGCGATAGTTCGACGTCGTAGTAGAAGCCGTTTTCGACTGGTGGACCGGCCGCAAATTGCGCATCAGGCCAGATGCGAAGGATGGCGGTGGCGAGCACATGCGCGCACGAATGGCGGATGCGTTCAAGATCCGTCATCTTGTTGCGATCGTCTAAAGTTTTGCGTTCCGGTTGCTGCTGATCTTGATCTGACATAAAAAGAATTTAAAAAGAGAAACCACAGATGGACACAGATAAACACAGATGAAGACCAGAAAAATGACTACTCATGAAGTTCTTCCTTTTCATCTCACAACTCGTTCAAATTGCAGGCGAGAATGTTTAAAATTCAGGATTAATCCTACTCGAAGTCCGGTAATTTTCAGATAGTTCAACATCTTGCCGCGCTCATCATCGGTGATTCTCTCGATTGTCTTTGTATCTACCACAATCTGCCCGAATGCGATTAAATCCGGAATGTAGAATCCAACTGAAACATCCCTGTAAAGGATATCGAAGCGCTTCTGCTGTTCGTAAGGAATGCCCAACGCCTGAAATTCGACTACCAGGGCGTTTTCATAAATTTTCTCGTAGAAACCGTGCCCAATTCCGTTGAGCACTTCGAAGGAGCAGCCAATAATTTGGTGCGACTCTTCCTTCAAGAGATAGCGGTTCAATGAGCCATCAGCTAAATCTACTACATCTCCAGTGCTCATAGCTCTCCACTGCAGCTTTGTTCCTGCTTTCCCCATCTGTGTTTATCTGTGTCCATCTGTGGTTTCTCTTATTTAAACAAAAAACGCCTCGAACGGTCGGTGTCGAGGCGTTGGCGTCTGCGAAAACTTGTTCCGCAAACGCTAAAATGTCGTTGTTGCTCGGGAAACTGGCACTGCGGGAAAATAGGAGCCGCCCGTTTCTTTGGCAAATGAAAATCCCGATGGCTGAGGATCCATCGCCCAAATCCTCCAGAAAAGGGCCACCCGACGGTTCCGCACGCACACCTTTCCTTTCGTACAGGTCACTCGGTGGGTTCCGCAGACACACCTTCAAAGAAATTTCGGAGTGAATGAATGGTTACTGCAGTGGGACGGGCGATAGGAAAACCAGACAGAATCTGGGGAATGGGAACTTACTGTGGTAAGTGAACACCACAGAAAAAACACCTGGCGCGTGAGAACTGGCGATCTCAACCGAAAATCCAAACGCCGAGGGACGCCACGATCAGCCAAAAGACAGTGGCGGCAGCAAACAGTGGAATCAATCCGTCCCCCATCTTGGATTCTCTACAGTCGTAGTTCATTGTCGTAAACCTAGTTATTTCTCAAAACTCCGTATATCGGGGCTGGAGAGCAGTAACTGTTCCAACTTTCCCTTATCTAATTCGACACCCTTTTGCTTTGCCCCGTTCAATGGAGTTCAGCAAGATGCGCCAAAATGTTGGAACCATTACCAAATCCGCAGTTAAGAAAGCTCAAAAGCCAGTCACAACGCCTCGAGCCGATGCTGAAAGTCGGCAAAGCAGGACTGAGCGAAGGTTTTCTCAAACAGGTGAATGAAAGCCTGGCGCAGCATGAGTTGGTGAAGATCAAGTTTGAGAACTTCAAAGATGAGAAAAAAGAACTGGCGCCCAAAATTGCCGAACAAACCTCCAGTCACCTGGTGCATCAAGTGGGGAACGTCATTGTTCTCTATCGGGCAAAGGGAGAGTTCAAGGTTTAAAGTTCAAGGGTGGGGGCCGCGCCACGAACTTTTGAACATTCTCCTTGAGCGGTTCATTCCGCAGGAGTAGGAAATGCACATGGCAAATTCTAATTCTCCTAAAGAATTCTCCCTCGGCCTTAATCGTCGTCGCTTCCTTTATCTCTCCGGTCTCGCCGCAAGTGCGGTTGCTTTGACCGGATGCACGACGCCCGGCCCCCGCTTCAAGCTACCCAGCGAGAAGCTGAACATTGGCGCGATTGGCGTCGGCGGCAAAGGCGCGAGCGATGTCGGCGGGTGCGAAAAGGAAAACATCGTCGCGATCTGTGATGTGGACGAGAACACGTTGAACCGCAGTGGGCAAAAATATCCGGGGGCAACCAAATATAGCGACTACCGCAAGATGCTGGAAAAGCAAAAGGATCTGGATGCCATCATCGTCAGCACCGCCGATCATCATCATTTTCTCGCTTCGATGCTCGCCGTCGAGAACGGGCAACATGTCTATTGCCAGAAACCTCTGACCCATTCGATCTGGGAAGCTCGCACGCTCACCGAAGCCGCTCGCAAGAAAAAGGTCGCCACCCAGATGGGCAACCAGGGCCGTTGCGGTGAGGGTGTTCGACAAGTGTGCGAAATGATCTGGTCCGACGCCATCGGCGACATCCGCGAGGTGCATTCCTGGACCGATCGACCCATCTGGCCGCAAGGGTTTGGGCGTCCGCAAGGGAATGACCCGGCTCCAGCGATCCTCGATTGGGATGTCTGGATTGGGCCGGCCCCGATGCGTCCGTTCGTTGCCAAATGGCCGGACTCCACCGCACCTGACTACAAGCGCGGCGGCAGAGCGATCTATCATCCGTTCGGCTGGCGCGGATTCTGGGATTTCGGTTGCGGCGCGCTCGGCGATATGGGCTGTCATATTATGGATCCTGCGGTGTGGGCATTGAAACTTGAGAGTCCCACCAGTGTGGAACCAGTGGAAATCGTGGGCGTCAGTGCTGACATGGCCCCGTCAGCGTCGGTGCTGCGATATCGCTTCCCCACCCGCGGCAATCTCCCCGCTGTGAGCTATTTCTGGTACGACGGCGGAAAGATCCCGGCGAAACCAATGGAGATGGAAGGCGCCAGGTTAGCTTCCAGCGGAACTCTTTTTGTCGGCAGCAAAGGAAAACTGCTTTGCGACGCTTACGGCGGCAATCCAACGCTCCTCCCGGAATCGCGCATGAAAGACTACGTGATGCCGGCCAAATCCATTCCGCGTATTCCAAATAACAATGGATACGAAGATTGGATTCGCGCCTGCAAAGGTGGCCCGGAAGCGTGCTCGAATTTCAATGTCGCCGGTCCATTTACCGAAACGGTATTGCTCGGCAACCTCGCATTGCGCTTGAACAAGAAGATCGATTGGGACTCGAAAAACATGCGCGCCGCGAATGCGCCCGAAGCGGCCTCGATGATCCGCCGCGAATACCGTAAGGGGTGGAGTATCTGAGATAGGCTCGTTGACTGCCCTCTTAATCATAATCCTGATCTTAATCTTAATCGGTTTTCCGGAGATTAGGATTAAGATTATGAGTATGATTAAGAGGGAACACCCCGTTAACTAAATGGCAGTGGTCCGAAAGGGAGAACAGTCCCTGCCGCAAAGTGGATCCCAATCGTAAATCGCTGCCTTAAAGGCCGTTACAAACCGGGAACAGCAGCAGACGACCATTTTTTACGCCGTAAGAAGTCCCCTTTCCCGGGAATAATGAAATTTTATGCCGTAAAAAGTCTTCGTTCCCGGGAAAAATGAAAATTTACGCCATAAAAAGTTCCCATTCCCGGGAAAAACAAAAATTTACGGCGTAAAAGTTCCCCGTTCCCGGGAAAGATGAAATTTTACGCCGTGAAAAGTCCTCGTTCCCGGGAAAAATAGAAATTTACGCCGGAAAAAGTTCCCGTTCCCGGGAAAAACGAAAATTTACGTTGTAAAAGTTCATCGTTCCGGGAAAAGGGAAAATTTACGCCGTAAAAAATGCCAAAAACAGGGCGGAAAGGAACTTTTTTCCAGGTGCAGGGGAGCCATTCCAGGAAAGGGGAAAAATGTAGACAGAAGGTAATACGAAGCGACGACCAATTTATCCTAAAAACGGCAGTTGAACCGCTAATCTTCGCTGATAGTCGCTAATGGAGAAGTGGTTATGCGAAACAAAGACTTCACTCAACAGGTGGTTCGACTTTCAAGCGGTCTTTCTCGCAATCCCTCT
>JACDHS010000093.1 GCA_013820875.1 Verrucomicrobiota bacterium | reverse complement strand
AGCGCTAAAATCGGCAATTTTAGTCCTCCAAACTATTTTGGAGCGCTAAAATCGGCAATTTCAGTCCTCCAAACTATTCTGGAGCGTTAAAATCGGCGATTTCAGTCTTCCAAAACATTTTGGAGACCCAAAATTGCTGTCGGAGCCGTCTAATCTGCGCTAACAACTGTTTCAACAGCTATATAGCCCCAGGCCGATGGGCTGAGGGATTGCGGCCCTTTGGGCCTTGGGACAGATCGCGGCAATCGCCGCACGAATGTCCTCACCCGTTTAAAATCACCCCCCTTGCAAAAACGATTTTGAAAGGAATGCGGATGGTTTACGCGTTCAAAGTGGTTTTGCAGTCCAATCTCATGTAAATCTGCGAAGTTCCGTTTTTCCACTTGGAAGGAGTTGGTCCAAACTGGTAAACAGCGCCATGCATCATTTTAGATATGTACGCGGGAAGCTCTACTGCGAAGGTGTTTCCGTAGAATCCCTCATCAAAAAACACGGCTCTCCTCTCTACGTTTACTCCCAAAAAACTTTAACGGAGCATTTCTCCAAGCTGGACCAGGCCCTCGCGCCGCTCGATCACATGATTTGTTACGCGATGAAGGCAAACTCGAACCTTGCCGTAATGCGCACGCTCGCGAATCTCGGCAGCGGTTTCGATGTGGTGAGCGAAGGTGAACTCCGCCGCGTGATCGCCGCGGGTGGCAATCCCAAAAAATGCGTTTTCGCCGGGGTCGGCAAAACCGAACAGGAAATTGAATTTGCCCTGCGCAAAGGAATTTATTCCTTCAACGTCGAAAGCGAACCTGAACTGATCCGTATCAACAAGGTCGCCGCTCGCCTGAAGAAGATTGCTCCAGTCGCCGTGCGCGTGAATCCCAACGTGGATGCCGGCACTCACGCCAAGATCACTACCGGTACTTACGAGAATAAGTTTGGGATTCAATTTGAGCAGGTGGAAGATGTTTATGCTCGTGCCAGCAAATTGAAAAACATTTGGCTGCGCGGTATCCAGATGCACATCGGGTCGCAACTCACCGATGTTAAACCGTTCGAATCTGCTGTGAAAAAGATTCTGCCACTCGTCCAGAAACTCACTGCGAAGTATAAGTTCGAGTTCTTCAGCATCGGAGGTGGTTTGGGCATCGTTTACAAACCAGCCCTGGCCAGTGGTTCCGCAGAATGGTGGAAAACGACCGATGCCAAAGACATTCTTACTCCTTCGCTCTACGCCGAAAGACTCGTGCCGCAGCTCAAAGCCCTGGGCTTGAAGATTCTCATTGAGCCAGGTCGTTTCATCGCCGGTAACGCGGGCATTCTTGTGACGCGTGTCGAATACGTGAAGCAAACCGGCAAAAAGAATTTCGTGATCGTGGATGCCGCCATGAACGATTTGATCCGCCCGGCTTTCTACGATTCCTATCATGAAATCGTTCCTCTCAATCAGAAGAATGGAGCCACCGTTTCCTCTGATGTGGTCGGGCCAATCTGTGAGTCTGGCGACACGTTCTGCAAAGATCGTCCGCTGCCCAGGGTTGGCGAAGGCGATTACCTCGCGCTGCTCAGCGCCGGTGCTTACGGGTTTGTGATGGCATCGAATTACAATTCCCGCGGCACTGTGGCTGAAGTCCTGGTGAACGGAAATAAAGCTGCCGTCGTGCGTGCGCGTCAACCGGTCCAGGAAATCTGGAAAACTGAAAAGATTCCGGCCTGGCTCTAAGAATTGTTCGTGCAAAAACCGCTTCGTCAATGGGGACAGGTCATCCACCTGTCCCTTTTTCATCGGTGCAGAATGGTCGGCCAGCCGGTGTGGAAAGCCGCTAAACTTCTCCGACGGCCGCGCTGTCGCAAATGACAACTCTAAAAATGTCGTGAACTTATTTGCAATTCATGGCGTCATACCACCATGAAAACCACTTTGACCCTTTCACTAGTCTTATTCACCACAGGCTCTCTTCTCGCCTCGGACTTCGATATTCGCGATGCCAAAGAATTTAAGAAGTGTGTTTCGGCAGATGCGAAGGTGGAGAAACTGGCCAGTGGAATGAAGTTTACGGAAGGCCCGGTGTGGGTGAGCGAAGGGGCAGGGTATCTCGTCTTCAGCGATATTCCTGAAAACGAACTCAAACGTTGGACGCGCAACGAAGGCCTCATCACCTATCGCAAACCAAGCGCGAACGCCAACGGCAACACCGTTGATGCCCGGAACAACCTGATCACCTGCGAACACAGCGGACGCCGTGTTTCCATCGAACAAGGTAGTCTCCTTAAAACGCTGGTGGATAAATACGAAGGCAAACGCTTCAACTCACCCAATGATGCCGTGGTGAAATCCGATGGGACCGTTTATTTTACCGACCCGGACTACGGACTCGGCAAAGGTGTGCGTGAAATTGAAGGCAACTACGTCTATCGCTACAATCCCCAAACAAAGGTAGTGACTGCCCTTGTCAAAGATTTTGATAAACCGAACGGCCTTTGCTTCTCGCCTGACGAAAAGAAGCTTTATATCGCTGATTCAGGCAAACCAAAGCACATCCGTGTCTTCAACGTGCAACCCGACGGCACTCTGGCAGATGGCAAAGTGTTTTGTGACATTGATAAAGGTGTTCCGGATGGGATCCGCTGTGATAGCAAAGGGCGGGTATGGTCGAGCGCTGGCGATGGTGTTCACATTTTTTCGCCGAGTGGAGCTTTGATTGGTAAGATCTTAGTTCCAGAACCTCCCGCGAATCTCTGTTTCGGCGGTAGGAATGGAAAGACCCTCTTCATCACGGCCAGGACTTCGCTCTACTCGATTCCGGTCGCGGTTGCGGGTGCAGAGTTTAAATAAGATTAGACGCCGTATTTGATGCGAGAGCTACTCCGTTGTCGAAATTACCAGTGTTTCCAATAAACTGGCGTCCACGCCGGCAGCCCAGGCCATCCCACGTAACATTAATATTTGATACAGAGGATCTTCGTGCGTCCAGGTGTAATGGCCGATGATGCTGGCGAACACGCGGCCTTTGCCTTTTTCGAAGGTCCAGATCTGCGGATGAGCTTTGCCATCCAGGTCTGCTACAGCTATCGCTTTTACGGACGTCTCATCACCAATCATTGGCCAATAAGGTTCGTCGAGGAAACGAATTTGCTTCGGCAGATTGCGCGTGATCTCCACATTCTCGAAATTGATCTTCAGGTTCACTGGAGCGTGGATGTACTTGGTCCGAACAGGTTGCGCCGCGAGGCCGAACCGCTCAGCTAGTTTTTCCGGGTTCTTATCGGCGATCGTCGCTGAGTGAAGCGCAACGATGCCCCCGCCACGCGCGAGAAATTGATCGATCTGCGCCAACCGTACTTCGCTCCAGTTCTTGTTCCAGAGATAGAAGACCAACAAATCTGCAGTGGCGAACTCCTGCTCACTCGGCCATTGCCACGCGTTTGTTGAAACGACGTTCGTCGAGCGACTGAGCAATTGAAGCCACATTTTCTGGACAGCGGGGTAATCGTGTTCGCCAGCACCATGATCCTGTTTGCTGGCCACCCAGACCAGATTGAGCAAGCGGTTGGTTCCTGGTTGATTTGTTTCACTCGTTTTCAGGATTGCCTGGAGCTCCGGTCGGGTGCGTCTTGGGGGTTCGGACGTTAGAAAAACCAGCAGGTCACGTATTTCTTTATCACTCGACTGCTCCAGCAAACCTTCCGGCATAAGCGAAATGGAACTGGCTCGTAGCTCCGCCAGGTCTTTACGCGCAACAATTGTTTCAGTTCCATCAACCCCAATAATCTGCAGCGAGTCCTCATCCTGGGCGCGAACAAATCCTGTGACAGTTTCCCCATCGTGCAAATGAGCATTGAATGCGGTGTAATCAGGATTGATTGCTGCATTGGGATCGCGAATGTCCCGCAACACTGATGAGACATCGCGATGCGCAAGGTTGCTCAGGTCGGGGCCCGTGGTTTCGCCTTCGCCTCGGATGCGATGGCAGGTCGCGCACTTCATTGCTTCGCCGAAAAATAATTTTTTGCCGCGTTGAAAATCGCCGCCACTAAGTTCTACCCGTTCTGGTGCAACATACGCAATCGGTTGGTTCTCTGGCGCCCACGGAGGCCGAAAGCTGGAGAACGGCAATACACGTTCCGTCTCGTCGTTCTCCTGGAAATAAGTGAAAGAAACCGGCGAAGCTTTGTCCTCTGTAATCACATTGATGACTTTTCCGTCGCGGAGTCGATCGCGGCTGACCTCAAGCGAGAAGATGCCATTTGTAGGTATCAAGATCTCGGTATTTATGGAAGGAGTCAAAACCCAGAAGGGCTGCGCAGCAGAGAAACGAAACTTCACAGCGTTCGCTGGTGCCGCCAGTTTGAACTGGATTTGGTATCGACTGAGTTTTTGTTCTTTTGCCAAAGGATAAGGACGCGTTTGATGTTCAAATTTTCCGAGTAACTCTGAAACCAGCTTCAGGTCAGAGTGTGGCAGACAGGCACTTTGCATCTCCCCGTTGTTCAACATTTTAAGCCCGGTCTTCTTGGCTGGTTCACGCAGTGACTTGGGTAATTTACTGGCCAGAGCATCATCAATGGCTAACCCGCTGACGCCGTTCAGATCATATTCCACATCGACAGTTTCACCCGGCCCGGTGCTTCCTCGCGCTTTGATGCCCGGAATTGTCACAGCATATTTCGCAAGCAAAGGATGCGGGGTGGTTTTCAGAACAAGCGTGTGATCATCGTTCTGCAGGCTGGCAGAAACGATCTTCAATTTACCTCGAGGAGTGGCAGTCTGGTGTTTGACCACCTGGTAAGGTGGTTTCAATTTTTCATAGCGATCTGCGGCCGAAACGTATTCACCAAACTCGATCTCTTTGCCTTGGATCGCCGCAATCACGCCGGGGTGAATCGGCAGATCGAAAGCGACGCGAACTTCCATCTGGCCGGATGCCCAGGTGTAAACCGGTTGCGGGGCGTTGGTGTCCGTATAGGAAATTTTGAAAAGTTTACCAGTGCCTTTTGGTCCGGTGCCCCAATCCGGCGGACCGCTATGGCAGGAGACGTAAAGATCGCCAGAAGGAGAAATCGCGACATCGGTGGTAAGCATCGAAAGCCGCGCAATCATGAATTCCTTTCCGATGTACCCGTGAGGAGTTTTCACAAGGCGCGCACGCCAGATTTTGCCACGTGATTGGCCAGTCACGAATGCGTCACCTTCCCACCAGGCTGGACCGAAACGCTTCTGGGCTGCTGAAGATTCATTAAAGGTGAAACCACAGGTTGATTGATGTTGCGGGCCAAAACCGATCACTGGCGGTTCGCTGACAAGATTGGGCAGATGTTGCGGGTGCCGAGGTGGGAAGCCGTAGTTCTTACCGAGCACGATGTGATTCAATTCATCCAGCGGATTACCGTCCGGACACCAGGTTTCGCCTTCCTGATCGGTGACAAACAAGTCTCCCGATTTGTTAAATGCGAGCGTGTAAGGAACCCGAATGCCAGTCGCGACGGTCTCGAGAGTTTTGCTTTCTGGGGACCATTTTTGAATGGTGCCGCGAACGTAATTGGTGTCGTAACGCGCTTTTCCGTCTTTGGTGACCCGGTACGGATTCGAATAATCGGCGGTAAGCAAACCAAAGTAGATGTTTCCGTCATTATCCCGAGTGACGGCGGTGGCATCGACACCGCCGCTTGCGACATCAGTCGCTGGCCAACCGCTGGCTATGATCTCTTCCTTGTCTGCTTTGCCATCCCCGCTTTCATCGGTGAGTAACGAAATTTTGCCCCGTGAAGAAATGTAGAGACCCTCTGGCGACCAGCACATCCCTACGGGGACGGTGATGGTTTGTTTATCCCAGTAAGGTTCAGCTTTATCTTCCAGACCGTCGCCATCGGTATCGCTCAAAAGATGAACCCTGCCGTCATAACCAAGAGCCGTGAGGCGCCCGTCTGGTGCGAATCGCAGGTTATTGATGTTCGAGAGTTTTACGGGGAGTTCCTGGACTGTGAACCCCGGCACCAACATTCGAACGATAGTTTCATCCCCATGTGTGGTAAATGAAACCAACAGCAACAAGATGACCCACCGAATTGGAAGCATGTTCCCATTTTGCTGAGCCGCCGCAAAATTGAAAGCTTCGGTTTATCTTCCAAGGCGTTGCGAACGACAAAAAGGCCGAGGATTTCTCCTCGGCCTTGGTTCCTCCGGACAGTCTTTTTACGAGCAACCCAGGCTCTCGCCGCAATTAAGGCACTTGTAACAGGCGCCATTGCGGACTGCGACATGGCCGCAACTAGGGCACGTCGGGGCATCACCTTGATTCTGAAAGGTGCTCGTCAATGTGAACGCCTTGGCGTGACCATGACCATTGCCGTTGGAAACTGGCTTGATGCTGATGACATTGTCTTCCGCAATCGCCAGTTCCGGCACGGGACGGTTCACCTTCTTCTTCAATTCCTCTTCGAGACCGGGAATCGTGAGTTCGCCCTGGGCCGGACGCGCGGCTTCGCGGTAGCCTGGGATAAACTGGAACGCCAGCCAACGGAACACGTAATCGATGATCGAAGACGCGTTGCGAATCTCCGGATTCTTGGTGAAACCGGATGGCTCAAAACGTTGATGCGCGAATTTCTTCACGAGCGCTTCCAGAGGCACACCGTATTGCAGGGCCATGCTGGTCAGCGTGCCGATGGAATCCATCAGACCGCCAATCGTTGAACCTTCCTTCGCCATAGTGATGAAGAGTTCACCCGGTTGGCCATCTTCAAAGAGACCGACATGGAAATAACCTTCGTGACCGGCGATATCGAACTTGTGGGTCAACGCAGCGCGGGTATCGGTCAAACGACGGCGCAACGGTTGGCCAGCAACAGCGCGGAGCTTCGCGGTTTCATCTTCGAGTTCGTTGAGGCGGCTTTCCAACGTTTGTGCGGCAGCAGCGCCGACCTGGGCTTTGTCGCCACCTTCATTGGTCTTGCTGGTGTTAAGCGGTTGCGAGCGCTTGGAGCCGTCGCGGTAAATCGCCACGCATTTGAGGCCCATCTTCCAGGCTTCAACGTAGGCGTTGCGAATGTCTGCAACCGTTGCGGCGTTCGGCAGATTCACCGTCTTTGAAATGGCGCCGGAGATAAACGGTTGCGCGGCGCCCATCATCTTGAGATGCGCCATGAAACCGATGCTCCGATTGCCTTTCGCAGCTTTGAAGGCGCAGTCAAACACTTCGAGATGTTCGGCCTTTAAACCGCTTGAGATGATTGCACCGTTCTCTTCGACATCTTCGATCGTGTCGTGCTTTTCAATGTGAGCAAGGATACTGGCGATCTTGCTTTCGCTGTAATTAAGACGACGCAAGGCATCCCCCACACCGCGATTAACGATCTTCAACATTCCGCCACCAGCGAGAAGTTTGTATTTCACCAGGGCGATGTCCGGCTCAACACCAGTAGTATCGCAATCCATCAGAAACGCGATCGTGCCAGTCGGCGCGAGCACAGTGACCTGGGCGTTGCGGTAGCCAACTTCCTTGCCACGGGCGAGGGCGCGATCCCAGCACTTGCGGGCTTCTTCCTTGAGGTAATGAAATTCGCTGCTGGGCTGGATCTGTTCCACCGCATCCCGATGCGATTCGATCACACCGAGCATGGATTTCACGTTGTCTTTCGTGATCGTCTTATCCACTCCGGAACAGCGCGCATCTTTGTAACCATCGAATGCTCCCATCACAGTCGAAATCTCGGATGAACTTTCATAAGCCTGGCCGGTCATGACTGCGGTGATCGCACCAGCGAGGGCGCGGCCTTCATCGGAATCATAAGCCAAACCGTAGCTCATCACGAGGGATCCGAGGTTAGCGAAACCCAAACCGAGTGTGCGGAAAATATGAGAATTCTCGGCGATGTCCTTCGTTGGGTAGCTCGCGTTATCCACGAGAATTTCCTGTGCCGTGATATAAATACGAACAGCCGCTTTGAAACGTTCGATATCGAACACGCTATCTTCGCGCTTGAACTTCATCAGGTTCAGGGAAGCGAGATTGCAGGCGGTGTTATCCAGGAACACGTATTCGGAGCAGGGATTCGTGGAGTGAATCGGCTCGGTGCCTTTGCATGTGTGCCATTTTTGAATCGCACCATCATATTGCAAGCCTGGGTCACCGCAGATCCACGTCCCTTCCGCCACTTTCTCGAGCAACGTGGAAGCATCCTTCTTCTGCAGCGGTAAACCTTTTACCGATTTAGTCCACCATTCTTTGCCAGTGACGGCAGCTTGCATGAACTCGTCGCTGACGCGGACAGAAAGATTTTCGTTCTGATACATGACACTGCCATAAGCTTCGCCATTGTAAGAGCCGTCGTAGCCCTGTTCGATCAAGGCCCAGGCCTTCTTCTCTTCGCGCTGCTTGGCATCGATGAATTCTTCGATGTCACCATGCCAATCGCGGAGGGTATTCATCTTGGCGGCGCGACGAGTTTTACCGCCGGATTTCACGACATTGGCGACCTGATCGTAAACCTTTAGGAAACTCATTGGACCGCTCGGACGACCGCCACCGCTCAGTTTTTCGCGGCTGGAACGGATTGGAGTCAAGTCTGTGCCGGTGCCGGAACCATATTTGAAGAGCATCGCTTCGCTGTAGGCGAGGTGCATGATGCTTTCCATGTTGTCCTTGACCGATTGAATGAAGCAGGCGCTGCCCTGGGGAAATTCGTATTGAGTCGGAGCGCGTTCGGCCTGTTTGGTCTTGTGGTTATAGAACCAATTGCCCTGGGCCGAATCCTTGCCGACACCGTACTGGTGATAAAGACCGACATTGAACCAGACCGGCGAATTAAACGCGCCATACTGGTTGACGCAAAGCCAGGTCAATTCGTCGTAGAACAACTCGCCGTCTTCCTTCGAGAAATAGCCATCCTTGATACCCCAATCAGCAATTGTGCGGCTGACACGATGGATTAACTGGCGGACACTTGTTTCGCGCTCGGGAGTGTTTTGTTCGCCGTAGAAATATTTGGAGACAACGACCTTGGTGGCCAAAACCGACCAGCTTTTCGGCACTTCCACATTTTCCTGTTTGAAAATGACTTTGCCGGAGTCGTCGGTGATTTCAGCGGTTCGTTTGTCCCATTCGAGTTGGTCGAACGGCTTTACTTTTGCGTCACTAAAGACGCGTTTGATTGATAGACTTTTTTTAGCTGATCCACCGCTGCGGGAGCCCGCGCGGCGACCTGCTAATTTGGTCGAGCGGCGGGCGGAAGTTTGTTTTGGGGAGATAACTTCGTTGCGAGCGTCGATCATTGCGGTTTCCTTTGTAAAAATTACGGTCAAATATTCCTGACTAAACCTTCGTTTCAATCAGAGAAAAAACAAGCTCCTCAATATTGGTGTATTTCCTGACTTTTGATTGGAAACACCCCACGGCTTGGGGAGCGGAGATGACGGTAACACCATGGGTTGTGCCTTCAAGGATAATTTTTGAAAATGTTGTGTGCGAGTTATTCCCAGCAAATAACGCAGAAAAAGCTCTAGACATTGGGTGTTTAGTGGAAATTGTTAATAACTTTGTCATGCATTGTGAATATCACAAAACGAGGTGGAAAGATGGCCCTAGAACACCTGGAAAGGGCTGGTTTCAGCTTGGTTTTACGGTCTAATCCCGACTGTTTTAAGCAGGTTTACCCGCCGGGTTAAAGAGCGTAAACTTTTGCTTGGATAAGTGCGTGAATGGCAAAGTTTTATCTCATTTTAGCCGATGCAATTTTGATCCTGCACACTGCAATTGTGGCGTTCATCATAATAGGTTTGATTTTGACCTGGATTGGGTACTTTCGCGGTTGGAAATTTGTGCGTAACGGGTGGTTTCGCCTATTACACCTGCTGGCGATGGGATATGTTGCGGTGCAAACATTGCTGGGCGCCGATTGCCCGCTCACGATTTGGGAGAACAACCTGCGAGTGAAAGGGGGTGTCTCCCCCGCCTATGATGAGACCTTTATCGGTCATTGGCTTGCAAAAATACTTTTCTTTGACGTCAGTCTTGGGACGTTCGCTATCCTTTACACGTTGTTCTTCGCTTTGGTTGTCTTTACGTGGTTTTGGGTGAAGCCCAGGTTTGGTGCCGAAACATCACCGAAAGCGCACAGGGCAGACGCACCATAAATCCGTAGATGCCCTCTCGGTCGGAACGACAGACACCCCCTCCAACGTCGGAAGGTCACTCGGTCGGACCTGCAGACACACCATCCAACGTTGGAGGGTCACTCGGTCGGACCCGCAGACACATCATTCAACGTTGGAAGGTCACTCGGTCGGACCCGCAGACACATCATTCAACGTTGGAAGGTCACTCGGTCGGACTCGCAGACACACCATCCAACGTTGGAAGGTCACTCGGTTGGACCCGCAGACACACCATCCAAGTGGAAGATCACTCGATCAGAGCCGTTCGGTTTTGTTGTAAGTGGCTCTCTTGCAGAGGTTTTACATTCTGATGAAGGTTTTACCGTTTTCATTAGGAGTGCAGTTCGCTACGGGAGACTCCTTCGTCCGACGACTCTTGTGGAACGACATCAGAGCGGGCGGTTTTGGCGAGGAACATCTGTCGTTTTTGATGCGTCAGCCTGCGAAGTGCATAAAACCCCTCCATTGCATCGGAAATGCCGATGAGGGGATACTCTCTACGCTTCGGAAAATGGCACTATCCAAAGAGTTGGAGCGCGTGATTGAGGCCGCATGCGGCTCCTGCGTTGACGCCATTCGACATTGTGGGACTGATCCGAAGATTCTCTGGAGGCAGGCTTGGAGAGGCGAACTTTAAAAGCCACGGTAAAAACACGAAAAAGGCGGCTTTCCTCAAAGTCGCCTTTTTTCTTTTTCTGTCTTCTCAGATAATTGCGCCTGTCAGGATAAATAACAGGTAGGCAAGTCCCATCCCCAACGCCAAAATTAAAATGCCGCCGCCACTCGCGTAAGAACAAATCTTTAAGTGCTCAGTCCATTTCATAATAAAGCGATTAGCAACGGTCGTGCCGATTGCGGAACTGCGAATCATTTGGAAGGATCCGACCAGCCGTTCTTCTTCCATTTACGCCAGGCGTGCAGATTGAATCCCATGTAAACGAGGTTGGAACAGATGTTGGCGAGACTGGAGCTCATGATCCCGAAGATCAACCAGGCAACATTTCCGAGCATGCCAAACAGGAATCCGCGTTTCTTCCGCTTGCCCAGATAATACAGTGATGCGACGGCGAGAATCATTCCCGCCCAATCCACACCTTTATATTTCCAGATCCATTCCATGATTCAACCATTTGCTCTTTTTTCACATCTTCTCCTTGTCTCCTCTTCACTTGGGACAGGCAAGATGCGCTGTCCTGCTTTTTTGCGGCATCGCCGCCGCTCTGCCTCGGTGGTGACATCCTGCTTTTCTCAAAATCGCACCCGCGCGCGGATGGGCAATCGGGAGAATACCCTAAACAATGCTCTATTGAAGCGGGGCCGTGCGGGTGCATATTCTTTTATGTATTCAACACTTATTCATTTGCACGAGGGGGATGGGGACTCCTGGGCGATCAATCTCGTCGGCGACATCGCGGAAATGCATCGCGCAGAAAAAGGGATGGGAAACAGGTTCCGCAAAGTCTGGTCGCTCGAACTGCAAAGCGAGGAAGCGCCGGATATGAGCAGGATCGATTGGGACGCTGTTCTGGAGCGGGCGGTCTATGCTTACGACATGAATGACCCGGTAATCAGCAAATTTAAATGGCCGCTGAAAGGGGGGATGAAAGAAAGGACAGCATAAACGGGGCGCATCTCAGTTTCTTGCAAGATAGCAGCGCGATGGAGATTAAGAGGCAAAACTGCGATGAGCTCACCGTTCGTTGCTGGACAAAAATCGTGCTCGACAGAATCCAACAAACAGAGAAGAAACATTCGCACGGACGGTAATCTTAATTATGGCAAACGAAAATCTTGGAACACGTAAATCAACCAACCGTCACATTCTCGACTGGATCGAAGTTACCTCCCGGCATTGTGAGCCGGATAAAATATTCTGGTGCGATGGCTCTGAAGAAGAAAAACGCGCTCTCACTCAAGAAGCGGTTGCGAGTGGAATCCTGATCGAACTGAACCAACAGAAATTGCCCGGATGTTATTTGCATCGCTCGAATCCCAACGATGTCGCTCGCGTGGAGCAATGCACCTACATCTGCACTCCGAGCGAAGATGAAGCCGGGCCGGCCAACAACTGGAAGGCGCCACGTGAGATGTACGCCATGTTGCGTCCGATGACCAAAGGGTCGATGCGCGGTCGCACAATGTATGTGGTTCCTTATTTAATGGGGCCGCCGGGATCGCCCATGACAAAGGTCGGCATCGAAGTGACGGACTCAATCTATGTGGTGCTGAGCATGCGTGTCATGGCACGAATGGGGCAGGTGGCCTACGATGAACTCGGCAACAGTGATGATTTCAACCGCGGTCTGCATTGCATGCTCGACGTGAATCCGGAGCGCCGCTTCATCGCTCATTTTCCGCACGAGAACAAAATCATTTCTGTTGGGTCGAACTACGGCGGGAATGTGTTGCTGGGCAAAAAATGTTTCGCGCTCAGAATTGGCTCTTACCTGGGCAAACGCGAAGGTTGGCTTGCGGAACACATGCTCATTCTCGGTGTGGAATCTCCCACCGGTGAAAAGACCTTCGTTTCCGCGGCATTTCCGAGCGCGTGTGGGAAAACCAATTTTGCCATGATGGTCCCGCCGCCGAAGTTTAAAGATTGGAAAATCTGGACCATCGGCGATGACATTGCCTGGATGAAGCCCGGGGTGGATGGCCGCCTCTACGCCATCAATCCTGAAGCCGGTTATTTCGGTGTGGCACCCGGCACGAATGCGGAAACAAACCGTAACGCGATGGAAACGATTTCCCATGATACGATTTACACGAACGTTGCGCTGACACCCGACGGCGATGTCTGGTGGGAAGGGAAAACGGAAACGCCGCCACCCGAGCTGATTGATTGGCGCGGCAATCAATGGACGCCCGATTCCAAAGAAAAAGCAGCCCACCCGAACAGTCGTTTCTGTGCGCCGATGACAAATAACCCAAGTCTCGCGCCGGAAGTAAACGATCCCAACGGCGTGCCTATTTCAGCAATTATCTTTGGTGGCCGCCGCAGCAGCACGATTCCGCTGGTTTACTCCGCGTTTAACTGGATCCACGGTGTTTACGTCGGCGCGACGATGAGTTCTGAAACGACTGCTGCCGCGAGTGGGGCCGTTGGGCAGGTGCGCCGCGACCCAATGGCGATGCTGCCGTTCTGCGGGTATAACATGGGTGAGTACTTCAAACATTGGCTCAACATGCGAAAAAACATCAAGTATCCGCCGCGCTTCTTTCATGTGAATTGGTTTCGAAAGAATGAACAAGGGGAGTATCTCTGGCCGGGATTCGGCGAGAACATGCGCGTGTTGAAATGGATCATTGACCGGTGCAACGGACGCGCTCATGCGCATGAAACACCGCTCGGTTGGGTTCCAGGACCGGAAGATTTTGATCTCGAAGGCATGGAGAATTTTTCACCGGAACAATTCGCCGAAACACAACAGATGAATAACGAGGATTGGAAACGTGAAGTGTTGTCCACAGACGAACTTTTCATGAAGCTCTATTCGCATCTGCCGAAAGAGCTTATCTTTCAACGCGAACTACTCGTGGCTCGGTTATAAAAGAATTTAACCACGGATAGGGAGCGAAGCTGCACAGCTAACGGAGCGCGGCTGTGTCCGAAGGATCAGCCGCAGCGCTCAAGGGTGGAACGTTGCGCTGCAGGGCCTTCTCTGACGCTCGAACAATCTCACGCGCCACGGCTGATGCTTCGCAAAAACCAGAACTATGGAAACGACGAACCGCATTGCGGTTACGCCGCGCTCCGCCGCTCCGGGATCACAGCTCAGCTTTGATCAGCTTGAGCAGGTCGTTGTATTCTTCAACGGCTGGGAATTGTGGGAATTGTTTCTGGATGTGTTCCGGGGCGTGGAAGAGGAAACCGGCATTGGCTTCCGCCAGCATCGTGGTGTCGTTGAACGAATCGCCGGCAGCGATCACAGTATAGTTGAGTCGGCGTAATGCAGCCACCGCGTGACGCTTCTGGTCCTGTTGGCGCAATTTGTAATTCACCACGCGATCATTCTGCACTTCGAGTTTGTGACAGAGAATCGTGGGCCAATTGAGTTGTTGCATCAACGGCTTGGCAAATTCCTCGAACGTATCCGAAAGAATGATGACCTGCGTGAGTGTGCGGAGTTCATCGAGAAACTCGCGCGCGCCATCCAGCAGGGTCAAACAACCGATCACACTCTGGATATCGGACAGCTTCAGCTTGTGCTGTTCGAGCAGTTCGATGCGGCCGCGCATGAGGACATCGTAGTCTGGCTCATCGCGCGTGGTGCGACGCAATTCCGGGATGCCAGTTTTCTCGGCGACAGCGATCCAGATCTCCGGCGTGAGCACGCCTTCCATGTCCAAAGTGACAATTGATTGTTTCATTTGTTTGCACAGTAGTTTTCCAATCCGCACGCTGGTTGTCCAATGCGTTTCTTGACGAATAACAACGGTCGCTCAAAGTAAGCGAAATGGAACAAGCCCTTCCACCACTCGCGCCCGGCACTCTGTATCTGGTTGCCACTCCCATCGGCAACCTGGAGGACATCACGCTCCGGGCGTTGCGCGTCCTGAAAGAGTGCGATGTCGTCGCCGCCGAAGATACACGGCATTCCGGGCAACTGCTGAAGCATTTTGGGATTTCGAAACCGATGCTTAGCTATTTCCAATTCAACGAAGCGAAGCGGAGCGAAGAAATTATCGAGCGGTTGCGACGTGGTGAAAAGGTTGCGCTTGTCACCGATGCTGGCAGTCCGGGCATCAGCGATCCGGGCGAACGTGTGGTGAAAGCCGCGTTGCTGGCCGGGTTGCGAGTGGAGGCGATCCCCGGCGCATGTGCTCTTGTGGCTGCGTTGACGGCTAGCGGTCTGCCGACAGAAGAATTTCATTTCATCGGATTTCTCCCCCACAAATCAGGGCAACGCCGCAATCAACTTGAGAAACTAAAGACCGTTTCCGGCACGCTCATCATTTATGAGTCACCTTACCGGATTGAAAAACTTCTCGGCGAGTTGAACGAGGTTTATCCAGATCGAATCATTGTGCTCGCGCGGGAGTTGACCAAGAAATTTGAAGAGTTTTTGCGCGGCAAACCTGTTGAGCTGTTGGAAGTGCTCAAGAAACGCTCGCTCAAAGGCGAATTTGTTGTTTTGGTCAGCGGCATTGTAAAAGAGAAGAATGAGAAAAATATTTGATGTCCTCGGAATCGGGACTGTCTCGGTGGACGATTCCATTGTGGTCGAAAACTATCCGCCGGCGGATGCCAAAGTGCGGGTGCAACATTGCGAGCGGCAACTGGGTGGCCTGACGGCGGTCGCTTTACTTGCGGCGGCGCGTTTGGGAGGGAAGACCGCCTATGCTGGTGTGCTGGGTCGTGATGATCATTCACGGTTCGCCCGGCGCGAGATGAAGAATGAAAAGATCAACCTTCGCCATCTTCATATCTCCACGAAACATTTTCCGCCGGTTCATTCTTTTGTGGTGGTGGATTCGCAAAACCACACTCGCAATGTCTTTTCTCATCGTGCCGTGCCTTATCAGATGCCACGCAACTGGCCACCACGCGAGGTGATCGAAGCTGCGCGCGTTTTTTACGTAGATCATTCCGATGTGGTCGCAATGATTCGCGGCGCTCGCATTGCCCGAAAAGCCGGGATTCCCGTGGTGGCTGATCTTGAAAGGATTTCTGATCCGCGTTTTACGGAACTGCTCGAGTTGATCGATCACCTGATTCTGCCGCGCAAGACGGCTTTCCAGTTAAGCGGTGAAACGGAGCCTGAGAAAGTTCTCCGCAAATTGTGGGATGCCACCAGCCGCAGGTTTCTCGGAGTCACATTTGGCAAGGAGGGATGCTGGTTCATTGACGCAAGCGAACCGACAAAGATCAAGCATCAGCCCATCTTTAAAGTGGAAGTGCTGGACACCACCGGGTGCGGTGATGTTTTCCATGGCGCGTACGCATGGGCGTTGTCGCAAGGGTTGCCACCTGAGGAACGGATTCGAATGGCGACTGGTGTTTCCGCGCTGCAAGCCACGAAACTCGGGGCGCAAGCTGGCGTTCCTACCTTGCGCGAACTCAACCGTTTTCTCCAACTCGCCAGCAACCGTTAAACCCATTACACTTATCGAATGAACGTTACCGTCGGCGGCAAGAGTCGCCATTATCGCACCGTAGCTTTCGATGCAGGCAGCAACGAAGTGTTGCTCATCGAACAACGATTGCTCCCGCACGAGTTCAAAATCGTACGCACTAAAACGTTCAAGGAAACGGCCGTTGCCATTACCGACATGATAGTGCGTGGCGCGGGAGCGATTGGCGCCACTGCCGCTTACGGATTGGCCCAGGGAGCCCAGGCTTTCCGGGGCAGTAATGTTCAGAAGTTTTCCGCGCACATTGACGACGTTTTCAACGTTCTAAAAGCTGCGCGCCCCACTGCGGTGGATCCGGTGAATGCCATGCTCGATGTCCGCCGCATCATGGCCGCAGGTGAAAGCGTCGTGGAACAACAATCTCTGGCTGTGGCCGCAGCCGAAGAATTTGCGAATGAAGACGCGAAGCATTGCCGCGAACTCGGTGAGCACGGTGCAAAACTAATAAAGAATGGGATGCGGATTCTCACGCATTGCAACGCTGGTTGGCTGGCCTTTGTGGATTTTGGCAGTGCGACCGGTCCGATGTATGCCGCGCAAGAGCAGGGGAAGAAGTTTCACGTTTTTTGCGATGAGACCCGGCCTCGCTCTCAGGGCGCAACGCTAACGGCCTGGGAACTTGCCCAACAGAAGATCCCCCACCAGATCATTGCCGACAATGCAGCCGGACATCTCATGCAACGTGGCGAAATTGACATGGTCATCGTGGGGAGTGATCGCACGCTTGGTCGGACGGGTGAAGTGGCGAACAAGATCGGCACCTACACAAAGGCTGTGCTCGCCGTGCGTCACAAGATTCCGTTCTACGTCGCGATCCCACTCTCCACGATCGATTGGAACCTCAAATCCGGTTTCGACATTCCGATCGAGGAACGTCACGAAAGCGAAGTACTCGGTGCATGGGGAGCCGTAAGTGGTTTAAAGTTTAAAGGTCAAAGTTCAAAGTTGGGGGAGCGTGCTTACGTCCGCGTGGCCAATCCGACGAGTGGGGCTCGCAATCCTGGGTTTGATGTGACTCCTGCCGAACTCATCACCGGCATCATTACTCCTGCCGGAATTTTTAAACCAAAGGATCTCTGGAAGAATCGGGCCAAACTTGGATTTATTTAAAAACCGCAGTTAAACCGCTAATCTGCGCTGTAATCGATAAGCCGCGAAAGATTTCAATCGGGGCACGAAAAAGGGGACGATCTCATGATCGTCCCCTTGTGTTTCAAATCTGAATCAACGTGAGATTGCTGCGGAGGTCACGACGTTCGCACCGGAGTCGTAGTTGAGTCCAGTGCCCGTGATGTTCGTCACGGAGAACGTTACGGTTCCGCTCGCGGTTGAAGAAGTGGAAGTGATCGTTGCATCGCCGGAAGTATTTGAAGTTCCACTCACGCCATTGTTGGTAAAAGCGCCTGTGAAGTTGCCGGTTACTGAGGCTCCGTTCACTGGAACATTTGAGGCGTCCACGACGTTCACCACTGCCCGAGCTTTGTATTTGTTTCCCGTTTTCACCCAACTCATGGTGATGCTGTTGACATGCACCTGCACCAGGCTTGTTGATTGAGTGGTGGCACTGGCCTGATTTGAAAAAGCGGACGATCCGCCGGAGTTCACAGCTCGCACCACGTAATAATAGGTTGTTCCAGGGGCGAGTCCTGTGCTGTTATTATAAGATGTGGAGTTCGCAGAAAGGGTGGCGATGTCTGTGTAAGGCCCGCCCGATGTTGTGCTTCTGGAAACAATGAAGTTCGCCTCGTCAGACGAATTGTCGGTCCAGGTCAAATTGATCTGGGATCCACTCACCGCCGTTGCACTCAGACTGCTTGGCGCTGCGGGTGGGGCAGGGGGCGCAACATGGACAAACTTAATGGCATCGGCCATCGCTACCTGGCCTCCGTCAGCAAATCCATCCGTGATCCGCACGTATTTCGTCGTCCCAACGGGGAAATCAAATGTGCCGAGCAAATTCCATTTCCCGCCGTTTATTTGTTGATTTACGTTCAGCGTGATCGCTCCGCCGTTGTACGAGATGACATGTGGCGCGCCGAGAGTCCGGTTCGATCCTGCTGGATGCCATTCATACACCTGATAATCACCTGCAGTGAGAATATTCGGTGTATACTGGAGATAAGCACTGCCTGTGCCCTGGCCTTTGAACCGGTAATCCGTTCCAAACTTATCTCCCGCGCTGGTGCCGGTGGACCATGATCCTGCGACAGTAGCAGATGGATTATCAATGATGATATCAGTGACAGTGCCGGCAGCGAGTGTTGTAAACGTTAAATCGCCGGAGACGGATTCGTTGTTTGAAGCATCTTTCGAGCGGACACGATAGTGATAAAGGGTCGAGGCGCTCAGTCCGCTCAAGTTGATCGTGTGATTGACGACCAAACTGGCTGAGGATTCGCTGAAACCGTAGCTTGTGGTCAAACCATACTCGACAACACTGTCAGAGTTCTCATCCGTGTTCCAGGTGATGGTAGCCGACGAGTCAGTGATCGAACTTGAACCAACATTGGAAATCACCGGTGGGATCGTGTCCGTTGCAGGTAGAACGAGGTTAAGAGTGATGGTTCCGCCTGCTGTGATTGTCACGTTTCCATTTGCGGTGCCGAGGCCACTTGCGGTTGCACTTACGCTGTAACTGCCTGTCGCGGCTTCAAAGAAAGCGTATTTGCCATGCGCTTCTGATTTTTGCGTGCGCACCGGGCTGGAATTCAAAGTGACCGTCGCATTGTAAACGATGGCGCCTGTATCCTGCCGGGTGATTGTACCTTTCAAAGTGCCCTTCGTCGGAGTCGCTTTCCAGGGCAACGACGGAACGTTCTGCCAGGTCGGTTGATAATTGTCGCGCACGTAGGTGAACGTGGCAGTTTGGTCCACCGTGCCGCTGTTCGGAGTGCGGTAACTGTAGAATGAGGATCCGAGAAAACCTTTATTCCGCACGTAGTTCAATTGAGTCACCGTGTTCTCTTTCGTATTCAGGTAAGCACCCGGGCCAACGTAAATCCGGCGGACACCCTGGTTCACCCAGGCGTCGTCCGTGCGGGTGTTGAAAGTTGAATTGTTCGATGTGTAATTCATCGGAATGCAGACATCGAGCAGTCCTTCGTTGTTCCAGGCCGCCCAATCCTGGAAGCGGGCGTTGAAAGCATCTGAACGACTCGCAAATACTGAGGCCGAAATCACCAGGTTCGGTTTGATTGCCAGCAGGTCTGAGCTTGTCCAGCGCAAGAAATCCGTGACCTGCCGTCTGCGCCAGGTGGAGAATTGCGCGTTGGATGGCGAAGGATTTCCGCTCAGTCCGAACTCCGTGTTGTAACGGGCAATGGCCGTTTCATTGTAGCCTGAATCCTGTTGCGGGTAGCGGATGTAATCCCAGTGAAAACCGTCAATATTGTAACGGCTGCTGATATCCATCGCCATGTTGTAGTTCCATTGCGCCGCCCCGGGATGACCGGGATCGAGATAATAACCTTCCGCCATGAACGTCGCCCCGGCTGAATTCTTCATCAGGTATTCGGGATGCAGGTTATAGACATGGCCCGGTTGCGACGGAGCGCTGGTTTGGTTCGCCCAGATCAAATGAGCTGGCGTCCAGCAATGCACCTCGATGCGAGGCGTGCCGGAATGACACTGGTTGATCAGTTCCTGCAAGGCATCGAAACTGGAGGCGATGGCAGTCGTGCGCGGATCGCCATTCGGAGCTTGCGGCATATAAAAGGCATCGCCACGGCGACGCATCTGCACGATGACGGCATTAAAGTTGTAGGTGCGACAATGACTAACGAGAGTCGTAACCTGCGAAGCGTTCAGGAACCCAGCGCCCCAGGCATCCACCCAGACGGCTCGAAATTCATCCGCCCGCAACGAAGCGAGCGAGCAGAGAAGGGTGAATAAGGTGATTATGAGCCGGAAGCGTGTTCGAGATGTACGGATGGGTGTTTTCATATTTAAATGAGGTTCGATAGTGGGATGTAATGGAGAACCTCTCGACCATAGAGAGAAGTTAGTGAGATGCCAATAAGGGATTCCTGCAAATCCATGGATACAGAAGGAGAAAAGGGGAGGGTGAGAAAAGGTGAATCGGTTGCGAAAGAGCTTCATTAAGCGATAGGAAAGTAATGCCTTTCGACAGCCCGTTGCGCAGACCGGAAACGTAAGTTGCCGATTCTGAGTCTGTTCTCAGTCTTTGTCTTTGTTTAATCTCGGGAGGTTCGCCTTCGGGGCAACAGAAAGACAGGGTGGTTTAGGACCACTCAAACGGTCCAAGCGTCCAAATGGATATATTACTTCCCGACTTCCCGTCGGAGCGTTTTATGCGGGCTCATGGAACTTGCTGGTAAACGGGGGGCGGCGGAGAGATTGGCACTGGCTCCATGATGAGACCTTCTCCGCGATCAATGGTTGACCCGGCAGGTTCTGAAATGATGGGAGCACTACCGATTTCGCGGGTCAGATTGGCGGAAATGCTATTGAAGATGTCGTTCTGCCAATTTTTAAACCAGAGCTTGGGCGGGCCGGCCTGGCGGCTAACCACTTCCACCTCGGTTTGGCTCGGTGAAACTTGCCGGACCCAAATCCCGACATTTTCGCCATGAGTCGCCAGGCGCATGCCACGACCGGCTGCGATGTATCCGCGTTCGCGATCTACAGTCTGCACCTGCAAATCACCGATCTGTGCGGCATCAATTGCAGCGCGCCAGACTTCATTGAAAGATGCGTTATACACCTCCGCAGCTCCGCGCCCTTCCATTTGGGCTACTTGTCTTTGCGTGGCGCAACCTGCACTGAGAATGATCAGAACACAGCCGAGAATAGTTGAGAAAAAGCGCATAAAGACCTCCAGTTGGATCCAATATCGTAGCGGGCTGCGGTAACTCAATGGGTAGAATGCGGAAGCAGCCATGGGTGATTTCGGTGATCTTTGAAATGGAAATGGTGAATGCTGCACCTGTCGCGGAACCTTTTCGCCAATAAACGTCTTGTTCATCGCAACTGGCCGAAGGTACGGAAGCCAAACAAATCAGCCAACGAATGATCGAGTTGAGCGCGCCAATGGGCACGACCTTCGCACACGATCCAAAAGACGATTCACTGTGCTGCGAATGCGGGCATAAATAGAAAAGCCGGACAAAGCGAACTTTGCCCGGCTCCCTTGCGAGTTCTCGTTCTTATTGAGAAACGAAGACCAGTTTGATGGCGTCGGCGCTCAAAAAATCAACAGTTTAGAAGCGGCGATAAATTCTCCTGACGCTTCTTGCAATTTAGCTAATTCCCATTTGTTAATTGTTCCTGAATTTAGTTCCCCATGCAGGCGCTCAACCTCGTGGGCTGAAATCAGCAGGTTACCAAGCTTCTCAGCCTCTTCCTCTCCAAGAAGTTTTTTGCATTTGGATTTTATCTGCTCCCCAAATATCGCGATTTGCCTGCAATGACCGTAAGGGTAATTGCCTTTATCCAGTTCCAGATATGTTTCGTGCAGTAACTGCCCGATATGCTGAAACAACTCTGCAACTTTCCTGCGGTCTTCTTCTTTTTTATTTTTAATCCCGGTCGCTATTTCATAAGCCGTTTTACCGGCTGCCCACAAGAATTGAACGATTTCGAGGCCTGTCATTGTTGTAAGTGGACTTAATCCGTAAATGATGTACTATTATATAACTTGTAACCAAACTTAGCTAGTTTCTGAACGTTTTCTATTTCACCAGGTCCTGTTCTTCTTCCTCTTGAAGTATTATATCTTTTAATTAGAAGGCCATCTAACCAATTATTACCAATTATTCCAGAAATTATTCCCTGTTCTGCATAATTTAAATCCGAACCATCAAATATAGTTCCCGGAGGAATACCTTCGACTGATTCAGTTAGTATATATTTATCTGATGTATGATCAATGTTAGTGTCTGCCTCATCGTGCCAAAAGTAGCCATCAGAATGGAGCTTATACAGGTTTCCATTTAGTCGTATTTTCCATTTCTTGTGACGAAACCAAAAAGCATCACCAATTAAAATAATTTCCAGGTCCTCTCTCGAAAGTGGTATAGGCTTGCCTGGATTATCCTTTTTGTATTTCCTCAGTTTTTTGTCAACCTCAGTTTTTTTCCGTATCGCTGTTTCTTCAGGAGTCTCGAGAATTATTCTTTGAGGTGTTAATTCGATTTTTGGTTCACTTTGTGTTGCCTCGGGAAGGGGAATTTGATTTTGAGGAGCCGTTCTGCCTGTTCTGCTTCCATTATCTGAAGATGGCTCTGCAACAGTTTTTTGGGGTGGTTCGGATGTAGCAGGTTTTGGTGCTGCTGCTCTTTGGTCACCAGCAGGAATTTTTTCAGGTTTAGGTCGGCCTGTATCTACGGCTGTGGCAGGTTTTGGTGCTGCTGCTCTTTGGTCACCAGCAGGAATATTTTCAGGTTCAGGTCGGCCTGTATCTATGGC
>JACDHS010000092.1 GCA_013820875.1 Verrucomicrobiota bacterium | reverse complement strand
TCGTCGGACTCGCTGCAGCCCAGGCTATCACATGCCGGGCTTTCAGCCCTGAAAGGGAGTGATCGCGGCTTAACTAAATGGCAGTGGGCCGATGGCCCACTGCCGTTTAGTTAGCGGCAGGTTCCAACCGGCGGCGCGCAAGTCAGAACTGGAGAGTCGCTGCCCTTGGCGGGGGGAACAAGAGGAAATGTTCCGGAGTCTGAATGTATCTTAGAAAGAGATGCTCACTTCGTTCGCACCAGCAGTTTTGGGGCAGTAAATATAAGTTGACCGTCAGAACGGCTTTTTTCGTGAGACTTTTTTTGGGAATTCGTCACTTATGTTTCTGCGGCGACAGGGCGCGCGGGGGAGGGCTCGCGGCACTTCGGGCGGGCTGGATTTCCCTGCGCGGGACCTCGCATCCCCGCGGGATGCGACCTGAAACACGCGCGGGACGTCGCGTCCCGCGGGGATGCGACCTGAAACACGCGGCGGACGTCGCGTCCCGCGGGGATGCGAGGTCCCGCGCGCGTTTTGGGTCGTTGCAAGTCGCTGTGGATGAGCGTTTTGCGGGGGTGGCGTCCGCGGTGCGCGAGGCGATGATGGAGGCGCGCCACGCGTTGAATCGCCAGAAGACCGCGTGGCAATTGGCGATGACAGCGCGGAACGGGGCGGTGACGGAGATGCGGCGGTTGTTGCGGGCATTGTTGAAGGAGTTATCGGTGCGGTTGAGTCCGCTGGATGAGCGGTGGGTCTCGTTTGGGTTCAATAAACCGGGGGCAAAAGTGCGTCCGGACGCGCCGACGAATGTCACCGTGGTTCGGATTTCGGAAACGGCGGAGTCGGTGCAATGGGAGAAGGCGCCGGGAGCGGACTATTACCGGGTGCATGCGCGGGTGGTCGGCGTGGATGCCGAAGCGACCGTGGTAGGGACACCGGTTGATCCGGATTTTATGTTTGAATCGTTGGCGTTGGCGGAGACAGAGGTATGGATTACGGCGATGAACAGCGGTGGAGAGAGTCGCCGGAGCGAGGTGATTTTGGTGGAGATCGGGGCAGGGGCTGTTGAAGTTAAATCCGGCAGTTGAAAGACAAAGGAAGAAGAGAAGCCACAGATGGACGCAGATATTTCAGCAGAAAAGCATTCACCTTGCGAACCCATGGTAGCTCGTCCTTCAAAATGTTGAAACGTTGGGCTATTATCAGATGTCCTTCAGGGGCAGGAATTCTAGAGTCCAAACCATGATCTGGGCTGGTGCCTTTCGAAAGGCGCATGGCTATTCCACCGAAAATAGGGTGTCACCAAACTTTCAGCGCCATTTCCGAGGCTGCAAAGGGCATTACTCCACCACTCCAATGGACTTACCCCTCGGGATAAGTCGCTGCGAGCAATTCAAATTGGTGTAAAATAGTTTTCCTGTCGGGAGTTTTGGTATAAAAGAAGCTTCGTATTCATCCACCCATGTTATTCGCTTGGCTAAGTCAGGAGTTATACTCAATAACTCTCTTTGATCTATTCCTCCGGGGTGGTCTTTTGGTGTTCCTTGTTTTCCTGGTCATTAGATATCGGCGGCAGAATGCGCGAATTAAGAATCAGTTGCTCTCACAGGTGGCATTTTCCAGGCTGGGTTTTCAACTTGGGGCGGCAGCCAGTCCAAAGGAAGCGGCGGGTATCATCATGGATACGGCTCAGAAGCTACTTGGATGGCATGCCAGCACGCTGAAGCTGTATGACCCGGCAATCGGTGTTGTGGAGTCGATCATCAATCTCGATCTCATAGAGGGAAAGATCGTGGAAGTTGAGCCATTCAGCGTGGAGAAGGTGCTCAGTCCAACCATGCAACAGGTCTTCAAGGAAGGCGCCAAGTTGATTCTCCGACCGGATCCTTTGGTTCAAAACTCCTCTGAAAAACTGGTTCCCTTTGGGGATACGCAACGCCGTTCCGCATCGTTGATGTTCGTTCCCATCCGGCACGGTGCAAGATCCGTGGGGATTTTGTCCATCCAGAGTTACGATGTTGGCGCTTACGACCAGCAGGATTTGGAAACCTTGCAGGATCTGGCGGATCATTGTGCGGGGGCGTTGCAGCGAATCAGTGCGCAGGAATTGCTTGTGGCAGCGCACAACGAGCTGGAGTTGCGGGTGAATGAGAGAACTAGCGAACTCGCCAGGACAAACCAGCTTCTCTGCCAGGAGATCGAAAAACACAAGAAAACGGAGGTGGCACTCGCCAAGGAACAGCATCTGTTGCAGAGCTTCATTGAATCAGTCCCTGACAGCATCTATTTCAAGAATCGGGAAGGCCGGTTTATTCTTGGCAACAAAGAGAAACTAATCCGTCGAGGCTTGAGCGATCCCTCCGAATTGTTAGACAAAACCGACTTCGATTTTTTCACCCCGGAATCAGCGGCAACCATGCAGGCGGATGAATTGGAGATTCTTCGCACCGGCAAACCTTTAATTGGCAAAGAAGAACGAGTGCCCCACGGTGATGGAAGCTTCCGTTGGGTGCTGACGACGAAAATGCCATTGCGCGATGCAGGAGGGGAAATCATCGGGACGTTCGGAATCACACGCGACATCACACGTCAGAAGTCAGACGAGCAGGCATTGGTCCGGAGCCAGCAACTGCTCGAAACGATCATGACTCATGTGCCTGATTACATTTATTTCAAAGACAAAGAGGGGCGATTTACCCACGTGAACCGGGCGTTTGCCAATCAGTTTGGAAATTGTGAACCGGAGGGGCTATACGGGAAAACAGATTACGATTTTCTAAGCGAGCAGGCATCGCGGGAGTCTTACGAGGATGAACAACGCGTCATTGCGACAGGTCAACCATTGATCGGCAAGGAGGAGCATGAGGTGTGGCGGGATGGCAGGGAATGGTGGGTGGTAACCAGCAAAATGCCATTTCAAAACGGGGACGGTGAGATTGTTGGGATTTGTGGGATAACCCGTGACATCACTCAGCGCAAGCGGGCCGAAGATGCGTTGCAAATGGCCCATGCCCATCTTGAGAAAAGAGTGCAGGAAAGAACTTCCGAACTGTCCCAGGCCAACGAACGGTTGCTGGCTGAGATTGTAGAACGAAAACAGGCGGAACTGCGCAGCACGAGTTTTTCGAACCTGGGTTACTGGTTGAGCCAGGCCAGGACTCGTGAAGATGCCGCCCAGATGATTCTGGAAGCGGCTGATCAGTTGTTGGGCTGGGAAGCCGCTTATTTGCAGCTTTACACTTCAGACCACGAAAGAGTGCTCCCGGTGCTGGCAGCGGACGTGGTGAACGGAAAACGGGTGATGACCGGGAATTATCTTAAGGACGAGCTGTTAAGCGCTCGTGACAAGCTGATTATATCTGAAGGATCGGAACTGGTCTTGCGATCCGAACAGGAAATCGAGCAACGCAAATTGTTGAAATTTGGTGACAACAATCGTTCCTCGAAGTCGCTTATATACGTTCCGATCCGGAATGGGGCGCGAGTCATTGGAGCATTGTCCATCCAAAGTTATTCGGCCAACGCTTATACCCGCAAAGACCTTGATACTCTGCAGTCGCTGGCTGATTTTTGCGCGGGCACACTCGAGCGTATCCAGGCCGAAGAAGCCTTGCGCAAATCAGAGGAACGATTCTCCAAAGCGTTTCTCTCAAGCCCGGTACCGATGAGCTTGAGCACTTTGCGAGAAGGGCGCTACCTGGATGTAAATGATTCAATGCTGCAGTTGATAGGGTTCACGCGGGCGGAAGTGCTCGGCAAAACTTCACTTGATCTCGGTGTCTGGCCGAGTGTTGCTGACCGCAACAGAATGATGGATGCCGTCATAAAGAATCGTTCTGTTCGCGACTTGGAATGCGATTGGGGCACGAAGACCGGACAGGTTCGAAAAACTCTTCTCTCAGTTGAACTGATGGATTTCGGCGGTGAGCCGATCATTCTTGCCAGTATTTTTGACGTGACGGAGCGCCGCAACCTCGAGGAAAAGCTGCGGCATTCGCAAAAAATGGAAGCCATCGGCCAACTGGCTGCGGGTGTTGCTCACGACTTTAATAACATTCTCACCATCATTCAGGGGCACACCACATTGCTGCTGGATTCGGGCGACCTGACTTTCGCTCACAAGGACGCACTTCAGCAGGTGGAAATGGCGGCAGAACGGGCTGCGAATTTGACCAGGCAACTATTGGCATTCAGTCGAAAACAGGTGATGCAACCCCGGTCGCTTGATCTGAACGAAGTGATTGCCACCACCAGCAAGATGTTGCATCGGTTGCTTGGGGAGAACATTTCATTGCATTTCAATTATTCGCCCACCCTGCCAGCCACACACGCGGACCAGGGAATGGTTGAGCAGGTTCTCATCAACCTGGCTGTGAATGCGCGCGATGCCATGGCGAGGGGTGGTAAATTGATCATCAGCACCGATGCACCGTTTATAGATGCGGTCTATGTGCAGCAGCATCCTGAATCACGCATTGGCCAGTTTGTCCGAGTGACGGTCGAGGATACAGGATGCGGCATGGATCCGGAAACATTGGCGCGCGTTTTTGAGCCGTTTTTCACAACCAAAGAAGTAGGGAAGGGGACTGGTCTCGGTTTAGCGACGGTTTACGGCATTGTCCAGCAGCACCATGGGTGGCTCGAGGCTTCCAGTTCGCCGGGAAATGGGACGCGCTTTCAAATTTATCTTCCTGCAACACCACGGAACGCCACTATTGCGCCGAAGCCCGCGCCTGTTGCAGTCGTCCCCGGCGGAACAGAAACAATTCTGGTGGTCGAGGACGAGCCTGCGCTTCGTGATTTGGTCAAAGATATCCTTGAGCTTTTCGGGTATAATGTCCTGCTGGCAGAACACGGGAAAGCGGCACTCGGAGTCTGGCAGCAAAGCAAGGATGACATCCATCTGCTGCTCACCGACATGGTGATGCCGGAAGGGATGTCGGGTTCGGAACTGGCTGAAGTTCTGAAGAGGGATAAACCACAGTTGAAAGTGATTTACACCAGTGGCTATAGCGTGGAGTTGTTTGACGGACAGCAAGAGTTGAAAGAGGGACTGAATTTCATAGCTAAACCTTACCATCCACGGCTTCTCGCGAAAGCCATCAGGACGCATCTTGATGCTTAACTGTGTCTGCGAAGCGGACAATTCTAAGCGGAGTTATTTACACCCACATCGTCCGTTCTCATGGGAGTTGGACGAAATGCAACGCTCGTAGAATTCTACATTGCGTTGAACCCAGTGCTTTTTGTTGAAAAGAGTTTCCACCCGGCAGCGTGCGTTGGTTCCGAGGCGCTCAGCGAGTTCATCGCTTGAAAGAATAGCCACAATTTTATCTGCTAAATCAAGGGCATCGTGCGGATTGCAAAGTAAGCCGGAAACGCCATGCTCAATCACCTCCGGGCCTGGGCCGGTTTCTGAAAAAATCGTCGGCTTCCCAATGGACATGGCCTCTATCGCTGCAATTCCGAAGGTTTCCATGTGGGAAGGATAACAGCAGATGTGAGCGCGTCGCAGATAATCCAGCACTCCTTTATAACGATCCATGCGTCCCGTAAAAATTACGCGATCCAGAAACTCTGGCTTCATTCGTTGTTTCAGTTTTTCAACGTAGGTTATGCCATCCACGGGCTTCTGGGTGTCCTGACCTATGACTGCCAATTTTGCCTCGGGAAATTTTGCGCAGACCACGTTCATGGCATCTATCAGTTGTTCGATTCCTTTCTTGGGGTTGATGGAATTTACAAACACAATCAGCCCGCGTTCTCTGCTGACTCCCGGAGACGGAGAAAACAGATCCATGTCCACGGCATTATGAATGACCGTGCAGGAACGATGTGAAAGCTTGCAGATGTCAAGGGTGCGTTCAGAGGCGTAGCGAGAAACTGAGCCGATAAAATCTGCGCGCGCGAGGGCTGCCTCTTCTATCTTGTGTTCAAAAGGATCGCCATTGCGCTTTAGTTCAACATCAAAAAAATAGTTGGAACCTCTGATGCGAACAATCGTGGGGACGCCTGCGGGCCCACCGAACCGCAGCCAACCGCCGTAATCCGAGGCTTCGATGATATCGAATGGGTTTTTCTGATGCTCGCATTTCAACCAGCGTGAGATCTTCAGCCGATCACTCAATGTTTGAAGTTTATACCGGAGCCACGAGGGTGAGGAGGGAAGTCGCACCACTCGCACTC
This sequence comes from Verrucomicrobiota bacterium, assembly GCA_013820875.1. Classification (GTDB taxonomy): domain Bacteria; phylum Verrucomicrobiota; class Verrucomicrobiia; order Limisphaerales; family JACDHS01; genus JACDHS01. The sequence goes on along the minus strand of JACDHS010000092.1, from coordinate 16,581 downwards.
CATTGATTGTTTCATCGACTCCTTTACCGCCGTGCCATTGTGGATTTTTATAAACTCCAACGACCGTCACTTGATGCCCCTGGGCAACCAATCCCTCAGACAAGTCGCGATACGAAGATCCGCTGCCGCCGTGCGGAGCAGGGGGGTATTCATCGCAAATGAAACAGATGTGCATTTCAGGATTCTTTATGATGCCAATAGCGGAGGATAAGCGAAATTTTAGCGAGAACTGTTCGAGCATCGGTGAGTTCACGGTCAAAGCGTTCCTGCGATGTTTTGCCCAGGGTTAGATCGTGTGCGATGCCGTAAACCAACCTGGCGCCGCAGGCGATTCGGAGTGCGCCAATTTCCCCATTTTGTGAACAGCGCGCAATGGTGGCGGGTTGACCTATATGACACCTTTGGGAAGCCAATTGCCGGTCTCCTTCCGAGGCAGAGGAAGGCAACTTATGTCCGCAATCGCAGTTCAAAAGATAGTAGATCGTCCTCAGGTCACCAATGCTCAACCATTGGTCCGGGTTCCCTGATGTTCTGTTCTTTACCGCGAACGAAAAAATAGTTGGGAGTGTGTCCCACAATGTCTGGTCGGCATTGTGCCAGCGAACCGGCTGCTCGCATTCAATCAGATCAAGGTCGGGATTTTCCTGGATGCTGCTGATAAGTCCTGCTCGAAAGGTGTTCAGGATCATGGTGCGATCCGGGGAGGCAACGCTGTAGAAAGATTTTAGTTCCTTTAAAGCTCCAATCCAGCGAAAGAGCAGGCCAAAGTTCAAGGCCGATGACAGATGCTGTGCCTGGCTTCGTAATACTTCAGGCACTTCATTTCGAGTGAAGTAATCCGAGAAGCCACTCGGCAGCGGAGCGTGGTCTCCAGTGATGTCAAACTGAGAAGGGACGAGTAGCGCGCCACAAAACGGAGGGCCGGTGAAGAATTTGGAGCCAGTAATCAACACGCAGAAACCATGGGCGAGATAGCGATGCAGGTTGGCTTTTTCGAGACGAAACTGGCAGGCATCCACCACAACAAGCAGCCGTTTGCCAAAGTCCTTTTTCAGGGCGAGAACGAATTCAGCATCCGGTGCAACGACTCCGGTTTTGGTATTATCCACAATATGCAGGATGACTTTGTCAGCGACTCGGGCTGCTTCGATCACAGCCTTTGAGATTCGTTGCTTCAGTTCCTCATGCGTCAGACGGGATCCGCCGCGTTCGCGAATTGGGATGCATACCACATCGACCGAATCGGCTTCGAGTCCAGTGAGCGTTTCGCCTTGTCGCACGTTGGCGCCGAGTGGTGTCCGGGTTCCAAAATGGCGTCCACCTGCGGCGTGAACTGTTCCGCTTCCGACCTCGTCAGGTGCCACCACTATGTTAACCAGTTTTTCGTTTTCGGAACGAAACAGGACAAGCGGGTAGAGCTCGGCGTCTGTGCCGGACGATGCCAAAATGACTTCCGTTCCCAAACTATCCAGATCCAGTAATTGCATCAGCTCTGTCCGAACTTTTTCCATTTCTATCTCGTACGCTTGCGCAATATCTCCGGACGGCAATGTCTGCATTAGCCGATGCCGTAGCATCTCAGCTTCCCGATACGCATATTCAGAGACTGAAGAGGCTGTGCATGAAGAAAATGTAATTGCTTCCGGGCGGGGACGGGGACTACATCCGTATTTGTTCAGGCCGGTGGCAGGATCAATCAGGAGTCGCTCGTCGCCTTGTTGTGTAAGAATCCACTCCGTCGCCTTTGCAATCTGGGTATACCCCCGCGCTATCGCGATGCCTTCTTCGATCTTCTCAAAATTTGCAAAGTCATGTCCTTGTAGCGGCATCAAAAGTCGTAGCTTCGAGGCAAGTTCCTGTAACAGGTCTTCCTCTGTGAGCGTATCCGCAATTTCAATGCAGCCCTTCAGCCAGTCGGGCAGGCTGTCAGCAGCACGCTTCCGCTCGGATGTCGGCATCTGCTGGTAGAATCTGGTCGTGGTTAACGCAGACAATAACGAAACTGCAAGAGCCCGCGCTGGATCCGTCTGTGGAGAGCACAACTGCGTCCAGAGCATCAACTCTATGGCATGGCGCACATGGAGCCTAAAAGCTGATGGGCAAGAAAAAATGCGTTGGCTCAGGAGAATGTCACCTGCCGGCTCCACCCGAAAATCACTCTCAAGAAGTGCTTCCACCCGAAAGGTTGCGGAGTAACCGCAGAGACCCACGTCAGCCTGATGCAGCACCCTCTCAAGAAGTTGCCTCTGACTGGGATCGTCAATTGCAATTGTGACATGACGCGATGCAGCCAGTGTCTTCAGCGGATATCCGGCTGGCTCGCTTAATTTTAGCTGGGAAACTTCGCGCATCTTGGTCAGGCGTTGGTCAGTTGAGATTAATCGTAGATTGATTCCATTGCGCGGTATAGCGACTCCACCGGATCATCGCCGCCATGAAAGTTGTTGGTAACTCCATACAAGCCGACAGAAGCGGAATTGCTCGAGCTATTCCCTTTCTTTTCCTTGGCAACAACACTCTTGAGATCTCGCACAAAGTCTTTAACCGCTTTTCCGTGATTTACGGTCACAATCATGTGAATTGAAGGTGGGTTTTTTTGGCGATCAATCCGCCACCCCTTTTTCTCCAGTTTCTCGGCGATTGCGAAGATGTCGTAAACCTTCGACGCAAAACAAAAAACCCCCATGTCCGGTTTCCCAACTATTTCCAACCCGCCAACGGATTGAATGCCGGTAAATAATTGGTCGCGATAGCCAAGTGTCTTTTTGACCAGTTGCAGATACCCGTTTTCTCCCAAAAGCATTAAGGCTGCCCAGGCGGCTGCAATGCCGCCGCCGGGACGTGTTCCCAACATTGCTGGAGACGCGTAAGCACCACCCAGCCAATCGGGTTTGGCGAAGAATTGAAACCGGCGCAGAGCAGCGTCCCGATAAAGAACGACGGAAGTTCCCTTCGTCGCAAATCCGTACTTGTGGAGGTCAGCGGAAATTGACGTGACCCCGGGGATAGTGAAGTCAAAGTCTGGGGTCGCGATCCCCAATCTGCGCATAAAAGGAAGGAATGCGCCACCGAGGCAGGCGTCCACATGCAATCCGATTTGATGTTTCTGTGCTAATGCGCCCAGGTCCACGATGGGATCCACCATGCCGTAGGGATAAGATGGAGCCGATGCAACAAGCAAAGCGGTGTCCTTCGAAATGGCGCTGGCCACTTCCGCCGGGTCCAGTCGAAAACAGGCGTTAAGGGAAACAGTCACTGGTTCCAGGTCGAAGTAATGGGCTGCTTTATAGAAAGCAGGGTGAGCGCTCGCGGGAATAATGATTTTCGGACGGCGAACCCGTGGATGTTTGCTTCGAAACCAATCGCGATGTGTTTTGACGGATAAAAGAATACTTTCTGTCCCCCCCGATGTCATCGTCCCGGTTGCCTTTCCGGTTCCGCCCAGAAGATCCGCCATTATTTTGACAACATCCCTCTCAAATTTTGCGAGGCTCGGAAATGCGCCTGGACTGAGCGCGTTTTCGGCGTAGAACAGTTTATAAACGTCCAATAATTGCTCGGTATGTTTCTTTCCTGCGTAATAGACCAGGCTCCAGGTTCGACCATTTTTCCAACTGGCATCTGAACCCCGCGCCTCATTCAAAACCTGGAGAAGCTTAGCCGATTTCAATCCATTCTTGGGGAGTAATGACATACGTGCTTCTAAACAGAGGTTTGGGCTGTTTCGGCTTTTGGCGCTGGAGGCAGCGGAACCTGATTAATGAATTTTTCGTAAAACGTTGCCGCAAGTGTTGCCACAGCGCGAATCTGATCGCTCGTGGAAAGTTGTATCGGCGGTCCGAATGGAGTGTTGTTGACATCCACGATGTAAAGCAGTCCGGATTCTTTATCGCGGAGCACATCCAGTCCTCCATATTCCAATTGCAATGCACGACAGAACTTCAGGATCAATTCCTTTTCTGCGGGGGAATAAATATCATCGGTGCGCGCCAGTTCGACGCGATCATTGCGGTCGGCAAAGCGGGTTTTCGTTGGACGATACTTCAAATAAACCAGTGGCAAAGCGTCCCGATAGAATGGGGTTCTTAAATCAACGATGTAATCGTCATCGCTTTGATTGTTTATCAGCCGTTGATAGACGTAACCGGCTTCCGTTTTTTGGATCGGGCAATTAAGCACAACGCCATCATGTTTGGCGTTTTCAATCGACTTGCGAACGCATGGCCCTTTGTGAGTGGTCGGATCAACCCGCAAAGAATATCCGAAGACAGATTCGAAAACTTCTTCGATGTAGTCCTTGCCGATGTCAGGACAGCGGCTGTTCAGCAGGTGAGTGTTGGGAGGCAGGCTGTCTGTGGAAAAAGTTCGAACGGTGGTATCCTGCCAGGCCAGGGCTAAATGAAATCGGTTCGGTTTGTTTGTGATCTTCAGCCCTAAAACCGTGGAGATTTTACTGATTTCATAACCAAAATCGCTCGGTGCCTCGGGGAAGCATAGCAAGTTCCGCTTATTGATCCGGTTCTGTACCCAACAGAAAAATAATTTGGGTTTCAACGCCCAGGATCTTAAGCGGAACATCCATCGTGTCGCTCGGTCCCGTCTGAGGCCAAGCTTTCTCATTACCTGTTTCAAAATGCTCATCATGACTGCGAAGGTTCCAACTGTAGTTTTGGTTGGGTGCTGTGATGATTCCATCGATGCTGCACGACGAACAAACCTCGATCCTGCGCCATGCCTATTCCGCTGTTGTAAACGTCAGTCGGGGTAATATCAAATGCCGCCACCTCCGTTAACAGGAGAATTGTTTCAACCGCTGGTCTGAAAATCTTCACGTCAACCAGGTAACGGCCACCCACCAGCGGGAGACTGCAAATCGTGAGGTCAATGTGGCCAACGCGCGCCAATTCATCAATGTTGTAACCGCTGATTGGCATCGTGCTCAACCGGCATATTTCCTGGCCGAGATGAGTTTTGATGCTGATCATGAAGGAGACAGAGCCTCGCGCAAAATCACCATTACATTCGTAGTGTGTCCGGAGCGTGAATCCGCCATTCGAATTCAAGTGCCGCAACTGCCGATGTTCCGCATCGAACATTTCAATGCCGGCGACTCGAATGGGCGCCTCTGGCTTTTGCTGCTTCAGCACCTCTTCGGAAACATTGTATCCGAAAAAATCACCATGCTCCTCTTTTGCGCCGTGCAGGTATTTGGTGATGCAATCTGAGGTTGAGCCGTCAAAGGTAAGATTCCCTTGCTCCAGAAGTATCGCACGGGTGCAGAGCTTTTGCACTGCAGCAAGATTGTGACTGACAAAAAGTATCGTGCGGCCGGAGCGGGAAACGTCAGCCATTTTGCCAAGACATTTTTTTTGAAACTGAATGTCACCCACTGCAAGCACTTCATCGACCACTAGAATTTCCGGTTCCAGATGCGCAGCTACCGCAAAGGCCAGTTTAACATACATGCCGGAGGAATAGCGTTTAACGGGAGTATCCAGGAACTTCTGCACCTCTGAAAATTCAACGATTTCATCAAACTTGGCCCTGATCTCGGACCTGCTCATGCCGAGGATGGCGCCGTTGAGGAAAATATTCTCTTTCCCGCTCAGTTCCGGATGAAACCCTGTGCCAACCTCCAGCAAGCTGGCGATCCTGCCTTTGACGCGGATTTCACCGGCTGTTGGTTCAGTGATTTGGCTGAGTGTCTTTAGTAAAGTAGATTTTCCAGAGCCGTTTCTCCCGACCACGCCAACCACATCACCTGCGAAAACGTCGAAGGAAACATCTTTAAGCGCCCAGAGGCAGTCTTCAGAATTGCCATTCCTTTGCTTGCCTGAAGCCTGTTTCCTGCCCGTGACTATTTGCTTTAATGAATCCACTGAATGTCGGATATGGTCGCGCAATGTATTATGCGCCAGAGCGCCGCCCAAATAATAGCGTTTGCTCACGTTGCGGACTGAGATGATTGGGGTGGCCATGATCAGATGACGTCAGCGAAAGTCTTTTCAGTGTTACGGAAAAAGTACGCCCCTGAAATAAGTAAGAAGAATGAGATTGCGACTCCGGAAAAAAAGCCCGGCCAATAGGGTTCGAAATTTGCGCCGAAGAGACACCAGCGGAATCCATCAATGACGCCTACCATCGGATTGGCGCAATGATACAAGAGCCGCCATTTTTCCGGCACGACGCTGGACATGAAACCAATGGGTGTGATGTACATTCCAATGCGCACAATGAAAGGGACCACGTACTTAACGTCTCGATATTTTACGTTTAAGGCGCTGAACCAGACAGCTACTGCGCTGGTAGTGATGAACGCGAGGAGTAAAAACAGGGGTAAGAGGAGAATGTGGGCGCTTACAGAAACGCCGTACCAAAGCATCAGAACGCCAAGGAGTAGAATACTGACCAGGAGATCCACTCCGCCGCTCAGAATGGAGCTCGCGGGGATAAGCAATCTGGGAAAGTAAATTTTTGTAATCATCCCTTGAGACGCGATCAATGAGTTGCTGCTCTCGGAAAGGGCATTCGAGAAAAATTGCCATGGGACAATTGCAGCCAGCGCAAACACTGGATAGGGCACTCCACCGCTGGAGAACTTGGCAAGTTTTCCGAATACAAACGTGAAAATCACCACAGTCAGGACAGGTTGCAGAAGTGCCCAGGCGATGCCCAGATAGGTCTGCTTATACCGAATCAGAATGTTGCGCCAGGAAAGGAGAAAGAACAATTCGCGATACCGCCATAGTTCTTTCAAGTCCAACGCTGCCAATCCGTGGCGCGATCTGATAACACGTTCAGTGATGGTTGTCTGGGTTATGTCAGGGGGCATGTATATGAGAGTTTCTGACCGAATATTCCGATTAGGTTCGGAGCTTTCTTTCGGATGAAACCCAAAGTCTGGTTGTTGGGCATTTGCTGTTTTTATCGAAAAACTTCATGGAAAAACCGGCACTGTGCAAAACACGACCAGTCTAGGCGTGTGCATCCACCGTAGCAAGTTTTATCAAATGTCGAAACGACACACATTCATGGCAAAATCAGGGGACTTCACGGCTCCGGTTAACGCTAGCCGTCCTGAGGCTTTTCTTCTACACTCGACCTAAATTGAGACATTGCCGCCCACTTATTTGCGCGCATCAAAGCTGAATTCCTGTAGGTTTTTCGAATTTTTTACAAAACTATCTTATGAAATACGCTCTCGGCTTCCTTCTCCTCATCGCGTGCTGTGCGTTGGCGGACACTGCGTCTGAATCTTCTTTTCCTAAAAATTTGAATGTCATCACGCGAACTGAGTGGGGGGCGAATCCGCCGGTGGCAGAAATGAAGGCGCACAAGCCGGAGTTCATCACGATTCATCACACCGGCACAAAACAAAATCCGGGGCGCACCGTTGAAGACAAACTGCGCGGGTTACAAAAGTTCTCACAACGCGAGGACCAGTTGGCGAGTGGCAAAACGAAACCAGCCTGGCCGGATGTGCCGTATCATTTTTACATTTCGGTGGATGGCAAACTCGCAGAAGGTCGTGACTTGAAATTCGTGGGGGACACGAATACCGAGTATGACCCAACGGGCCATCTTTTGGTCACTTTGGAAGGGAATTTCCAAGAGGAAAAGCCCAGCGATGCACAGATGAAAACAACCCGGCAACTGGTTCGTTTCCTGGCAAAGCGATATAAGGTTCCGGCCTCAAAAATCGGGTCGCATAAAGATTATGCGAAAACGGCATGCCCCGGGGAAAATTTACAGATGCTTCTTCCAGAGTTGCGCGATGTGGTAAAAGCGACGAAAACCCAGTAATCGTCTGAATGCCACCATCCGCTCAATGACTAAAAATGGCATTTTTGACAGTCAACACACACCCATTGGTTGCCCCTCCCCAGAGATTCTCTGGACACGAACCCCTCGCACAAAGTAAGAGTCCGGTGAATTTCGATTGAGAAATAAGCTTTGGCCACTCTGCAAACATATCTCTGGATTGCCCTCGGCAGTGCTTTGGGCGGGGTGATGCGTTTTGCCATTTCAGCAATGCTCGCTCAGCGTTTTGGGGAGAAGGCCGCAATCGGAACATTGCTGGTAAATGTCACTGGATCCTTTTTGATCGGTTTATTGGCTGCGGTTTCCGCAAAAAACGAATCGTTCCATGCGGCGACAGGATTGCGCCAGTTTTTGATGATCGGAGTTTGTGGGGGTTATACCACCTTTTCAGCCTTCAGCCTGCAAACGATGGAGATGCTGAAAGCCGGGGAGATCTGGCAGTCGGGGTTGTATGTCGCAGGTTCTGTGGTCCTCTGCATCGGCGCTGCTGTGGTTGGTTATTTTGTTGGGCAGATCGCCGCCCGCTAAATTGTATGGGAAGTTAAACGCGAGGGCGCGAAATCGCGAATGCGCAATGGATTTTCCTTTTTTTGCGAATCCCAAAAATGTTCCACCCGCAAAATGCAGATGCCCTTTCGAGGCAGAAATTCAAGAGTCCCAATTACAATACTGCGCTGGTGGCCCTTCGGAAAGGCGCATGGCTATTCCACCGAAAACACGAAGAACCGCAACTTGCCTTCGAACCCCCTTCTATAGCGGAGGACAAATCGGAGTGGTGGAAGACACCAACGACATCGGTGTGAAGGCAGTTAAGATTAATGTAGACTTTGGCGATCTGAAAAGCGGGATATACTTCCGAATAGCCCTCGGCGGTGCCACCGGTCACAAAGCCTTTGCACGCGACATCGGCGTTTTGGTAAAGCCGGAAGAACTTTTGAAAGTGGTGGTGGCGCTGGTGCGTGTTTACATCGCCAACGGAAATCGCGGTGATCGAAAGAAAGCGCGTCTAAAACATCTTTTGGAAAAGTGGACGCTCGCACAATACCTCGAAGAGACTGAAAAGCTGCTGGGTTTTAAGGTTACCCGACATGAGGCGCCGGAAGCTCAGCCTCTCACCAGCCCTCCGGGACTTGGCCGGTCAACGGATTGGTACCCACTGTTGAAACATTGGGCTATTGTCAGGTGTCCCTCAGGGACAAAGACCATCATCGGCATTCCTGTTTCACAAGAACACCATTCAGGTTTTGCATAGTGTTAACAACAAAAAACCCGCTACGCCGAAGCGTAGCGGGTTTGTGATTCTGGAAACGATTAGTTGGCGGTCACGAGTTTTGCACCGGAACCAACCGCAAATCCGTTGCGCAGAACAATGGCATTATTAAAGTTCGTGCCATCCTGGAACCAAACTGCGGAACGTCCATCCACATTTTGGAAAAGGATGTCAACATCGCCGTCATTGTTCATATCAAAGACTCCAACAGCGGTCCATGCCGGGCCAGCGGCGCGGCCACCGGCGAGGGTTACCCCACCGACGAACGTCGTTCCATTCATCGTCCAGGCAGTGATACGACCATTGGAGACTTGGAACACCAGGTCAGTGGTGCTGTTCCCATCGACATCCGCTGCTCCGATCAGGCGGCGATTCAAGGGAGCGATGCCGTCTCTCACTAAGACTGAACTGTTGAAGTCAGTGCCGTCAAACAGCCAGATTGCGATGCGATTATTCTGGGTGTTTTGGAACGCGATATCAGGTGATCCGTCGTTATTGAAATCCGCTACCGCCCGCGCTTGCCAGACCGGGTTGATGGCGCGAAGCGCAGTGTGGCTGACGAAAGTTGTGCCGTTCATGAACCAGACAGTCATACGACCATCGGGATGCTGGAGCAACACGTCACGGTTGCCATCATTGTTGAAATCCCCAGTGCCGACCACGCGCCAGCCATTCAGAGGAATGCCATCGCGCATTTTTGAACCACCGAGGAAAGTTGTCCCGTTGAACAACCAGGAACCAATGCTGTTGTTCACGGCTTGCACGAGGATTTCATGGTCAGCGTTGAAGATGGCGTTAACAGTCCTGTTGCCACTCATCGTGACTGTGACGCTATTCAAGCTGCCGTTGGCTGCACCGCCCCAGGCTGAGAAGGTGTCGCCTCCGCCAGGAGTGGCGGTGAGTGTGACGACTGTGCCATCAGCGTAGCCGTCAGTGCCGGGCTGAGGGCTGACCGAAACATTGCCAGCGTTAGCCGGAATGATGTTGATCGTGAGGGTGCGACCCGCTGGCGGCGGCGGCGGAGTTATCACTCCACCACCAGAGGACAGGTTTACGTGGATCCTTCCTGTAGCTCCTTTCCAACCGTCCACTGCGATCTTGTAGGTTGTGCCTTGAACCGCTGAGAAGGTCATGTAGGTCCAACCGAAAGCGAAAGCCCCATCAGAATCCTCTTTTTTGGCGATGAGATTCAGGCCCGCAATGCTGTTACCTGTATAGACGCCGACCTGGGTATCAACGTAAGGATCGGTGCTTGCTGGATTCGCAGCATCCTGACTGCCGCTGCCTTCTGTCGTGAGAGTGACAGTGCCGGTGATGGGGGATGTCCATTGCCACCAGACGCTTTTTCTGCCGGCGTCTGCGTCTGGTTCAGTATCGGAATGATTCGGCTCGCCGGCTTCGGCGGTGGCTTCAACGTTTGTGCCGGTAACAGTCACGGGCAAGGTGCTCTCGATGGTAATGGCATCTGCCAGGTTATCATTTGCCGGCGGCACTGCGAAAGCACTGTTGGTGAGCAGTGTTGCGGCGAGTGCAACGCTGAAGAGATGTTTGGGCAGGGCAGTTCCGGTGATCCGGAACGCTATAGGACGTGTATTTTTCATGTTATTCTGTTTCATTTTTTTCGGTTTGAATGGTTAAGCAGCAGCAGAGGTGTTGTTCAGGATGGACGGAGGACCTGTGGTTCCTGGTTCAGTGAATCGTCTTGAGCCGTTCATTTGCTCAGCGGACGAGTAGCGCAACTTGCCAGAGGAGCAGCTTGCATCGCGCAACACGACATCCACGGATACGGGTGATTCGCTGGATTCGATGGTGGCGTCGAGGTGGGCGCCAGCGGTCGATGGACAGGAAGCGGATGTCAGGCTGGCGTCGGCGAATCTTTCTTCGGGCGGAGAAGTGGCTAACAGGTGCGCGGTTGAGAACAACGCGAGTACCGCCAGCAATAAACTGCGTTTACAGTGTGCCCCAAGTGGCTTTCTCCACTCGATCCACCGTTTAGCTGAGATCATCATACGGTTCCTTTCATTTTTCGTTTCAGTGAAAGCAGTTCCTCACTGGAGAAACTTGCCTGTCCGGCTTCTACGAACGATTCCTGACAGAGCACGAGATTAGAAAAGGGTGGGGGATTTCAACAATCGGGTGGTTGACGGCACTCGCATTCCATCGTTCCTTCATGGATCGTGCTGGTTTTGCGGCGCGCGAATCAGGCAAAATCCTGATGCGCAACTCTTGTCGGTGGCGTTATTGCAGCCGTGATGACCCTGTGAAAAGCGCGGACGTTATCATCCTGAAACGGGCCGTTGTTTTTAACGCAAGGGCGCGATGGGTTGCGATAGTAATTTTTTCCATCCTCAACGTGAGGGTTCGATCACTAAAAGGCTGAACAAAATAAAAAAACGCGGCAGTATTTCACTGCCGCGTCGAACCAGGGATTATCGAGAAGTGCTTAGCGAGTTCCAATAATTCTCCAGCTATTAGCAATGGCGGCCCCATCACGGAACAAGACAGCGGAAGCGCGGACGTTGCCGTCCATCAGCCAGACTGCCGAACGCCCATCCCTCTCGAAAATAAGATCAGGGTTGCCGTCGTTGTTCAGGTCGCGGACGGTGGCAAAGCGCCACTGGGTTGTTCCCAGGGAAAGCGATGCAGTTCGGGTGGTGCCATTCATCAGCCAGACTGCGAGGCGTCCATCCTGATGCTGAAAGAAGATGTCGGCTGAGCCGTCGTTATTGAAGTCTGCCACTGTGACGGCGCGCCATGCGGGATTTACGTTTCCAAGCCCGGCAGACTGTTCAAGATTCGCTCCATTCATAAAGCGAACCTGGAGATTTCCATCGGTTCGCTGGAAGACGAGATCAGGTTTGGTGTCGAAATTGAAATCACCGGCGCCAGCAAGTCGTAATGATGTTGGCAGCGTTCCGATCAACGTACTGTTCGTCCGTAGATTTTCATCCATGTACCAGGCTGAGATGCGTCCGTCCCGATGTTGAAAGAGGAAGTCTCCAAAAGTGTTGCCGTTCAGATCGGAAACTGCGGCGAGTCTCCAGTCTGCGTGAGTCGAGCCGAGTGAGAAATTGCTTAAGAATTCGGTTCCAGCAAAGGACCAGCCCGCGAGTCTTCCGTCGGTGTTGCGCAAGACGATTTGGGCATCACCGGTGATGATTTGCGGAGCATCGAAGAAGTTTGCGACCACCGTTTTGTTGCCGTTCATCACGAATGTGATTGGGTTGGTGCGACCGGCGATGCTCCCGCTCCAGGCGTAGAAGTTTGTGCTGGTCGAGGGTATGGCCTGCAATGTGACGGTGGTGCCGGCGAGGTAGCCGCTTGATACAAATTCCGGATCAAAGTTTACCGTGCCGGATCCCGGCGGGTTGACGGAAACAGAAAGGGTAAAACGCGTAGGTATCACATACAAATAGATTGCGCCTGTGCTCCCGGCATAGCCATCCACCAGGATGTGATAGGTCTGGCCTTCGACAGCATTGAATACCACGCTGCTCAAGCCAGTGGGATATTGGACATCATCTTCGTTGCTGCCTATTTCTACGAGGGTTCCAAGAGTCGCACCGGTGTAAACGCCCAGTTGCGTATCAAAGGTGCTGTTTGGCTCCTGTCCACTGCGATCGCCGGTCTTGAAGGTGTAGAGTCGTGAATCGGGCGCCACCCACTTCCACCAGACCGATCGGCCACCGAGAGGCGAACGGGAAGATCCGGATTGTACATCTATCGGATCGCTCGGTTGTCGGGTTGCTCCGACATTTGACCCAGTAACCAGATGGGTGGTAATTAGAATTGCCTGGCCGAAGTTGTCGTTGGCGGGTTGTGCCACGACGGCTCCGGTAGTGGTAAGGCAGAGTGTAGTGAGTAGAATAAATGCGGACGTTTTCATCAGTAATCGCGCTTAGGATGAAGAGGGAAGGAGCCGTTATCAATCGGGGTAGGGAAGCGTGCGCCAATGGGAAAAATCCCTCTTTCGGCTTCAGAAGTAATCTGATGGGGGGGGGCGTCAGCGACCCCGATGTTCGGAGCTTAGTCCCGCACCCCCACCAATCTCCAGCTACCGGAGGCAGGAAGTCCGCGTCTCACTAAAATGGTGGATTGGCGCGTGGTTTCGTTCATCAACCAGGCCGATGTGTTGCCGAACCTGCGGAAAATCAGGTCCGGATGACCGTCATGGTTCAGGTCTCGCACGGCTGCCAATCGAGCGACAGGCGTTCCAATGAGCACTGCTGACGAACGTTGCGTGCCATACATCAGCCACACCGCAACGCGTCCATCTCTATGCTGAAATAAAATGTCGGCACGGCCGTCGTTGTTGAGGTCGGCCACGGTCACAGCGCGCCAATCCGGATGAACCTGGCCTACTGAAGTGGAGTTTGTCGAAAAGAGGTCATTCATGAACCAGACGCTGAGCTCGCCGTTGGTTCGTTGAAAGAGGAGGTCAGGCTGCGTCCCATCATCAAAGTTTCCCGCCCCAACTAATCTGTATCCGTTTGTGATTGTTCCGATCAAAAAGTTATTGGTCCGGATATCTCCATCCATCAACCACGCGGCGATCCGCCCATCGCGATGGCGGAAAATGAAATCACCACTTCCGTTCCCGTCCAAATCTGAAACGGCCGACAACCTCCACGCCGGAGGAAGCAGGGCAAACTTGAGCGGTCGAAGAAAATTTGTGCCCAGCATGGACCATCCGGAGACCTGTCCATTGGTATTTTGCCAGATGAACTGACTGTCCGCCGTGAAATTAGCTCTCACGGTCATGTTGCTGTTCATCACGACGAAAATGATATTGCTACGAGTGTTCAAATCACCGGTCCAACCGAAAAACTGTTCCCCGGTATTCGCGAGCGCCTGGAGCACAACCGTCGTCCCTGCGACGTACCCATCAACCTCGAATGGTGGGGACATCAGCACTGTTCCTGCACCCGGCGGGTTCACAATCACAGATAGAGTAAACCGTGTTTCCGTTATATAGAGAACGATTGTTCCGGTCTCCCCGTTGAACCCGTCAACGAGGATATGGTAGGTCTCTCCCTGCACGGCGTTGATGGTAACGCTGCTCAGCCCGTTTTGAAAATCGAGGTGATCCTCATTGCTGGCAACCTCCGCGAGATTCCCCAACTCTGTGCCAGTGTAAACGCCCAACTGCGTGTCGAAAGTGCTGGAGGGTTCTGTCCCGCTGCGATCGCCTGTCTTGATCGTGTAGAGGCGGGACTCTGGAGCCGTCCAGCGCCACCAGACCGATCGGCCACCGAGAGGAGACCGAGGGAATCCTGGGCGTTCCACTGTTGTCGGTTCGCCGGGTTGCTGAGTAGCCCCCACGTTCGAGCCGGTCACGGAAGTGCTGATGATAAAAGCCGAAAATTCAAAATCATCAGTCGGGCTCTGTGCGAATGAAGTGAACGGAGTCCCAAGCAATATTAAGCCGATAAAGAAGCTGAGCGTTTTCATAATTATCCTCCCTTCGCCGTTTGAATGGGCGATGCTCAGCAGGATTATGCTTCATCTTATTTGGGACAATCAGCTTCCCGCTGATCGCCCTATCGGCTGGCTGGATGCGACATGACTACTTGGTCGCAGCCGTTTCAGCCATCGGTTTCGGCTGTGCGGCTTCCCAGACTTTCTTGCTTACCTTTTTGCGCTCATGCACGTGAACGAACGTTCCTTTTTTATTTCCAACCACGATGTCTGGCAGTTTGTCTCCATTAAAGTCCGCGGCAACCACCTGCGTTCCGACGCCGGAATCGTCATCAATTTGAAAGGGAATAAAATCAACCGATTTGTCGGGATTGCGAACCAGTTTGAACCAGTAGAGAACCGCCGCTGCATTTGGCTCCGGATCCCCTTTGGGGCCATGCGCCCAGAAACGTTTCCCCGTGATGATGTCTTTCAATCCGTCGCCATCCACATCCACAAGATCAACGCCGTGCAATTGGGAAAATGAAACGCCGTATTTGTTCCGTTTGCCTTGCTTGTCCAAAATGATGTGTTCCCGGAAAGAAATTTCGCCTTCATTTTTCTCCTTCAACTGTTCGTGCCAGGAAAGTCCATAGCCATGCGCGGCAAAGCTGGTGATGACATCAGTCAAGCCATCGCCATTCACATCATAGGCATACATCTGCGCGCCGCCCATGCCGGGTGCGAAAGGATATTTGTGATGTTTCCACAACGGATCGCCTTCCAGGGAAGCGGGTTGTTCCCACCAACCATCGCGTTCCAGAATGTCCGCGCGCCCGTCGCCGTTCACGTCACCAAAGCCGAGCCCGTGTGTAAACTTGTGGTAATTGTTGTCCGGCGAAATAGGGTGCCAGGTCCATTTGGCGGTTGGATTATTCCTGTCGGGCGTGGCGTAACCGAGAACCCCTTTCGAAGAACAAATAATCTCTGGTTTGCCGTCGCCGGTTAAGTCGCCAAAAGTGGGTGATTCATTGTCGGTCACATCGATCGCCACGTGCCGTTTCCAATGTCCCGGCTTGCCCTGCGGATTTTCATACCACGAGGAATGTTCCCCGGGGAAGCCCAGGATCAAAATGTCGGTCCAGCCGTCGTTGTTAAAGTCATAAGAGAACGCCAGGAAGTTCTTTGAGTAAGTGTTATTGACGCCGAGCGCGCCTTCAAATCCAGGTATCTCCTGTTCGGTTCCATCCGGGTTCTTGAGCGTGAACTTCTCTGTCGCCGGGTAAAACTCATGGCGTTGTTTGAAATCCGGTCCCGCATACCAAAACGGCCCGGAGACAACATCCATTTTGCCATCGCGGTTGAAATCGCCGAAGTTCGCGCCTTCCCCCCAGAATTGATCGGTGAGCTGAGTTTTTTTGAAACTGTGCAGGTAATAATCTTTTGCCGAAACAGCCATTGCTGTGGAAATGAAAATCAGCGGAATAAAGAGGCGATTCATGGTCCGTTATCTCTGGCAGTTATCCGGCGCAGGGTCAAGCCCCGCGAAAGACGAGGCATTTCATTTCGGGTGTGGATTTTAAACGGGTTAGAAAGGCGGAGTTTGACAATTTCCCGCTCTATCCGGTCCGATTTTGACCCCTTTTCTGGCATTCCGGAAACGCTATTTCGCTCGCGCGCCCAAGTGTGAGCCAAGGGCCTGATCTGAGGGATTGCGGCACGTTGAATTTTTGGACTGCGCTGGCAGAGCGCAGCGGCGACAGCGCTTTCGGGCGCATTAAGCACCAGAAATTGAAAACTCCATTTAGCGTATGCTGGTAGGCGCACAAATCTCCGGGTAAGCATCTTTTTCGTAGGTCAAGAAAACACCAAGCTGAACATGGTGACCAGAAAAGTGAAACAGATCAGCCAGGCAAGCCTGGGTGCTGCCGGAGTGAGACGCGGCGTAGTAAGTCTCTATGTGATGTGGAAGTCAGTTATCCTAAAAACGGCAGTTAAACCGCCAATCGCAGGTGGTCAAAAAACTACACTATCGAAAAATAAGGGGTTTTCTGCTTAGAGACGCCAGGAACGTGGGCTGGAGACCATCCAGC
>JACDHS010000209.1:5516-6470 GCA_013820875.1 Verrucomicrobiota bacterium | reverse complement strand
ATATTGCGGCGTTCAGATTTTGCAGGCCCGCTTGATAATCTCGCGTGCTGCGGCTGATGCTGCGCACACAGCCGCGCTCCGATTCTACAATCTCACCCGGAAAAAATCGCACCCGATGCGCACCCCATATCGGCACGTTAGTTGACGTATCGCGCGGGTTCTGTCTAATCTGCGGCAAGCCTTTGAATTCAAATAAGCCATCGTTCTTCATGAAAGCATTCAGCCTTACCGCCACACTCATCGTTGTCACATCAGTCTTCCGCCTCATGGCCGCCGACGTTCCAGAACCCACTGTTGAACCGAAGATAATCAATCCAGGTCCGCCGCCATCGGATGCCATTGTTTTGTTTGACGGCAAAGATTTGTCGAAATGGCAAAGCGCCAAAGAGGGCGAAGCCAAATGGGATATCAAAGATGGAGCGATGGTGGTGAACAACACGGGTAGTATCCAAACCAAAGAAGGATTTGGCGACTGCCAGTTCCACATCGAATGGGCGACGCCGACTGAAGTGAAAGGCGAAGGGCAGGGACGTGGCAACAGCGGCATCTTTTTCCAGGGTCGTTACGAGGTGCAGATCCTCGATTCCTACGAAAACAAAACCTATTTTCATGGTCAGGCTGGATCGATTTACAAGCAGCATGTCCCGCTGGTGAATGCTTCCAGGAAGCCGGGCGAATGGCAGACCTACGACATTATTTTCCGCGCGCCAAAGTTCAATGAAGACGGCAGCGTCGAGCAAAGTGGAAGATTTACCGTTCTGCACAATGGAGTCCTGGTGCAGGACCATGCCGAGATTCTTGGCAGGACAACGCATATCGGTGCGCCGAAATACCAGAAGCACCCGGATAAAGAACCGATCCTCTTACAGGATCACGGCGACCCAGTGCGGTTCCGGAATATTTGGATTCGGCCGCTTTGAGGGTGGGGAAGTGGAGTGATGGAGTGATCCGGCG
>JACDHS010000209.1:0-5506 GCA_013820875.1 Verrucomicrobiota bacterium | reverse complement strand
GCGTAGCGCCGGATCCCAACTCCAATACTCCATCACTCCACTTCTCCCACGTTCCCACGTTCCTTGCGGAACTGTTCGAGCAGTTGCTTGCGAGTGGTTTGCAGTCGCTGGATAATGATTTCCGATATTCGCTTCATCAAATCATAGCCCAGAGCCGGGTCGGTTTCGGATTGTTCACGCAGGCGTGTGCCATAGAAAAAAATGGCCTCCGTAGGCTCGACCGCGCGGGCATCGAAGTTCCAGTAGTAAGGCGGGAACAACCACGACCAGCCAAGGACATCGCCAGCACCGATATGTTGGACGAGATAAGGGATCTTGTTCTCGTCGGTTGTTTCCAAAGCTACTTTGCCTTCGCGAATCAGATAAAAACGATTTGCCACATCGCCCTCCCGGAAAATCAGTTCGCCGGCGTCAAAATGTTTTAACATGGCTGAATCAGCCAGCACCTGGAGATTCCCGGCGCTCATTCCGCGCAAGAACGGGTGTGCTGCGATAATCTGCAAAAGGTCATTGGCCCCCTGGGCTGATGCAGGATTTTGGATTTCAGTTTTCATGGTGTGTTCCTCGCTGCAGGCAATGTTTCGCGATCGAGTAAGGTTTGAGCCTCCACTTTTGTCGGCTTCAGAGGCAGGCTTGCTCCTTTTACACCTCGCAAATAGCCATGGCAACTCGTGCAGGAAACTGTCATTTGGAAATAGGCCACCGTTGCGGCATCCACATTTTCATTTTGCGAAGCCTTGACGAGGGCGTCGGCGTGCCGCGCGAATTCTGTTGTGAAACGCTGGTACTCAGGAGTCTCGCGAATGTGCCATTCTGCCTGATTGCTGAGCTTCTTCAATTTTTGCGCGTTATCGTTGATGACTTCGTAATTCTCCATGGTGATTCCTTCCAAAATCCTTTGGGCATAATGAAGTTTGAATCGCATCACTTCTTTGGTGGTGTTCTGTGCGAAGCTTTTGTGCGCTGTGAAGGCGAATATGGCAAGCAAGACCAGTCCCACCCCTACGTACAGTTGAACGTACAATTTCATACGAGTGCCTTCCCAATTTGCTCCGCTGAAATTTAACTCCACTTTGGAGAAAATCCATAGGGGAACACTATGGCAGGATTGCTCGGGTGACTCGCCGGGATTTGCGGAAAGCTAAGCAAAATTTGGGGAAACGGATTGTTCTTGGACTGGGGGACGGTGGTCAAGAAAACCGAAATGAACCCAGTACGGGCGATTCGAGGTCGATTGGGGTGCAGCTCCAACCAAAAAGCCTCCGGACAGCATGTCCAGAGACGATTTTGCCGTACAAACGTCTCCGGACAGCGTGTCCAGAGACGTTATTGCCGTACAAATGCCTCCGGACAGCGTGTCCAGAGACGTTCTTGCCGTACAAATGCCTCTGGACAGCGTGTCCAGAGACGTTCTTGCCGTACAAATGCCTCCGGACAGCGTGTCCAGAGGCGTTCTTGCCGTACAAATGCCTCCGGACAGCGTGTCCAGGGACGTTCTTGCCGTACAAATGCCTCTGGACAGTGTGTCCATGGACGTTTACGCAGTCGTCCTTACCTTAACAGTTGAAATAGGTTGGAAGTTCACACCTGCGTGGAAACCAGTTGATTCGCTGGTTAGGGATGAACAGGTTCTTCAGAAGAAACAAACAACTTCTTTACGTCTTCGATGATCAAGTAGAGCGCCGGCACCAGGATCAACGTGGTAACGGTGCAATACAGGACGCCGAAACCGAGAGAAACCGCCATCGGAATTAGAAACTGCGCCTGCACACTCTTTTCCAGGATCAGCGGAGTCAATCCGGCGAAAGTTGTCAACGAGGTCAGCAGGATCGGACGAAAGCGCGCGACCCCAGCCAGACGGACCGCATCTCCCATCGAAATACCTTCGCGCCGTCTGCGGTTGATGAAATCCACCAGGACAAGACTGTCGTTCACGGCCACACCGGCCAGGGCCACGAAACCGAACATCGACAACACTGTAAGATGCAGCCCCATGACCATATGCCCGAGAATGGCGCCGACAAATCCGAAAGGAATCGCCGACATCACCACTAAAGGATGAATGTAGGATTTCAAAGGAATCGCGATCAGCGCAAAAATTATGAACAGAGCCAGGACAAATCCGCGTCGAAGGCCGGACATTGTCTCATTCTGCTCCCTTTGTTCCCCTTCGAAATCGAACTTTAGGCCGGGATATTTTTGGACCAGCTCAGGCAACAACGTCGCCTTCATGTCGGCCAATATGGCATCGGGTTCACTTTTGCTGCGATCCACATCGGCGGTGACGTTGATGGAGCGTTGGCGGTCAACGCGATAGATGTTGGCGTAGCCGCGGCCGAAGGTGGCTTCGGCAACGGAGGAGAAGGGGGCTTCGGTGCCGTCGGGCAGGCGTATTCGCATGTTTTCGAGATTGGCCAGAGAGCGCCGTTCTTCGGCTGGATAGCGCACCAGGACACGCACGTCATCGCGGCCGCGCTGAATGCGTTGCGCTTCCTCGCCGTAGAAACCCTGGCGGACCTGCCGTGCGAGATCTTCGAGAGATAAGCCGAGTGCTTCCGCGGAAGGTTTAATGGCGAGTTTGATCTCCTGTTTGCCAGCGCGATAGGAATCGCTGATGTCAATCGCCGCGGGAGATTCGCTGAGTTTCGCCTTCACGGCTTCGGCTGCGAGGCGGAGTTCGTCCACGTTCGGACCGGTCAGTTGCACATCGATGGCGTTGCCGGAGGAGAAAAGGGCAGAAGTGAACGTCAGTTCGACGGCATCGGGAACGGTGCCAGTCAATTCCCGCCAGCGATTCACGATGTCTGTCGAGCGCATGGTGCGGACTTCCGATCCCGCGAGTTGAATATGCACTTCGCCGGCGTTTGGTTTGCCGAAATCGTCGCCGCCTTTGCCTCCATTTTTGCTGACTGCGGTGCGGAAGGGTTGATCGCCCACTGACGTCAGGCTGTGGCGGAAGAGGGATCCGCCATCTTTCGTTCGTTCATTGGCCAACTCTTGTTGCAATTGCGCAGCCGCATCTTCGATTTGCTGCACAGCGGCGCGCACGGCTTCGGGCGGCGTGCCTTCGGGCATGGTGACGAACGCTGCAATGTCGTCTCCTTCGACCGGCGGGAAGAATTGGAACTTCAACCAACCACCACCCACAATGCCGACGCATAGAAGCAGGGAGGCCAGGCCAAGCGAAAGCGTCACATAACGCCAGTGAAGACACCAATCAAGGAAAGGGCGATAACGGGTTTTGATGAACCTGCCCAGAGCATGGCTAAAGCCGTTCTGTATTCTAAGAAACGGATGGAAGCCGCGCCGCTTTTCATCAGGGCGGTCTGGTTTCAAACTGCTCAGGTGATGAGGCAGTACATACATTGATTCGAGCAGCGAAAATATAAGCGTGGGAATGACGATGAATGGAATGGCTTTCAGAACCTTGCCCGTATTGCCACCGACCATCCCCATCGGAGCGAAGGCTGCGACAGTGGTGAGCACCGAAAAAATAACCGGAACGGCGACCTCGCGCGCGCCATCAACGGCAGCTTGCATCCCGCTTTTCCCCATCTGCACATGCGTGTAGATGTTCTCACTGACGACAATCGCATCATCCACCACGATGCCGAGCACTAGCAGGAACGCGAACAGCGAGAGCATGTTGATCGAGACATCAAGACCGGGCATCATCCAAAGGGTGCCGAGGAAGCAAACAGGAATGCCGATGCTGACCCAGATGGCCAGGCGAAATCGGAGAAACAGTGTCAGGACACAGAACACGAGGATCAATCCGATGCCAGCGTTGCGCACCAGAAGATTGAGACGGCTGCGAAGATATTCCGAATAGTCCTGGTAAGCGGTCAGTTTCATTCCTTCGGGCATTCGCACCTGTGCTTCCAGAACATATTTTTTGATGTCTTTGGAAATCTGGAGGGCGCTTTGGTTGCCGACGCGAAAGACCTGGACGGCGACAGCAGGTTCTTTATTGAAACGGGCAGATTGTTCGGTTTCAGCAAAGCCATCAACGACAGTGGCAACATCGCCCAGCAACAAGCGTGTTCCGTCGCTTCGTGTGCGCAGGGGAATGGTTTCAAATTCAGGCGCCCGGTAGGCTTGTCCTTTGACGCGGAGCAGGTATTCCCCGCCTTCGGTTTTGATGGAACCGCCGGGAAGATCGAGTGAGGTGCGGCGCACGGCTTGCGCAATTTCATCAAACGTCAGCCCATAGCGACGCATCGCGGCTTCGGAAACTTCGATCGAAATTTCATAGGGACGCGCCACCACAAGTTGCGCCTGGGTGATGCCGGGAATGTTCGAGATTTCATCACGAACCTTTTCACCGAGCCGCTTCAAAGTGGTTTCATCCGCTTTGCCTGAAATAGCCACGTTAATGACCTGGCTTCTGATAATGAGTTCCTGGATAACCGCTTTCTCGGTTTGTTCTGGAAAGGTGTCGATTGCATCGATGCGCGCTTTGATATCGTCGAGCGCCTGTCGCGGATCGGCGCCCGGAAGCAACTCGATCACTGCTGTCCCGGCGCCTTCGCCTGCCACGGAACGAACGCGTTTCACGCCGTCGAGCCCCTGGACGGCTTCTTCGATGCGAACGCAAACGGCTTCTTCCACTTCCTCCGGTGCGGCGCCGCGATAGACCATCGAAACGGTAATGATGTCGGACGAGAATTCCGGGAAGACTTCTTTTTTGATTGTGGTGAGAGAAAGGAACCCCCCGACCGCAATAACGAGCAGCAAAAGGTTCGCTGCGACACCGTTACGGGCAAACCATGCGATGGGACCGGTCATACGTGCCTCCATTGTTTGTTCACGTTAAAAGTCAGGGCTTGAAAGGCGGCAGAATATTCATTGCAATCGCGCCCATGCAATTTTCGCCGATCGCCAGAACTCTCCGCAAACGCTCCACCTGGGCGGAGAAAACGTTGTGGCGCTGGCTTCGTGGACGACGCTTCTCTGGATACAAGTTCCGACGACAGCACAAAGTCGAAAATCACATTCTGGATTTTTACTGTCCGGAGGCGCGATTGAACATCGAGCTCGATGGAGGTGGCCATGGGCATCCTGAGCAACAACTTCAAGACTCTCAGCGTGATGCCTTTCTTGTGGCCAAGGGAATTCGGGTAATGCGTATTTGGAATCACCGACTTTTGAAGGAACCGGAATGGGTGAAAGCGGCAATCTGGCAGGCGCTGCAAGATGGTTCGCCGCATCCGGATAATTTGCCATTGGGGTGAACGGGAAAAACCCCTCACCCTAGCCCTCTCCCCTTCCGAAGGGGCGAGGGGACACGCTGTAAGGCGGCCGTTTGTTTCTGCACGAGCCTGGAGCTTTCCTTCGTTTGGAGCGCGAGTGGTAGAGCCGCGATCAAGTCTTTCGAAACCACCGGACGTGCTGAACGCCATCTCCCTCTCCCTTTCGGAAAGGGAGAGGGCTGGGGTGAGGGATTTCCGCGAACGAGTGCTCAAAGAAGTCTCATGACCTTTTTCCCAAACACCATGACGAGAGC
>JACDHS010000091.1 GCA_013820875.1 Verrucomicrobiota bacterium | reverse complement strand
CGCGCCACGAACATATAATCGCGCCCAGTCGCCTTGGCTGTCCTGAACGCCTGCAGACACTCCCGCAACTCCGCTTTGGCTTGTTTGGTGGCTGTTTCACCTGCAATCAGACCGGAAAGACTGGTGTTCATCGCGTCCGACGTCACCAGGCTCAGGGTGAGTGGACCCGCATAAAGTTCTACCCCGGCAATCGCTGCCGCCATTTGTGCCACCACCGTCCCATAACTCTTTTGAATATCATTTTTCATCAGTATTGACTCACTTTCTGTTGTCAGAACCGTTCCCGTCCCGAACAAACCATGTTATGCCACAAAGGGACCATTCAATGTACTGGCAAAATTTGTCCCCAAATTTTGCCAGTACTCCGGACCACTGATTCTATTGATGATTCTGCATGAAAGGTTTTTTATCTTGACGTTGGGAGAGGAAACCGTTTGCCCACGGAAGACACGGAATTCAGGCAGGAGAAAGGCTTGTCGCTCGCTCAGGCTCCCTGCCCTCTTGTCCTGGAGGGACATCTGACACTAGCCCAATGTTTCAACATTGGGTAAACCGTTTGGCTTTAATAAGTTCCGAAGGAACGACCGAGGTATTTCAAAGGTTTCAGCCGTCACCTTCGGGACTTATTCGTCGTTGCAAGGTACCCAATGTTGAAACATTGGGCTAGTGTCAGATGTCCCGCTGGGACAGGGCGTCAGAAGGCCACTCGGTCGGACCTGCAGACATACCTTCCAACGTCGGAAGGCCACTCGGTCAGACCGGCAGACACACCTTCCAGCGTCGGAAGGCCACTCGGTCAGACCGGCAGATACACCTTCCAACGTCAGAAGGTCACTCGGTCGGACCGACAGACACACCTTCCAACGTCGGAAGGTCACTCGGTCGGACCGGCAGACACACCTTCCAACGTCAGAAGGCCACTCGGTCGAACCAGCAGACACACCTTCCAACGTCGGATAGGGGTCGGGACTGTCCCGACTTCATGCCAATTTAGGTGTGGGAACAAGCTGTCCCCACCCCCTATGGTCTGGCGGTCCACATCATAATCTTGCGGAACTTACAATGCCCTCGAACCGCGCGCTCCATCGTCTTGGAATAGATCGCCAACGCATTCTGTTCCGCTTCGCGGTTTACATTTTTGGTGGGCTGTGGCTCAGTGGGTCGTTCGACGAGCGATACCACGACAGGCAAAACATGAAAAAAGCAGTCATCGGCTTCCTTTGCGGAGTTCTTGTCGCATCTGCGGGATGGTATGCATACACATGGTATCTGCAATCAGTGCATGCGGTCGAGTATTGTGGTTTTCTCGCGGGTCAGGCTGAATTTTCCGAGAAACTACTGGCGCAAGCGGACAGTCCATCAGAAGAGACACGACATCGGACACAACGGACGGCTGTGCGTATGATCGAAGGGTGGCTTTTCTTCGTAGACGACACGGATCGGAAATACCCCTTCACCCGAGTGCGAGAGCGATGTGCCAGTCAGTATGCTCATGCTGCGGCCCTGGTCGAGGAATGGAAGCGGCAATCGAATGCGGGGGAGCGGTGAGTGATATGAACACGATAATAACCAAAGTTGCTAAAGCCCTAATCCGTCAGCGAGACCAACACCGTCGAAGACGGCTAATTTTAACGTATTCAGCCGTTCTCGTGCTGATGTTTCTCGCGCACAGTTATTTTTCCAATCTTTCCTCGCCGCTGAAATTGATCCCACAAACTGTTGCTGCGGTGTCGATGGGATATGTGATCCTCTACATTATCTCGTTGCGACAGTTTAAGTATATTGCGGAGTTTATCGACTGGGACAAGGTATCCAAAATTGCAGAACCGAGCACTCCAACGACTGGTGATCCCGTCACGCAGCCTGGCAACTCAAGCGTCACCAAGAGAGACCGCCATCGGTGAGTTGAACATTGAGCCAACTACACACGTATGGAAACATTTCATCAAGTTTTCGGTTTCGTTGCTGCCATTTGCATTGGCATCATCGTCTTGACAGCATTCTTCACCGGAGTGGGCTACTTCAAGAACCGCACACGCGGATTCGAAATCGTCAAATTGAAAGGATTCATCAAGGACGGGAAACTCGTGAATGTTCATTTGAGCAGCGGGATGGTTTATCGTGGAGTTCGTTTCATCGGGTTCAGCGACCAGAGCTCTACCAAGGGTGGTGTTCCTTTCCAATTATCTCAGATGGTGATTTGCGAGACCCTGAAAGGCGCAAGAGTCTTGTTTCGTCCCGAAGCAGTGAGGATCATCGAGGAGGTCGAAGATGTCAGCTAACCAACAGCTAACCAAGCGAGCGCACGATTACTGGAGTGCCCACCGAACGGAAGCCAGCGGTGTCGCTCCGGGAGAAATCGAACGTCATCGGCGGTGAGCACCCGTCGATGACCTTACCTGCGCGGACACTGAGGGTTGACGGTTAGAGTATAAACAAGCAACGAGATGGTGATTCGCCCATGATCAGGGTTCTGGTTTAGGGAAAGCGCGCAGAAAATGGAAAAAGAACGTTCAACCTACGGTCTGCCTCGAAGCATTCGATATTTCAGCGGCGCTATCTTCCTGGTTTTAGCGATCTACGCTCTACTCGATGCAGGACTCTCCAGTCTTGCTCGTGTACTGTTGATTATCGGGCTGATTACTGCTGGCGTTTATCTGGTCTCGAAGGCGGTGGTCGATTTGTTTGCGTTTTTGTTTCCCATTGTGGCAAGGCATCTGGGACGGTGGCTTGGCCGTTGTGTCGCCATAATGCGGAAGGCGTCACGAGATTGAGGAAGGTTTTAAGCCTTTGATAAGTTTTAATCGCTAATCGCCCTGCGGTTGCGCTGTTTCTATAGTTCTGATTTTGTCCGAAAGATCAGCCGTAGCGGAGATGGCATTGATTGCGGGGTTCAGATTTCCAAAAGCGCTCGAATAATTTCACGTGCTGCGGCTGATGCTTCGCACACAGCCGCGCTCCGTTTTGCGGCTGCGCCGCCCTTGGGGTTCTTCGTGTGTATTCGTGGTTTCTTCCTCGCGGTTCCGGCTAAGGCTGCTGCTACTGTCGCTTTCCTTCCATGGCGGTTTCCCGCAAGCGACAGCTACTTTTTGCAACTCACCTATTGCTTTGGAAAAATGGTTTTTCTAGTTTGGGCGGAGAGGAATGAAAATATTCATCGATGGCCAGTATTATGACGAGGAGAACGCCAAGATTTCGGTGTTCGATCACGGATTGCTTTATGGCGACGGAATCTTTGAGGGGATTCGCGCCTATAATGGACGTGTCTTTAAATTGAAGGAACACATTGATCGCCTGTTCCATTCCGCAAAAGCCCTTTTGCTGACGATCCCAATGTCTCACGCCGAGATCATGAAAGCGGTGGTGGACACTTGCCGTGAAAACAATTTGCGCGATGCTTACGTCCGGCTGATCGTCACGCGCGGTGTCGGCACGCTGGGGTTGAACCCGAACCGTTGCAAGAAACCTTCGGTGATTGTCATTGCCGGCACTATCCAGCTTTACCCGCAGGAGATGTACGATAACGGGATGGAGATCGTGACCGTCCCGACCACGCGCAATCTGCATAATGCTGTAAATCCCGCGATCAAGTCGCTCAACTATCTGAACAACATTTTGGCGAAAATCGAAGCCAACATTGCGGGAGTTGAAGAAGCCATTATGTTGAACTCCGATGGTTACGTGGCGGAATGCACCGGGGACAATATTTTTATTGTCCGGGGCAACGAACTTTTGACGCCACCGCTATCGGCTGGCGCGCTTTACGGTATTACCCGGGCCGTTGTAATGGAGATGGCGCGCGAGGGCGGGATGCAGGTGAGTGAACCGAATCTCACTCGCTATGATTTGTTTATTGCGGATGAATGTTTCCTGACGGGGACAGGCGCGGAACTGATCCCGGTTAGAAAGATTGACGGACGCGTGATTGGGAGTGGCAAACCAGGTCCTAAAACAGGTAGTTTGGTAGAGAAATATCGCGCTTTGACCCAAACGTCGGGAGACGCGATTTTTTAATAAAGGTGAATGGTTGAATTGCTGCATGGTTGAATGGGGGGATAAGTCCCCTGCCTTCCCCCATGCAACAAATGTAACGACTCAACAGTGTAACGATTTTTTATGCTCTGCATGCTGTGCAAACAAAATGAGGCGAAGGTCCACCTGACGCAGATCGTCCAGGACAAGGTCCAGAAGGTGGATCTCTGCGAGGACTGCGCCAAGACCAAAGGGGTCAATGATCCCGCTGGATTTTCATTGGCGGACCTGTTGCTGGGACTTGGCGCTGCCAAGGAGATTGAAGAGACCAATGCTGGCGAAGAGTTAAAGTGTCCGAACTGCGGTTTTACACAGGCGGATTTCAAGAAAGCCGGCCGCCTGGGATGTTCGGAATGTTATGAAACCTTTGCCGAACCGCTCGATAGTCTCTTGAAATCCATGCATAAAGGTCCACGACATGTTGGCAAGGCCCCTCAGGCATTGGCACAAAGCCGGGATTTGACCGAACGCTTGCGGATTCTGCAAAAGAAGCTCGAGAAATCCATCACACAGGAGGATTTTGAGATGGCCGCCCATCTGCGGGATGAAATCAAGGCAACCAAAGACCGTTTGAATCAAGTGACGACGACCCCGTAATTATGGACGTGACCCAATATCTTATTTCCCCTGCTGAAGCGACCCGCCGGTCGGGGCCTCATGACAAGATTGTGATGTCCAGCCGGGTGCGTTTGGCCCGCAATATAAAAGGGCTTTCTTTTCCGGGTTGGGCGAAGAAGGCGGAGCGCGTGCGAGCTTTGGAGACGGTTCGTCCGGCGGTTGAAACCCTCCCGCAAATGGGTGGCACACCATTTTCGGATTCCATGGATAATCTCACCGCGATTGATAAACAGATCCTTGTGGAACGCCACTTGATCAGTCGTGAACACGCCGCCAAAACAGCGGGGAGCGGGTTGGTTATCAGCAAAGATGAATCTCTTTGTGTCATGATCAACGAGGAAGACCATCTTCGAATGCAGGCTTTGCGTCCCGGATTGCAAATGAAACAGGCATGGCTTGCCATTGACCAGGTGGACAGTGAGCTGGAACGGCGTTTGGAGTATGCCTTTAATTCGGAACTGGGTTATCTAACGGCCTGCCCCACGAATCTTGGGACCGGTATAAGGGTCAGCGCGATGTTGCATCTGCCCGGATTGGTCTTATCCGAGCACATCAACCAGATCATTCAGTCGGTGAATAAACTGGGGCTTGCGGTGCGCGGATTATACGGCGAAGGCACCGAGGCACTGGGCAATGTTTTCCAGGTTTCGAACCAGATGACTTTAGGCGAGTCGGAAACTGATATTGTTGAGCGCCTGAACAAAGTGCTACTGCAAATCATTGAGCACGAAGAGAATGCGCGGGTAATGTTGCTGGAGAAGAAGCCCAAGATGGTGTTCAACCATATCGGGCGCGCCTATGGCATCCTGGCCAACGCACATAGTATTTCCTCCAAGGAAACGATGAACCTGCTATCATTGATGAGACTTGGAGTGGATCTTGAATTGTTCCCCGGTGTGGAACGTTCATTGGTGGACGAGTTGTTCATTATCACACAACCAGCCCATCTGCAGAAGACCTTCTCGGAAAAACTGGCGGCAGAAGAACGCGATGTGCTGCGCGCTGATATGTTACGAGAACGTTTGCGCACGGTGCATCGCCCTAACCCTAAATTACCTCCTTCGCTGGACAAAAACAGCAGCCAATAGCAATTTGAATTATGAGTGACGAAGCCATGAATAATTTCACCCCCCGGGCCCAACAGGTTTTGGCCCTGGCTCGTAAAGAAGCTGACCGCTTTAACCACAATTTTGTGGGCACTGAACATCTCCTGCTCGGCCTGATTAAATTAGGTCAGGGAGTGGCGGTGAACGTTCTCCAAAAGATGGGGTTGGATCTCGAAACCGTCCGTATGGAAGTCGAGAAACAAGTCGGAACCGGTCCAGATCAAAAGATGATCGGGAACATCCCTTATACGCCGCGGGTGAAGAAGGTATTGGCTTTGGCTGCCAAGGAAGCCAAGGCGCTGAATCATACTTATGTGGGCACAGAACATATCCTGCTCGGTCTCCTGCGTGAAGGAGATGGTGTGGCAGCCCGGGTTCTGAAGAATCTCGACGTGGATATCGAACAGACTCGGCAGGAGATACTAAAAGAACTCGATCCAAATTTCGCAGCGCAAGGTGAAGAAGGTGGCGCGGTGCCAGGAGAAGGTCCGAGCCCGGAAAAGCCCGAGAAAAAAGGTGAAGTCAAGACCCCTGCCCTGAAGGCGTTCGGTCGCGACCTGACGGAACTCGCGCGCAAGAATGAATTGGATCCGGTGATCGGAAGAGTGAATGAAATCGAACGGGTCATTCAGATTCTATGTCGCCGCACGAAGAATAATCCAGTGCTGCTCGGCGAAGCGGGCGTTGGCAAAACCGCAATCGTGGAAGGTTTGGCGCAGGAAATTTCCAAGGGCAATGTGCCAGAAATTTTGTGCGAGAAGCGGGTCATTACTCTGGACCTGGCATTGATGGTGGCGGGAACGAAATACCGTGGCCAGTTCGAAGAACGTATCAAGGCAGTGATGGATGAGATTCGTCGCGCCAAAAACATCATCCTGTTCATTGATGAGTTGCACACGATTGTCGGAGCAGGCTCAGCCGAAGGGACGATGGATGCCTCCAATATTATCAAGCCGGCTTTAAGCCGCGGCGAAATGCAATGCATCGGCGCCACCACGCTGAACGAATACCGCAAATACATTGAAAAAGATGCAGCGCTCGAACGCCGTTTCCAGTCAGTCAAAGTCGAAGCACCTTCGGTTGATGAAGCGATTCAAATCCTGAAAGGTCTTCGCCCAAAATACGAAGAGCATCACAAAGCCGACATCACAGACGCTGCCGTGGAAGCTGCGGTTAATTTCTCCGATCGTTACATCACCGACCGGTATTTGCCGGATAAAGCCATTGATCTGATGGACGAAGCCGGATCGCGTGCCCGCATCGGAGCGATGACGCGTCCTCCAGAGGTCAAAGATCTCGAAGGGGACATCGAAACGATCAAGCAACAAAAGGAAAAGGCGATTAAAGAGCAGGATTTCGAAGGCGCCGCTTCCATGCGCGACAAGGAAAAGCACGCCAAGGAGAAGCTTGAATCCGTCCTGAACACGTGGCGCACTTCCCGCGAAGAAAAACGCGTCACAGTGGATGAAGAAGACATTCTTCACGTGGTTTCCAAGTGGACAGGCATTCCGCTGCGCAGAATGGAGCAGGACGAAGCGAATCGATTGCTCGAACTGGAAGGGACGATGTCTCACCTCGTGGTGGGACAGAAGGAAGCTGTTTCTGCTCTCTGCCGCGCATTGCGCCGTTCACGAGCTGACCTGAAGGATCCGAAACGGCCGATTGGCACATTCGCTTTGCTCGGGCCGACGGGTGTGGGCAAAACTTTGCTCGCCAAGTCGCTCGCAGAAATCTATTTCGGCGATCCAAAGTCGCTCATCCAACTTGATATGAGCGAATACATGGAACGACACAACGTTTCGCGGATGGTCGGTTCGCCTCCAGGTTATGTTGGCTATGAAGAAGGCGGTCAATTGACCGAGCAGGTTCGCCGTCGTCCCTATTCAGTCGTTCTTTTTGACGAAATCGAAAAAGCGCATCCGGATGTGATGAACATGCTTTTGCAGATTCTCGAAGAAGGCAAACTCACTGACAACATTGGTCGTGTCGTCAATTTTCGGAATACAATCATCTTGATGACATCGAACGTCGGCGCCGACACAATCAAGAAGCAAAGTTCACTGGGTTTCTCGCCGATTAGCGATGAATCGAGCTATGAAAAGATGCGGGACAAGATCATGGACGAAGCCAAACGGGTGTTCCGTCCTGAGTTTCTTAACCGCTTGGATGATGTGATCGTGTTCCGCTCGCTGACCAAGCCAGACCTCATCGAAATTTTGGATCTGGAAGTTCAAAAAGTTGTGGAACGTCTCAAACACAAAAATATTCAGCTCACCCTGGATGCGCCCTCCAAAGATTTTCTAGTGGAGAAAGGCTACGATCCGACGTATGGAGCGCGACCAATGCGCCGTTCCGTCGAACGTTACCTGGAAGATTCTTTGGCAGAAGAAATCCTTAAAGGAAACATTCAGGACAATGAACCGATTCATGTGACGGTTGAAGGCGACAAGCTGGTGTTCAGCCAGAAAGCAGCGCCGCCAGCCGGAGCTTTGCCGAATCCAGGTTGATATGGTTCTGTTTTACACACAGCGCCCTCTTGAACGAGGGCGCTGTTTTTTTGTCTGATGACTGGCAATCGTAATTGCGATTGCTAGAGTCGGCTCCAGTCTATGCTCGATCTAACACGCACAATTGCACAGCAGTGGCTCCAGGGTTTGGGGCGGGTTGCAATTTTGGCGTCCGAAACATTCGCTTCAATCTTCAGACACAAAATTGAGTGGCGAAATTTCATCTATCAAATTTATTTCATCGGAGTGAAGTCCCAGTCGGTGGTCCTGATCACAGGAGCGTTCACCGGAATGGTTCTCTGTGCTCAAACCTACTTCCAATTTCACAAAGTTAAGATGGATACGGCCACCCTTGCCGTGGTCAGCGTTTCGATGGGAAGCGAACTTGGGCCCGTGCTGACTGCTTTGATGGTTGCCGGTCGTGTCGGCGCTGCAATGGCTGCGGAACTGGGGACGATGAAAGTGACCGAGCAGATTGATGCTCTCCGAACGCTGGCGGCTCATCCGGTAGATTACCTGGTTGTTCCCCGAATTTTGGCGACGCTTGTATCCTTGCCGCTGTTGACCGCGGAATCGATTGTTATTGGGATCGTAGCCGCATATGTGGTGGGAGTATTTCTCCTCGGCATCGATCCCGCCTATGCCTGGCACAACATGCTTGCATACACCGATGCTCCGCACATGATGTCCGGATTGATCAAAGCCGTCTTTTTCGGTTTGTTCCTTTCGCTGATCAGTTGTTACAAAGGTATTAATTGCGGGCAAGGCGCTGAAGGCGTCGGTCGTGCCACAACAGAAGCGGTCGTATTTTCATCCATCGCAATTCTGATCAGCAACTTCTTCTTAACCATGTTCCTGAGCCGAATGCTTCAAAGCGGATGATTGAAGTCAAAAATCTTGAGAAAAGTTTTGGATCCCAGCGCGTTCTCACCGGCGTGGATTTGCGAATTGAGAAGGGCGAATCGGTCGTCATCATTGGAGCCAGTGGAGGTGGAAAGAGCGTTTTGCTGAAGCATATCATAGGGCTAAGTTCCCCGGATTCCGGTGAAGTCCTGATTGATGGTCAAAATATTGCCCATCTTAATGAACGCAAACTCATTGAGGTCCGTCGAAAGTTTGGCATGCTGTTCCAAAGCGCAGCCCTCTTCGACTCCATGACCGTCGAAGAAAATGTGGGTTTTGTCCTGCGGCGCGAAGGCAAACTGAGTTCATCCGAAGTTTCGAACAAGGTTACTGAGGCATTGGACATGGTGGAACTGAGCGGAACTCACCACAAAAAGCCCGCGGAATTGTCCGGTGGCATGCGCAAAAGAGTCGGTTTGGCGCGAGCGCTTGTGTATCAACCTGAAATCCTGGTTTATGACGAACCAACGACGGGGCTGGATCCAATTGTGTCCGACAGTATTGATCTTCTGATTATTCGCGTGGTCGAAAGCCTTAAAATAACTTCAATCGTGGTCACTCACGATATGCGCACCACACGGCGGGTGGCCAAGCGCATCTTGATGCTGCACAATGGCAAAATTCATGTCAGCGGAACGCCGGACGAGATTTTCAGTTCCCAGGATCCGCTCGTCTATAAATTCGTGAACGGAATATCTGACCCCAAGAATGTGATGCAATTATGAGCGATAAACGATTGGAAATCAAAGTAGGTCTTTTTGTCCTGATAGGTTTGACGTTGATTGCTGCGTTGCTCCTCTACTTTTCCAAGGGAACTACGCTGTTTACACCGACCTACAATATCACGTTGAAAACGAGCAAGGTCGGAGGCTTGAAATCTCAGGCTCAAGTACTCATATCAGGGGTTCCCGTCGGGCGTGTTGAATCAATCGCGCTGTCGGAGGATGGCAAGACAGCAACGGTCCAACTGAAGATTCTGGAAAGATATCGCATTTACCCGGATGCAGAATTCGCGATTGATTCGTTGGGATTTCTGGGTGACCAGTATATTTCAGTGCTTCCTACAGAAAATAAAGGTGAGCCTTTGCAAAGTGGCGCGGTCGTTGAGGCAAAAGAGCCATTCGACATGCAGGAACTTGCCCGGGCGTCAATGGGCTTCGTTACCCGTCTCGATACCACGGCACAGAACTTAAATGATGCCATTCTGCGGGTGGATCGCATGGTTCTCAACGAACAGACACTTACGAATCTGTCTCTGGCGATCAGCAACTTAATGACCTTTTCAGAGACCGCAATTCAAGCGGCGGAAGGGGTGAATACCCTTTTTGAAACAAATAGTTCTCCAATTAATGCGGCGATGACTAATTTGGTGGTATTTTCTTTGCAGCTTAACCAACTGGCAGAGGAGCTGAACCAAACCGTTGTCACAAACCGCGCCTCTTTAGGCAGGGCAATGAATAACCTTGAGAAGTCATCCCACACCCTTCGGGAAATCCTGGCAGATCTGAATGCCGGAACCGGTCTCGCGGGAAGCCTTATTCGAGATGAAGATCTTAAAGTGGAAATGTCGTCTCTTGTGACGAATTTTAATGAAGTGGCGGGCAATCTCAGTATTTTGAGCAGCAACATCAACACACGCGGTCTCTGGTCTGTTCTCTGGAAGCCTAGAGCGGAGAGGCGAAGATAATATGCAACTTTGGGTCATTCGCATTTTTTTCCTGGCGCTTTGCACATTGGCTGGCTACGCGATCAGTCATGCCAAACCCGACCTGGTGCAAGGAGGCTTTTTGGGCCTGCTCATTGGCTTCGGCCTGGGAGCGATGCTCATTGCGGTGGACGAAATGTTGAAGGGCTTTTCATTGCGCGCGTTCTCGGCAGCGACATTCGGGCTTTTTCTTGGAACGATGATCTCACTCATGGTGGACCATTCCGGGTTGTTCGAGTTTGTTGATGACGTGAAGGTGCGTTGGGTTGTGCGATTGGCGTTATTCGTCAGTTTCGGCTACATCGGGATGGTGCTCGCGATGCGCAGCAACAAGGAGGATTTCTCCCTTATTATTCCTTATGTCCGATTCGCTTCGCAAAATAAACCGGACAACCTGCTGTTGCTGGACACCAGTGCGATCATTGATGGAAGGGTTGCTGAGTTGATCGAAAGCAACTTCATCGAAGGCACCATCGTTGTTCCAAAGTTTGTTCTCAGAGAATTACAACAGGTTGCAGACTCCAGCGACCCGATCAAACGGGCGCGTGGCCGTCGTGGCCTGGAGATGCTCAACCGGATCCAACAAAATAATCGGAACGAGATAAAAATTCACGAAGGCGATTTCCCGGAGGAACAGGAAGTGGACGCCAAGTTATTACACCTTGCCAAAGCACTGAACGCCAAGCTTTATACAACGGATTTCAACCTCGGCAAAATCGCTGAACTACAGTCTGTGGCGTATGTCAATTTGAGCGAACTCTCCAATGCTTTGAAACCTGTGATTTTGCCGGGAGAAGTATTGAGCCTCAAAATCGTGCGCGAAGGGAAAGACAAAGGACAAGGCGTAGGCTATCTTAATGACGGGACAATGGTGGTCGTTAACCATGGGCAGGAATTTGTCGGGCAACAGGCTCAGGTGCAGGTGCAAAGCTTGCTGCAAACAGGGGCGGGAGTAATTGTTTTTGCGGAATTGCGGCCTGCGGCGTAAAAGCTAAAAAAGAGGTTTATTATGGATTTTACAACTGTCTTCAAATCATTGAATTCTGCCGAGGCCGACCTGGTTCGCGCCCAACTTGAAGCCGCGGGTTTCGAGGCGACTGTTGCCACCGAGTTCGCAACATTGGAAATGGCTGCCCCAACTACCGCTGGCGGAATTCGAGTGCAGGTTCCATCCGCCCAAAGCGAAGATGCAATAGCTTTGCTCAATTCAACCATCAACGCTCCCGCAACCGAACCTGAGCCATCCTAAACACGACAGTCAATGACCATCCCTCTGCCGGTCCGCGGCATCCAAATACCAGTTCCTAAAAGCAAACAGTTTACCAAGCCATTACAGCGCCTCAAGACGCTCCTCACCAAAGGAGAACTGGTTCTAGATCCTGCGATTTGTAAGAACTACGCTGGTGACAAATGGTACGCAGCACAGTTGCCAGATGCGGTAGCGCTTCCACGCTCTACGCAGGCCGTTTCACAAATTCTCCAATTCGCCTCCAAACACAAGATTCCAGTCACTCCACGCGGCGCCGGATACGGTTACGTCGGCGGATGTGTTCCTGTCGCCGGAGGAATTGTCCTTTCGCTCGAAAAGATGAATCGCATCAAGGAGATACATGCCGGAGATTTCGTCGCAGTGGTTGAGCCGGGTGTCACCACAGCTCAATTGCAGGATGCCGCTGAGAAGAAGAATCTTTTCTATCCACCCGATCCTGCCAGTCGCGCGGATTGCAGTCTCGGCGGAAATATTGCCACCAACGCCGGAGGTCCGCGTTGCCTCAAATACGGTGTGACACGCGATTACGTGCTTGGGATCGAAGTCGTGCTGATGGATGGTTCGATTGTTAAACTTGGCAGTCGCACTCACAAGAATAAGACAGGCTTCGATTTGAGCCGTTTATTTGTCGGCAGCGAGGGAATGTTGGGCATCGTGACTGAAGCCACTCTCAAGTTGCTCCCTTCGCCACCCTATCGTGCATGTCTCAGTGTTGGATTTGCAAAGATGTCCGATGCAACTGCCGCAATTCGCAATGTCTTTGCAGCCGGGTTTCTCCCTTGCGCTTTGGAAGTGGCCGATGCGTTCACTTTGCGCGCGGCTCAGAAACGCACTGGTAGCGTGCAACTTTCCGGTTGTGATGCCCACCTGATCATCGAACTTGATGGACAAAAACCTTCCGTCACGGCTGAACTCGACCTGCTGGCAAAGGTAGTGCGCAAGCTGAAGCCGCTTTTTGTCCAGCCTGCCCTGGGCGCAAAGAATTGTGAAAAAATTTGGCAGCTTCGCAGGGAGTTCTCATTTGGATTGCGCGACACCGGGCTTACCAAACTGAACCAGGACATCACTGTGCCGCGGAGCCGGATCGAAGATTTATTTAAGTTCGCCGCAAAACTCCAGAAGAAACACGGTTTCCAACTCGCCTGTTTCGGGCATGCCGGAGATGGAAACATTCATGTGAACGTGATGGTGGATGTCTCACATCCATCCGCAAGGGAACGAAGCAACGACGTATTGGACGAGTTGTTTAAACAGGTTCTCGCCTGGAATGGGGTGATAACAGGAGAACACGGAATCGGACTCGCCCGCAAGCCGTGGTGGTCTGATGCGACTTCTTCAGAATCGCGGGAACTGCATCGCCGGATCAAAGCAGCGCTTGATCCGGCAGGCCTTCTCAATCCAGGAAAATTCCTGGATTAACCATTGTGAGGGCGATCTCCGCCAGGACGTTGTTCCTTCGCTTTGGCGGAATCCACCGTTAGCGCACGACCTTGGAAGTCCTGTTGATGAAATAGAGAAATAGCTTTTTGAGCTTCCTCTTGCGAACTCATCTCCACAAAGCCGAAGCCTCGAGAACGTCCAGTCATGCGATCCTGCAGGATATTAACTGCAAGAACACTGCCTGCCTGGCCGAAATGATCTTGCAGATCCGTTTCAGTGGTTTCGTAAGGAAGATTACCGACGAATAGTTTAGCTGCCATAAGATTTGGGTCTTGGGTAAGCAGCGACTTTAATCAGAATCTATCTGACTGCAATGTAAAATTTTATTCCTCAACCACCGTCGGTTCAGTTGGCGGTTCTTCTCCTACAGCGACTTCTTCTTTGTCTTCGCTTATCACGGGCGCGATCGCCAGCAGTTTATCGCCTTGATCCAGGTTGACGAGCTTCACCCCTTGCGTATTGCGACCGGCTTCACGGATGTCTTTGACGAACGTGCGCACCATCTGACCATTAGCGGTGATCAACATAATCTCATCCTCGTCATGCACTGTGAGTGCGCCGACAACAGGGCCGGTTTTCTCACCTGTTTTCATGGTGATGATCCCTTTGCCACCTCGTGATTGAAGGCGGTACTCACCGAAATCTGTTCGTTTGCCAATGCCATTTTCACCTGCGACAAGAAGCGTTGCGTCAGTAACAACGATGGCAGATGCAACGACCGCATCCTTCTCGTTCAAACTAATTCCACGCACGCCGGCGGCATTACGCCCCATCGAGCGCACATCCGATTCCGGGAAGCGAATACTCTTTCCTTCGCGTGTGATTAAAATTACATCGTCGCCAGCATCAACCACCTTGCCCGCTTCGTCCGTTTGCGTGCCTTTCGTCAGCTTGACTTGAATAAGGCTGTCGCCCGGCTCGATCGTGATCGCGATGATTCCGCCTTTGCGAACGTTTGCAAAATCGGATAGCGCAGTTTTCTTCACGGTCCCCTGCTCTGTTGCGAAGAACAGCTCATGGGTTTGTGTCCAGGTCAGGTCTTCATTCTCAGGCCCCAGCTTCGAAATAACACGGATCATCGCGGCGACTTTTTCATCGGAGCGCATCTCCAGCAGATTGGCGATGCTGCGACCTTTCGCGGTGCGTCCCATGTCGGGAACCTCATGCACGCGTTCCACGTAAACACGCCCTGTGTTCGTGAAGAACATCAGGTAATCATGCGTGCTCGCGGTGAACAAATGTTCAATGAAATCGCCCCCATCACCTTCTGAATCACCGTCGCGAGTCGTCATCCCGATCACACCCTTGCCACCTCGCCGTTGCGCGCGATACTCACTGATGTTCGTCCGCTTGAGCAAGCCAGCATGGGTCAGGGTGATGATCACACCTTCATTGGCAATCAGATCCTCGATCGCAATCTCACCTTCATCAGGCACCAACTCCGTCTTGCGCGGAGTTGCATGTTTCTCCCTGATGACCAGGAGCTCCTCTTTGACGATGCTATACACGCGGAACTCTTTGGCCAGAATGTCCAACAAGTCTTCAATCGTCTTAAGCAACTCCTTGTATTCACCTTCAACCTTATCAATTTCCAGGCCGGTCAATTGATACAGGCGCAATTCCAAAATCGCGTCCACCTGGCGTTCAGTAAGAAAGTATTGCCCGTTGTTCAGCCGCGCTTCGCTTCGGATCAGGATGCCCCAGCGGAGCACCTGTTCTTTAGTCCATTCAAACCCGAGCAGTTTAACTCTTGCTTCATCACGGTTTTTGGAACCGCGAATGATGCGAATGAATTCATCCATGTTCGCCAAGGCAATTAGATAGCCTTCAAGCAGTTCCGCCCGCTCTTCCGCCTTGCGCAACAGATAACGCGTACGGCGAATAATCACCTCGCGACGATGCTCAATGTAGCAATTGATCAGTTCTTTAAGATTGAGCGTCTTCGGGCGACCGTGATCGATCGCCAGCATGTTCGCCGAAAAAGAGGATTCCAGTGATGTGAACTTGTACAGGTTGTTGATGACAACCCTCGGATTTGCATCGCGCTTCAGTTCGATCACCAATCGCGTGTTCTCATCCGACTCATTGCGCATTCCCGAAATGCCTTCGAGAACCTTCTCATTCACTAAATCTGCAATGCGCTCTTCCAGGACCGCACGATTCACGTTGTAAGGAATCTGAGTGATGACGAGTTGTTCGCGCCCGCCTTTCATCTCCTCCACCTCAACCGTGCCGCGGACTTTCACGCTTCCGCGCCCGGTATGAAAGTAGTTCTTGATGCCTTCCAACCCACAAATCATCGCGCCGGTCGGAAAATCCGGCCCTTTCACGAACTTCATCAATTCCGGAATCGTGATGTTCGGATTATCAATCTGCGCACAAATTCCATCAATCATTTCGCCCAGGTTGTGCGGCGGAAGATTCGTCGCCATACCGACAGCGATACCAGTCCCGCCATTGACCAGCAGATTCGGAAATGCCGCGGGAAAAACAGTGGGCTCGGTAAGACGTTCGTCGTAGTTCGGAACAAAATCGACGGTATCCTTTTCCATGTCCTGCATCAGGACCGATCCAAGGTGCGTCATCCGCGCTTCGGTATAACGCATGGCGGCTGGCGGATCGCCTTCGATGGAACCGAAATTCCCCTGTCCATCCACGAGCGTATCACGCATCGCCCATGGCTGGGCCATGTGAACGAGGGTCGGGTAAATAACAGCTTCACCATGCGGATGGAAATCACCGCTGGTGTCACCGCAAATCTTCGCGCATTTGTAATGTTTGCGCCCGGGATACAAGTTCAACCGGTGCATCGCGTAGAGAATGCGGCGTTGCGACGGTTTCAAACCATCACGCGCATCGGGCAAAGCCCGCGCCACAATCACGGACATCGAATAATCGAGGAACGAATTTTTAATTTCGTCCGCGACATTGATCTTCGCGATCTTCTCGTTCATCGCGTAAAGCGGTCCGGCCGGTGCTGCCGGCGGTGGTGTTTCCTCGTTCGGATTCTGCGGTTCGTCGTTATTTTCAGCCATGGAAATGTCAGTTTGTAATGGAAATGTCTTCGATCAGCGCCGGAAACAGCGCGATCGCAAATTGTTCGCACGCGAAGCGCATTCGCGCATCAGTCGTTGAAAGCGTCTGACACTGATGCAAGTCAGCCGTGGCAATGTGCAATGCGTCCAAAGTCCGCAACGGAATGCGCGGATGACACGCAAGCTGCATCGCCGATGCGCGCTCCAGCACCCGTCGGTTCAACGGCAGCAAACGTATCACGTCTTCCTCCACCATTGCTGCAAATTTTTCACCCGCTGCAATGCGTTCGCGTTTGGAAATATGTCCGCCACGCTCTTTCGTGAGGAGAGCCGAACGGACTTCTGTCAGGGCCAGTTCCGAAGTTTCAAACGGATGACCTGCCAGATGATCGTTGAACCAGTTGCTCTCCGGTTCGCGTATCAATAATTTCACAATGATGGCAGAGTCGAGATACATCGTTTACCAACCGCGCGAGTCACGATCCTCGCGGATTAACTCTTCAGCCGAGCCTCCACCATGTATCGGTTGTTTGAGAAGAAAATCACCCATCCCGGCAAACACTTTTCGGCCACGCTTCGGTTCCACCGGTGACAAGACCGCTTTGGGCTGACCATCGCTGGTGATCGTGACTTCCTGCCCAGCGGCAACCAATTCCAGCAGCGCAGAAAGCTTGGCCTTGGCCGCACGCACCGGAATGGCTAAACCAATGTCCGGAAGAGTCACGGCTTCTTCAAGCAGAAGCGATTTGGCATCGGCTTCCGGCCATTTTGATGTCTTCTTCTCTTTCACAGATCAAATGTAGTCACACGAGACCACACCTGCAACTTTTTCCTTAAATATCGAGGTTTCGGACGTTCAAAGCGTTGTCCTGGATGAATTGCCGACGCGGCTCAACTTCATCGCCCATCAACTTGGTAAACATCTCTTCGGCTTCGACCGCATCGGTTAAATCCACGCGCAAAAGTTTCCGTCTGATCGGATCCATGGTGGTTTCAAAC
Organism: Verrucomicrobiota bacterium; assembly: GCA_013820875.1. Classification (GTDB taxonomy): domain Bacteria; phylum Verrucomicrobiota; class Verrucomicrobiia; order Limisphaerales; family JACDHS01; genus JACDHS01. The sequence goes on along the minus strand of JACDHS010000091.1, from coordinate 5,411 downwards.
AACTCTTTTGGGTTCATTTCACCCAGTCCTTTGAAACGTTTGATCTGGATGCCCCGACGTCCGACTTCGATAATCCCGGCCAGTATCTCCGGAATGGCGAAAAGCGGTTTTACCTGCTGTTTTTCGCCTTCACCTTCGATCAACTCGAACAGCGGCTTATCCTGGGCGGAATAATGTTCGATGTTCAGCCCCTTTTTGTTTAACCGGTCCAGCAGTTCAGCCACGGCTTTGCTTTCATGCAATTCCACATGGCGACCCCGACGGGTGTTTCCGTTCGTCTTCGGTTTTTCAGCAAGCTCGGCTTCCGTTTCCATCTCGCCAAACAAACGCAAATCCGGGTTCGAATCGCTGAAAATGCGCAATTCTTCTTCGGTCAGAAAGTAATGAATCGACTCATCATTCCCTTCGCGCACTTTCACCAGGTGACGCGGCAAATCGTGCGAGGTCGGGTTCCGACGTTCAACGTATTCACCGAAATCCCCGCCGTGACGGCGCAATGCATTGGCATATTTATCCAGTGATACAAGGAGTTCCAGGATCTCGACCAACTGCCCCTCCGTAAGTTCATTTCCATCCGCGATATTTCGCAGACGAACGTCTTCCGTGCCGAGTTGAATCAATATCTTGTTCAACTGCGCATCATCTTCGACGTATTCCACACGTTTCTTGCGGGAAATCTGGTAAAGCGGCGGTTGCGCGATATAGACGTAACCACCTTTGATCAGCAATGGCATCTGCCGATAGAAAAACGTCAGCAACAACGTCCGAATGTGCGATCCGTCCACATCGGCGTCAGTCATGATGATGATTTTGTGATAACGCAATTTATCGATTTTGAATGCGCCTTCACCTTCTCCATCACCAATGCCGGTTCCCACCGCTGTGATCATCGTTCGGATTTCGTTATTTTGCAGCACCTTGTCCAGGCGCGCTTTCTCCACGTTGATCAACTTACCGCGTAGCGGCAGAATCGCTTGAAACTTCCGATCGCGACCCTGTTTGGCAGAGCCACCGGCCGAATCACCTTCGACAATATAAAGTTCTGTATTCGCCGGATCGCGATCCGAGCAATCCGCCAACTTGCCCGGCAAACCGCCGCCAGCCATCGCCGTCTTACGAACCGCTTCACGGGCTTTGCGAGCGGCTTCACGGGCGCGAGCCGCATTTAACGATTTTTCAAGCACCCTCTTGGCCACCGGAGGATTCGCATCGAAATGGTTCATCAACCCTTCATAACAAATCGACCCAACAATACTTTCCACTTCCGGTGAAATCAGTTTCACCTTGGTCTGCGATTCGAACTTCGGATCGGTGTGTTTCACCGAGATCACCGCCGTCAATCCTTCACGAACGTCATCCCCGGTGATCTGCGGATCTTTTTCCTTCAGCAATTCGTTCTGCTTCGCGTACTGATTGATCGCCCGAGTCAATGCACTCCGGAAACCGGACAAATGGGCTCCACCGTCCGGATTGTGAATCGTATTGGTATAGCAAAGAACCTGTTCGCTGTAGCTGTCGTTGTATTGCAGAACAATTTCAGCATGAACTTCGACATCCTGGTCTGGAGTCGTGACTTTGCTTATTTTGAAAAACGAAATCGCTTTGGGATGAACCAGCGTTTTGTTTTTGTTGAGCTGCCGGACAAACTCCTCGACACCATCCTTGTAGAAAAACGTTTCCTGAGTTCCTTCCGGCTGGCGCTCATCCATGAACGTGATTTCCAGGCCGGAATTCAAGAAGGCCAATTCACGCAAACGTTGAGTAATGCGTTCGGATTTAAATTCAGTTGTTTCCCGGAAGATCTCCGGGTCCGGCTTGAAAGTAATGAATGTTCCTGAACCATTCGCTTTGCCGATGACTTCGAGCTTCTTCACGGTTTTCCCGCGCTCGAATTCCATATGATGCACCTGGCCATCACGGATGACCTCCACTTCGAACCATTCAGAAACCGCGTTCACGCACTTCGCACCGACACCATGTGTTCCGCCTGAGAATTTGTAGCCGCCCTGGCCATATTTTCCGCCGGAGTGCAAGGTCGTGAGCACCATTTCCACGCCGGGAATTTTGTATTGCGGATGAACGTCCACCGGGATGCCACGACCGTTATCGCGGATTGAGATAGAACCATCGATATGAATGGTCACTTCGATCTTTGTGCAATGACCGGCGAGATATTCGTCCACGGAATTGTCGAGCACTTCAGACACACAATGATGCAAGGCGCGCTCGTCGGTGCCGCCGATATACATACCGGGCTTTTTACGAACGGCTTCCAGCCCTTCCAGCTTGCCAAGTTGTTCGGAGCCGTAGGCCTCCGTCCGCTTGGTTGGAGGCAAATTTTGGGTATCTAAATCTTCAGATTCGTTGGACATATAATAGTGGAGCAACCGGTGCAATCTTCCGGCCCGAAATGGACACGCGAATAGTAGAAAAACCGACCTGCCGTTACAATCCCTAATTTTAGAGCCAAACTGCCTGAAACACAATTAGTTGTAGCCGCCTTTTTGCAGCTACCTGACTAATTGCGATTCATCTCGAAAAGACGCTGATGCTGTTTAACCACGAATGAACGCTAATCAACACAAATTTACCGATGGTGGGACTTTGGCGTTTTTGCCATTTCGAGCGGGTTTTTGTCCCAACTAGGAATAGACTCCGTTCCGCGGAAAGTCTGTTTCAACTTGGAACAGACCCGTTCCGCGTCGAAGAGAGCGACTCCGCCGATGCAAAATCATCCTATCACAAACCTCTCCGAGTGTTTTGATGAAACACCGATGATCCGTGTCATCCGTGAAGATCGGCTCCCGTCGATCTCCCCGATTCATCAAGTGATAAAATAAATTTAATTCATGAACACCGGAGAAAAAAGAAAAGAGAGCGATTCGGAACAAAAACCTGAGTTTGGGCGCAAAATGACAAAAAAAGGGATTTTCGACACCCAACAAACCTTGCTGAAGGTCAAAAAAGCCTTTTTGCGACCCCCGCAAGGTTTGCGCACCGGCAAAAAAGCCTTTTTGGGGAGTGCGCAAGGGTTGTTGACAGTCAAGAAACCCTTTTTCGACACCCAACACACCTTGCTGAGGGTCAAAAAAGCCTTTTTGCGACCTCCACAAGGTTTGCGGACTATCAAAAAAGGGATTTTGGGGAGTCAGCAAAGGTTGTTGGGTGTCAAAAAAGGGTTTTTTGACTGTCAGCAACCTTTGCTGACTCCCCAAAATCCCTTTTTTGCCGGTGCGCAAACCCTCACGGAAGCTTAAAACTACCTGGCTTCAGCCAGTTCCTCATCGGCCATTGGATGAAGAACGTGTTTCACAGACCAGCGATTTTTCGAGCGCGGGCCAGGGAGTCTTCCACCGGGACGCCCTGAACTTTTCCGCTTTTGATGTCGTCAATGCGCCGGTGGATTTCGCTTTTCCAAGCTTTCTCCACGTCAGGCTCAATGCCTCCATGTCGGGCTATTAAAATACGATCAACCAATTCGGCCACAACATCAGGCGGCAGTTGGCGGGTTTCTTCCACGATCAGAGATTTATATCGCCCACTGAGCAAGTGCCCGAAGGTTTATGCCGACGATTAAACCGCGCCGTGTATCTGTTCAAATAAGCGCGTGAACTCTTTGCGCCACTCTTCTGCGTCCTGACTCTTGGCAAAAATCACCGATTCTGACCACTGGCCTTGGAAAAGAAGCGCAGCAGGCGGATTGGCTAGCAAACTCTGTAGGTCAACTTCAGACTTCTTTGCATTCAACACACAAGAGGCGGTGCCGCCAGGCAAAAGCCCAAAGAAGCGCCGTAGCTGTCGCGGTTGCTTAAGAGAAAGTGAGGGGCCGAATCTTCCGCCGATCTCAAACCAATCAAACTTGGCGTTTGGGTTCGTGCCCTCACCGCCATAATCCGCAAAGGGCTCGAGCAAATCGGGAATATTGCCGTCTCCCGCAACGAGTAAAAACATGTGCATCGGTCAACGCGTAGTGATCATGGCCGAACGATCAGGTGAGGCACGACTGCTGTGAGCGTCGCACCGACTGGAACAAAAGTGTCAAACAATCCGAAAACATACAATTTGCAAACGCGGAGCAGCCGTTGTCCTCCACCGTCTGGTTCGGCAAGATCATCTATCCTTCATTACACAGCATCTGTCGAATGCGTCACTCAGCGATTGAAAAAAGGTTTCCTGCGAGCACGGTAGAGAAAGCACAAAACTGTCCTCTGGCGCTCCAATACCCCTGTCTTTACCGACATCCATGATCGCCTGAAGCTCCAGCCTAGGTCCGGGCCGCAGAGTAATGCCGACTTCCCAGCACTCTCGCAGGAGACGTCGTGCTCGCTTTGCCTCTGGTCCCGAGCCGTTCACCTCTGCACCAACATCGCTGTCGCGAGTGGAGAACTCCTCCAAATCGCGCAACACGATATCGATCCCTTGTGTGCGAACATCTTCCTCCGTTAGATGCACAAGCTTAGCCCACGCAGTAGTCCAATGCTGGTGTTTGTCCGGGCACATAGGCATCAGAATGTATTTTGGCTGTCGAACGTGCCGGTAGATGGCTGTGCTCGCGACTCTCATGTGCGTAATATCGCCGAACGAGCTGATCGATGATGAGGAGCGCGCCAAGAAAATACCATTTGAAACAAAGATGCGACCGCGCTCCTCGTCATTCAATCCAGCGTTTGGTTCGACGATTTATCGCTCATCTCTCGTCTTGAAAACCCGCCGGACCTCCCGTCCCAACTCGGCTTCCGGCAGATCACCAATGGCATATCTCTTGGCGGTCGTGACCAAATCCTCCATGGCCAAAATACCCCCGACTTCCTTTTCCAAACGAGCGCGAAGCTTCTGATCGTGACCGGGTACAAAATCACCGGCTTTCGTATCTCCACCGCATCCACATCTACAACTCATAAATTTAATTTAGACCGGGTTTTCGGGCGGGACTATCTGATTGCGTTAGGTGGGCGTTTGGGGCAAAAACCATTTGACTGAACCTTGAATTGTTACGAGGGAAAGTCAAGCCAACAGCGTGATCCAGGAGAGTCCGAAATGGCTATTCCAGTTTCGCTCGAAACTGAGACTGCACCATTAGTGATTCCCGCCCTCCCGGGCACTCGTACTGGCCACTCGGCGGGTTCCGCACACACACCTTTTCGTTCGTGCAATCCACACCCAAACGCACTCAGTCGTTCCTTCGGAACTTTGCCCCTATTTCCCGTTGTACCCAATGTTGAAACATTGGGCTTCTCTCAATTGTCCCTACCTCGATCATGAATTACAACTCTCCACAGACCCAACCACGCGGAACGCGAGTATTGGGACAGAATCGGACAATATGGCTTCCAGGATGTTCCCGGCCACGTTTTTGAAGGTTTTGAAACTCTTTTTTTGGTTCCAAAATTATGCGCGGAAGTTTTTAAGGT